>CALHCJ010000087.1 GCA_937936275.1 uncultured Flavobacteriaceae bacterium
CCATCTAAATGAATATCTCCGATACGCACACGAACCAAACGAAGTGTTGGAAAACCTACAGCTGCGGTCATTTTTCGTACTTGTCTAAATTTTCCTTCTGTGATTATAATTCGAATCCAAGAGTTGGGTCGATGTCTTCCTAGTCGAATTTTGGCATCTGGTAAAGGTAGGGTAGGAGTTTCTATTTTTTCAATCTTACAGGCTTTGGTTCTGTACTTTATTCCCTCAAAACCAATTTCAACACCACGTTCTAATTCCTCAATTGCCTGATCAGAAATTAAACCATCTAAGTGTGCGAAATACTCTTTTTCAATTCCAGATTGATTGATGGTATCGCTCAATTTACCATCTGTGGTCATCAATAATAGTCCCTCCGATTTTTCATCCAAGCGTCCGATGGGCATTATTCCCTCTGGAAAATCGAAAAGTTCACTTAGAAAACGCTTCTTTTTTGACTCTTTAAGGTTGTTAGAATGCAACTGACTTAGCATGCCAAAAGGTTTGTACAGTTTATAATGGACGTGTTCAGTTTTCAATTTGAAATTATTCTAAGTACAAACCTATTCATTTACTTAAACTTTAGAATATACTGTTACATAAAATGTAGTTCAAAATGGTATTGCAATTAAGATTATATTTGATATAAATAGCTATTCCATCCTACATGCAAAAAAGTAAATCCATCAATAGACGACGTTTTGTAAAGCAATCGGGACTTTTGGTATCTGCCTCTTTATTGCCTACATCATGTTGGTCTTCCGAAAAAAGAGAAATGCCAAAAACTATAAAATCGAAATACAAAATGGGGCTTCAACTCTTCACCATTCGTGATGCCATGGCTAAGAATCCTTTAGAGAGTTTGAAGAAAGTAGCGGCTCTAGGTTATGAAGACTTAGAAACTTATGGCTATGATGGTGATAAAGATTTGTACTATGGCTATAAATCTTCAGAATTAAAATCCATTTTAGATGACTTGAATCTTACAGCGACAAGCGGTCATTATGGATTTTCAGACTATTTCGAAAAGACAGACGACGAGCTTAAAAAATTTGTTGATCAATGTATTACTGGAGCTAAAGCGTTAAATAAAAGTTATATTACCTGGCCTTGGTTGGCACCAGAATATAGAACCTTGGAGCATTTTAAACAATTAGCTCAAAAACTCAACCAGATCGGTGAGCAAGTCAATGCCGCTGGCTTAGGTTTTGCCTATCACAATCATGATTTCGAATTTACCGAGCACGATGGTAAAATTGGATATGATATTATTTTAAATGAAACTGATGATGATTTGGTAAAACTACAAATGGATATGTATTGGATTGAACATGCTTCAAAACTATCGCCTTCGGAATGGATTGCCAAACAGCCAGGCAGATATGTCATGTGGCATATTAAGGATATGGATAAGGTGACTAGAGATTATACTGAAATGGGTAATGGCTCCATTGATTATGTAGCCCTCTTATCTAAAATTGATACTGATGCTCTTGAATACTATTATATTGAGCAAGGTGGTAATTTTGCTCAAAATTCAATGCAAAGTATTACCGATAGCGCTGCTTACTTTAAAAAGAATTTGAAAAAATATTTATAATGAAAAAATACCTAACTCTAAGAACACTAGTACTTTCAACTCTGCTACTTTCTTTTTTTTGCTGTAAAGAAGAACCTAAGATTGAACCCCTGATTCAGTATGATGAGGCTAAATCTGTGTTGCCTATTGAAAAATTAAACCTTCCTCCTGGGTTCAAGATTGAAGTCTATGCCGATAGTATTGATGGTGCGCGCTCTATGGCCATGGGTGATAATGGAACGCTTTTCGTAGGTACTAGAAATGAAAATACCGTTTATGCCATTCAAGATCGTGATAAAGACTACAAAGCGGATAATGTCATTGTCTTAGACACCACTTTCGAAATGCCCAATGGAATAGCCTACAGAAACGGATCGCTATACGTTGCTGAAGTTGGTCGTTTGATGCGCTATGACAGTATCGAATCGAAACTAAATAATCCACCAAAACCAAAAGTAATTTATGACGATTATCCGACCGAGTTTCATCACGGATGGAAATATATCGCTTTCGGACCTGATGATAAGTTATATGTCCCCGTAGGAGCACCTTGTAATATTTGTGACTCCACGGTTAGTGATAAGCGCTTTGCTACCATTACGCGTATGAACCCTGATGGAACTGATCGTGAAATCTATGCGCAGGGTGTACGAAATTCTGTTGGTTTCACTTGGCATCCTGAATCTAAAGAAATGTACTTTACTGATAACGGTAGAGATATGTTAGGCGATGATATTCCGCCATGCGAATTAAACCGAGTTACCAAAGCAGGGCAACATTTCGGTTATCCTTTCTGTCATGGGGGCGTGGTGAAAGACCCTGAATATGGAGATCAAAATTCATGTGATAATTTTGTGGCACCCGTTCAGGCTTTAGGTGCGCATGTCGCTCCGTTAGGAGTTAAGTTTTATACCGGAGATATGTTTCCTGAAAAGTATAAACAATATGCTTTCATCGCAGAACATGGCTCATGGAACCGAAGTAAAAAAGTGGGTTATAAAATTTCGTTGGTTGCATTGCAAGATGGAAAAGCAGTTTCGTATGAAACATTTTTAGACGGGTGGCTCGATGACGAAAGTCAAGAACGTTTCGGAAGACCTGTTGATCTCTTACAATTAAAAGATGGCTCGCTACTAATTTCTGATGATTTTGGTGATGCTATTTATCGTATTAGCTATAACGGTGGACAACTAGCAAGCAATCCATAAGAATATATGAAAAGATTTTTTTCGCTTCCTATTATTTTGTGCATCCTTTTTATTTCGAATCAATGCGAGGGTCAAAACCAAACTAGAGAAAAAGAAACCTATACGTACAAAACAGGAGATCCGAACGGGATTGGAAAATGGTACATGGGTAGAGAAATTGCACATGTCATGGGGTTTCAAGGAATTCGTTGGCTAGAACGCCCAGAGCGAGAAAAAGAGGAGAATACTTCCACACTTCTAAAAAATATGAATATTCAACCTGAAGATACCATTGCTGATATCGGCGCAGGTTCAGGATATCACGTTTTTAAAATGTCAAATAAAGCGACGGAAGGAAAGATTTATGCGGTAGACATTCAGGATGAAATGTTAGACGCAATCCGAAAAAAAATAAAGGCTACAGGTATCCAAAACATCTCAACGGTCAAAGGAAGTGAAAAAAGTGTGAACTTGTCTGAAAACTCGGTAGACAAAGTATTAATGGTGGATGTATACCATGAGTTCAACTTTCCGATAGAATTAATGGCTTCTGTTAAAAAAGCGATGCGTTCTGATGCAAAATTATATCTCATTGAGTATCGAGGTGAGGATGGTGATGTGCCAATAAAAGAAATTCACAAAATGACTGAGAAACAATCTATTAAAGAAATGGAGGCCGCGGGTTTTAAATTGGAAGAAAATATTGATAATTTACCTTGGCAACATTGCATGGTCTTTGTTAAATCTTAAATTGGATATTCACAAAAAACACATCCTATTTTTATTAAAATAATATTTAGGGATTGCTGTAGGTAGCTCAAAAGTCTAAACGAACTAATTTTTCGTATAAACCTTCGTAATACTAACCAAAATTTAGTTTTTTTGCCGAATGTTTCAATTCGATAAAAACTTCTTATTGTTCATCGTAGGAATGATGATTGCGCTGCAATTGCCATTTCAAGCGAGTGCACAACAAAATCAGCGCTATACAGGTCACTTGACAGTTGGCCCCTACGCAGGAAGGGCCGATTATCAATATATTATTTCAGATCAAGACACGATATATGACGGAGCTTTTCAACTACAACGTTCGAGTCTTGAAGCCCTCTTAGATAAAGAGGATTCTTCATTTCTGTTTCAGGGAGGGTTTGTTAAGGGAATACCAGATGGTGATTGGAAGTTTCAATTCGGAGAATTTAAATCTGACAGCCAAACTAAGGTTATTGATTTTGAGTATCGTGTTCGTATTACCGGAGTACAAGAGCAAGGAAATGGTTCTCTCAAAAATGGAAAGCCACATGGTTTATGGAATTATACGGTCAACCAAATAAAAGATTCTGAAATTGAAAAAACATTATTCAAAAGCGAGGTCACTTTTGAAAATGGAGTTCCACAACGCAATTTTCAAATGGAGAATCAGAAGGTCATCTTGGTAGGACGATTTCTTCGAAACGGCTTGGCACATGATGAATGGTCTTCGTACGATGTTGAGGCAATTGAAAATACCGAAAGCTGGTTTTTCGAAGAAGGATTATTGAGAAAAATACAAGTCATAGAAAATGGTAAAATTCTTGACATACCAGTTTTTGCTACAAGTTCAGATGATTATGAAGTAATTAATTTGGATGAAAATTATATTCAAATCGTACGAACTGCTTTATCTAATTCGAAAACATCTTTTCAGCTTAAAGATGGTTTGCCTGATTTGCTTCTTGAAAATGAAGGATTTTACAAAAAGATAGACAGTATTCTAAACCGGCTAGGCACCGCAGATTTCAAATCTCAATTTAAAGTACAAGTACCTTACTTTGCTTTAGATTCATTGGAAACAAAAGCTATCAATTTAATTGTTGAGGACTATAAGAACGCATTCTCGAATGCAAAATCACTATTACAAAATAGTCAGCTTAACATTTTGAAACGCTCTGATGCGGATGCTTTATTCTATTATAATAGTCTTGAGCGACTATCAGAATCTTTTCTTGAACCTTTAGAACCCTTCGTTTCTTTAAGTGAAAGTAGACTTTTACAATATATAAATCGCTCTGAGTATATCAATCAACTGTGGTTCAATGAAAAACCTTCAAAAGAAATCATAGTACCCTTAGACAGTACAGGAAGAAATAGAAGTTTTGTACTGCCCAATGCTCAAGAATTTGATTTTGACGGCAATACTCTTGCTAGTATGCAAGAGCGAGTTCGTTATGCTAAGCAGAGCGTATTGTTTATTCAAGGTGCATTGTCTCAACAATTAACCAGCGCAGAACGAGCACAAGCGCTCGTCACCCTCGAAGAGCAATTAATTCGTCAAAATGAAACGCTTGTTCAAAAAATTAAATCCGTTCAAGATAGTCTTTCAATTCCTTTTCAAAACGGCTTGTCGAAAATTCAAAAACTAGCGGACATATCGCTTAGCACATATGCTTCCACTAAAAATGCAGATGAAAAATTGACCTATGGTAAGCAATTAACCAGCTGTTTTGAAGATTTGCTAAAACTAGTAGATGCAACTGCGAATATACCTGAGCAACAAGAAGAAATAAGCCAATTGTATCAAGACGCTATTTGGAATCCGTTTATGGCAACCGTAATGGACGAAGAAGTGAAGAAGCGAATTACTACGGCATACCATAAAATTCTGATACCCTATTTTATACAAGAGCTGAACGGTAATTTGACATGTGATAATGCCACCAAGCTGCTTGCGCAAATGAATAATACCTATAATCAACTAAAGGCGTTGCGTGAAGCCGATACAAAAAAATTAGAACGAAAACTTCGTAAAGAAGAGAATCCGCTAGAAATTATGAAATTGTTTCAAGAGCAATTAACCGATAAAGGGAAATAAAAATGAAAGTTAAGTATAGCATTTTTGTTTCGTTAATTTTTATCTTATTCTGTGGTTCAAACGGGGTTTTCGCGCAAGAAGAAGAAAAAGAAGTTTTGCCTTTGGAGTCAAAATATAAAGATCCGACCACAAAGGTATGGTTTAATACTTATGGAAATATTCGAATTGGAAAACGTTTCTTCTGGGATGCGCAAACACATTTTCGATTTCAAGAAACCGAGGCTACTCCATATATTGGTCAGGTAGCACAAATTTACAATCGACATGCCATCGGATATATTTATTCGAAGAAAACCAACTTTAGTCTAGGTGGGGTAGTTCGAATCAATTTTAATACAGATGAGAACTCTACAGACCGAAATGTAGTACCCGAATGGCGTATATGGCATCAGTATCAGTTCGCGATGCCATTATATTCCGCGATGATCTATCACCGAATTCGTATAGAACATCGTTGGACACAAAGTTTCGCTGAAAATAGCAACTATATTTTTAGAAATCGCTGGCGGTATATGTTTCGAGCTAAAATTCCTTTAAACAGTCACAAACTGAAAGCCAAAACGCTGTATGTATCTCCTGAAGCAGAATTAATCATGCAAAGCGGAAAACAAGTGGTAGCCAGTCCCATGGAAGATTTACGTTTAACCACTACCTTAGGTTATATTGCGACCCCTCGATTGACCTTTGCCGCCGGAATGATGTATTCCATGGGGCAAGATTTGAGTAACGGAGGTATTTACAAACAGGGTTGGACCATGCGTTTTCACATGTATTTCTCGCCAGACTTCAGAAAAGTAAAAAATAAGCTACCTGAAATCCATTTTAACGATTAATTCGTATCTTAAATCGAAGACTATAGGACCAAAATTCAAATGAAAACAAAGACATCAATAGCTGTATTAGTTACAATCACTATTGTTGGGGCTATTTATTTTATGATTAAAAGTAGCAACCTAGCAAATCAATTAAATAAGATAGAAGAAGAGCATTCATTGCTCTCCAAACAACTCCAAGATTATGAAGCGTTAGTTCATATTGACTCAATGCTCTTGAAAGGTGATTATGAAACGGCATTAAACTCATATGAGCAAAGCTTAAAGTTTCATCAAGAAAACAACCTAGGTATTCCTGTTCGTATTGCATTGGCAGAAAAATTACGCTATGATGTGAGAAATAATAAGAACCTTAACAAAAACAATTCAGATAACGCTGATTCGTTAACTACGAGCTTGGCATCCGCAACCAAAGAAATTCGCAAATTTGATTCTATTAATTTTACTCTTGAAAAAACAAAAGTGCAGCTATCTCATTTGCGTAGTCAACTTAAAGAAAAATCTTTTGGAGAATATTTGCAATTCAAAAGTAAAAAAGGAAACCAAATGCACTATGTCGGTCAGGTCAAGCATGGTAAGGCAAATGGTTACGGAATAGCCCTGTTAGATTCGGGGAGTCGCTATGAGGGCCAATGGAAAGACAACGAACGCCAAGGTGAAGGAACTTTTTACTGGGCGGACGGGCAATACTATGTAGGTGCTTTTGATGGAGATAAGCGTAATGGCTATGGTACTTATTACTGGCCAAACGGAGAAAAATATACCGGTCAATGGAAAGACGATAAGCGCAATGGTGAAGGTAAATTTTTCGGTTCAGATGGTGACGTAGTTACTGGTGGTAAATGGAATGATGACGAACTGATAGAAGTGGATGAAAAAAGGAGGAGGTAGCATTTTTGGATTTTTCTAAAATCATTGGCCTGAAAAACCTGCCGACACTTTAATTTACAGTTTTACCTTATTTGATTACACAGATTCAAGCCTAACCACACTCATAAAATTATTGAACGAGGCACTTTTAAATGCTATTGAGAACTTTGAATATACCAAGTTCATGGTATTTTTGAATAAATGTTAGTGGTTTATAGGGAATGACCTTAATACGTTGAAACTATGATTAAGGCAAGTTCGCAACTGTACCGGTCTTGTGATGCCCTTGTAAATTGATTGGTTGGTATAGAGGGGTTTACTTTTACGAGTAAATCCCTTTTATTTTTTTATGGTTTCTAAGAATATAAATATTGCATAAGTCCGTCATGCTGCCAGCTCGTTGGGTAGGGTAATTACAAATGTAGTGCCCATACCTTTGCCTTCCGATTTCGCATGAATAGTACCTTTATGAGATTCAATGATTTTTTTGATCATATAAAGACCAAGACCTGTTCCTTCCGTATTAGCATCAAAGCGTTGAAACGGGGTAAAGAGTTTCTCTAATGATTTTACATCCATTCCAGAACCATTGTCACTGATAATAAAATTAAAAAAGTCATCAGAGGTAATCGATTTAATTTCTACCAATGGTGCTTTTTGATCTCCCATATATTTTACGGCATTGTCGATCAAATTTTCAAAAACCTGTATTAAGCGATTTCGATCACCATAAATTTTGGGTAACTGATCTCCAATAATTAACCGTGCCTTTTTTGCTTTAAATCGTCCAATTGCCATATTACAAGCTATTTGAATAATCTCTTTTGAATCTAAGATTTCATTCTTGTTTTCAATCTTACCAAGCTTTGCAATTTCAGTAATATCAGCAATCAAACTTTTCATTATTGAACAAGCTTGTGTAATATAACCAAGACATTCAGATGCATCCGTCTGTTTCTTGTGATCAATATCTAAAGATATAAGACCTGCCATCATTTCAATACTGTTTAAAGGGCTCTTTAAGTCATGTGATACTGCGAACGTAAAACGTTGAATTTCATCATTTTTAACAGAAAGTTCTTGAGAAGCTGCAACCAGTTTTTTCTTTTGATATTGTAGCTCTTTTGTTCGTTCATTTATTTTCTCCTCTAGTTTTACCTGATATGCTTTTATACTTCTAACTCTTAAAAAATAAATCAAATAAGTGCATCCTATTAGTAACAAGGCCACCAGTAGCCGAAACCACCATGTTTGCCAAAAAGGAGGTAAAATGTTAATGACTAGCTGAGACCGACGGTCATTCCAGACCCCATCAGAATTAGAAGACTTTACATGAAACGTATACAAGCCTGGGTTTAAATTAGTGTAAGTTGCGTTTGCCACTTTGCCCACGTAATTCCATTCTGTTTCAAAACCCTCAAGAAAGTAGGCGTAATTTACTTTATCAGGATGACGATAGGTCAGCGCCCTAAAGTCGAAATTAATTACCGCTTGATCATACTTAAATGTTAAGGAATCTTCTTGCGAAATTGATCTTTTTAAGACTCCAAAATCATCATTAGGAAATACAGGCTGGTTGAAAATTTTGAGTCCAGAAATAAAAACCTTTGGAACATTCTTTCGTTTGGTTACTGCATCTGGTCTGAAAATATTGAAGCCTTGGCTTCCTCCAAAAATGAGTTCTCCCTTTATGGTGAGATAAGATGCAGATGCGTTAAACTCATTTCCTTGTAGGCCATCATCAATATCGTAATTAATTCCTTCCTTGGTGTTGGGATCAAATCGTATTAAGCCGCCACTGGTACTCAACCATAATTGATTGCTATTGTCAGCAACAATTGCTTTTATAAAGTCATTTTTTAAACCATCAGACTTTGTAAAAACTTCAAACGAATCACGCTCTGAGATATACCTGTTAAGGCCTCCTTGAGTACCTACCCAAATTGTTCCTGTACTGTCTAGATTGATCGTGTTTATAAAATTGTTACTGATGGTTCTTTTCAAGCTTTTGTCATGATATTGAATAGAGGTCCATTGATCATCATTTTCGATAAGCTTAAAAATACCAGAGGTTTGTGAACCTGCCCATATATTTCCTGCTTTATCTTCCATTATGCGAGCTACGGTACTTATTCTTGCTCCATCCACTTCTGACCTAAGCACAACATTTTTATGTTTTTGAGTTTCTGGGTAATATACCTGTACCTCTCCAAACAAGCTTACGATCCAAATACGTTTTTTCTTGTCTTCGAACAGCGCGGTAATATTATTTGATGCTAGAAATGAATTAGAGGTATTCCAAGTCTCATAGGTTTTTGTCTTTGTATTGAAAATGGAAAGTCCGTTTGCCCACGTTCCTACCCAC
Source organism: uncultured Flavobacteriaceae bacterium (assembly GCA_937936275.1). Lineage (GTDB taxonomy): Bacteria > Bacteroidota > Bacteroidia > Flavobacteriales > Flavobacteriaceae > Maribacter_C. Next base: position 9,680 of record CALHCJ010000087.1, read on the forward strand.
AATTGATCTTTATCTCTTTTTAAGAGAGAAAGTACCACATTACTGCTAAAATTTTTATCTTCCAAAGCGTAATGTTTGAAGGTGCCCGAAGATCGATTCCAATAATTGAGTCCACCTCCGTCGGTGCCAATCCAGATGTTTCCATCCTCATCCTCTTGAAAACAATTCACCACGTTATTGTTGATGGTATTTGAATCAAAGGGGTTGGTTTTAATATGAGTGAACTTTGTATATTCTGAATCGTAAAAGCTTAACCCATTTTTAAATGGTCCCAACCACATAACACCGTTTTTGGCGCTCATCAATGACCAAATTGAATTGCTTGAGATCGAAAGGGGTGAAGTGCTATTTGATTTGAGATGAATAATTTTTTTTGTAGCCTTTGTGTAAATAAATAATCCATTATTCTCAGTACCCATCCAAATGGATCCATTTTGATCTTTAGCGATAGATAATATAATAAAACCAGGAGATATCATAGTTTTCGTCAGATGTAATTCACCAGAGACAGCTATTTTCAACTCAATTAAGGCACCATCTTTAGTACCTAACAAATAGTTATGGGTGTCTATCTTAGCTACGGTAGTGATATCTTCAGGTTGGTTTGATTCATGAAGAATTTCGAGTTCCTCATTTAAAACGAATATGGCAGCACTAGAGACTGCGATTAATTGACCCTGACCAATTGGTTTTACTTCTAAAATTCGGTTGCTGTTATGATTTCCTAGGCTAAGCACTTCGTCTACCAAAAATTGCTTTATTTCGCCCGTCTTGATGTTATATCGATACAATCCGTTAGAATATGTACCCAACCAAAGAAAACGTTCGGATTTTGTAATGGATTGAAAATTTTTAAACGCAAGAGTTTTTCCCTGATTCTTAAACGAATAAGGATAGACAATATCCAAAGTACGATCATAAACACTGAGTCCTTGATTAGTGCCTATTAGCAACGTATCGCAATCCTCGTATATCGTATTAACAAAACCCTCTGTTAGTCCGGTTTGACCGAGTGTAGATTTTTCAAAAATTTTGAAATCCGTTCCATCAAATCTATTGAGTCCATTCGGAGTACCTATCCAAACAAAACCATGATTGTCTTCGTACAGAACAGATGCAGAACTTTGCGACATGCCGTATTTAATGTGTTGGAAAGCAATTGAATCTGTCGTACCCTGACCTACCACCGAAGATATGGTCAAAAACATCAGCCAAGTTTTAACAAGTACAAATTGCCATGGGTGTTTTTTGTAGCTGCTTTTGATACTGAAGGTCGTCATATAATATTGTAAGATATTACTTACAATATACTATTTACTATACTACGCTCTTAATTTTTGTTGACAACTACTATAAACCTGTGGTGTACGATCACTCTTTGAATAAGCACATCTATCGATGCTCCTAGAGCATGGTATTCTTCGAACAGGTATTAACAGAACGATAAAAAAGTTGCATTTATAATTTTATACGGCGGGCACGCTCCATAAAATGCTCTTCGAAACGTCTTAGCATAGGATGCATTTTTTCTGAAAAGATCACATATTGACATTTTCTAATGCTTTGTGTAATCGCAATCATAGCGGTATATTCAGATTTTTGCACTAAAAAATCTCCGTCATCTACACTGAAGATCTTCAATTGAGAAGTACTAACACCATTCATTAGAAATAATTTATGTAAGGTTCTTGGGGTGGTTATAAGAATATCTATTCCTTCGAAAATTTCTGATTTTTGAATATCAATATGCAATTCTTTATAACTCACATACACCCGTACTGAAGACTGCTTTGTATAAGACAAAAACTTCGTATACAACTCAAGTGCGCGTTCTTTATTTTCTACAACAACTACGGCTCTAGGGGCATTACCAACTTCCTCACAATTAAGCTTGTGCAAGGTGGTAAGTATTAGAGCTGTGGTTTTACCACTATCTTTTGGAGCAGTACAAAAAACGTTCGTACCGCTTTTTATAATGGGGATACTAATTTTTTGAAAAGGAGTAGGGTTTTCAAAAGAAAAACGCTCTAGTATTTCTTGTAAATAGGGATGTAACTTTTTAAATACCATGAATTTTTAAAACTATAATTTGAACACAAACACTCATATAAGACAAATATACTACCAAGAAAAAGTAACAATCGCAAAGAGCAACACAGAATAGTTCAGATCATCATACAAGTTTGTCATTCGTTATGAATATAAGATCAAGAAAACACCACAGACAATACCGGCCAACGGTACTAGCTTTTTACGTTTGTTTTGTTCTTTAAAAATTAAACCACCAACGACCACCGCAATAATAATTTGACTTCGTTTGATAGCGGACAGTAACATGATCAGAGCATCTGGATCTTGTAATGCTTTGAAATAAAAATAATCAGCCAACACTAACAAAACTCCTACAAGTGGTATCGACCAACGCCATTTGAATGCTTTCCTTTTGGCCGGATATGGAAACCAAGTGATGTTTAAGATAACTACTAAAATGAGTATGGTGTATACACTAAACCAAAACTGCAAGGTTTGGGGGGTCAGTGTCAAATTTTGAATTAAAAATTTATCATATAATCCGCTAGAAGCTCCTAAAAATGTTGCTCCGATAATGGCGAAGATCCATTTATTTTTACGAAAGAAAATGCCTTCTTTTTTACCTATTCTGGAATAGAGTAGCACCGAAAGTATGATGAGGAAGAATCCAACCCATTGCCATGGGTTAGGCTTTTCTTGATAGATGGTAATTGCTCCGATAAAGGTGAAAAACGGTCCTGCTGATCGTATTGGAGTAACAATAGTAATAGGCAAATGTTTTAATGCTTGATAGGCTAGTAGCCAAGATGCTGCCATGATCGCAGATTTAATGGCAATATAACCGTGAATCTTCCAAGTAATATTGCTGATAAACAAGTTTATTTCCATCATATACTCGCTATAAAATATAGAACCTAGGTAGCAGGGGAGTAGGAGTATAAGGCCAGAGAAGACTGTACCTAGAAGCACGGGGAAAACCTCGTTACCCTGTACAGCGTGTTTTTTACATAAATTATGAAAACCTAAAAATAAAGCTGCCAAAAGACCAAGGTACATCCACATAATGCGCGCGAAGATATGAGTTTTATGGCTATACGCACCACCTGATACCGTTAACGGAACAATCACGGTTGTAGACGCTGATAAATTTGATTTTAAACCATTCAAGAAATTAGCGTCATTATAAAGATTAAATTGGCAAACTCGCTAGATACCACTTAAGCGATTACCATTTCCATAATAGAAGTAACGGAACCGATAATAACAAGCACCTTGATTATCTTTAGAATTCGTGCTAAAGCTAAATTGCAGTTAAATTATGAATTCAAAAAGCAATCTTTATAAATTTTGTTTAATTTTAAATAAAATTAATTAAACATTATCATGAACTTAATTGCTATCCTCTTACAATGCATAGTAGCCTTCAGTATTTTAAATGTATGGCTTGTACAATATAAAAAACCAACACAATGGCGAGGTGGAGATGCTAAAACAATTCTTGAAGAATTTGAAGTTTACGGACTTCCTGCTTGGATGTGCTACGTGGTTGGTTCTTTGAAGGTACTTTTTGCGGTAGGTCTTTTAGTTGCCATTTGGATTCCAACATTTAAAATACCTTGTGCTCTTGGGTTAGCCGTTCTTCTCTTCGGTTCGATCCTGATGCATCTTAAAATTAAAGATCCTTTGAAAAAGTCTTTTCCAGCATTCCTATTTTTACTTATGTGTCTGTATTTGGCATTTCCTGTTTTTCTTTCTTAAATTCAAGAAAAGAGCATAAGGTAAACAATCGTTGCGTTTAGCACTGCGTAGATCAGTGATGGTGCAGATTGAATAACGGAGTCTTTGATTTTGAGTCTTACCAAAAACCCTAATAGCATCAAAACAGTCAATCCTATGGCTGCGCTTAGTTGTAATTTCGGCTCGTAGAGCAATCCAAGGCATAGTCCAATACTGCCGAGCAATTGCAAAATGCCGACAAGTTTACGGTACTTCGCTAAACCGTATCTTTTAAATTCCAGAAGCATTTGCGGCGCTAAAAAACATGCACATCCGAAGAAAAAGAATGAAGCAGCAGAAAATAGAGTGAGGTAATCCAAAATTTTGATCATTTTGATACGCTTAAAATAATTGATTAAGATCAACCACCAATACACTTTAGCATTAGTGATAGCAAATTACAACAGCCTCTCCTATCGCTACCTTATTATTGTTTAATGTTTTGTTAAATGTATTAAACAAAAGATAATACCGATTATCTTTACACAAATTAATAAACCTAAAAAAATGAAAACTTTAAAAGTATTATCAATTTGTGTTATTGCTGCCTTCTTTGTAGCGTCATGTGGAGAAAAGAAAAAAGAAATGAAGGAAGAAGCAACGGAAGAAGTTACCGAAGTAAAAGCCCCTACCGTTGAGCCTACCACTCCCAATATAGTTGGTGTAGCTGCTGGCAACGACTCTTTTACAACCTTAGTAGCGGCGGTAAAAGCTGCTGGCCTAGTTGAAACTTTAAGTGGTGAAGGTCCTTTTACCGTTTTTGCACCAACAAACGAAGCTTTTGACAAGTTACCAGAAGGTACTGTTGAAAGTTTACTAACTCCAGAAAGCAAAGAGGCATTGACTGGAATCTTGACATACCATGTAGTTTCAGGAAAATTCGAAGCCGCCGCCGTGATTGAGGCCATTAATGCAAATGATGGAAAGTTTACCGTGCCTACAGTTCAAGGTGGTAGTATTGATTTAAGTTTGAACGATGGCAAAGTAATGCTGACCGATGCAAAAGGGGGAACCTCAACCGTAGTTATAGCAGATGTTGCTGCATCGAATGGAGTTATTCATGCCTTAGATACCGTAGTAATGCCAGAGTAGGTTGATCATCACGTAAAAGAATTAAAGTCGTTGTTTAAAAGCAACGGCTTTTTTATTTCTAAAGACATAACAAACCTTAGCACTATCATAAAATTCTAAAGATGGAGAAGTAAAAAAGCCAACTTATGCAAGTTGACTTTTAATATATTTTTAAGGCTAAACTAATCCTATAAATAAGCTTTTAAAACTTCTTTTTGCGATTTCTTGCGTAGAATTCGAATGGCCTTCTCTCGAATTTGACGCACCCGTTCTCTCGTAATATCAAACAGTTCTCCAATTTCGCCTAAGCTTTTTGGAGTTCGTTCTCCGATGCCATAGTACAAACGAATAATTTCGCTTTCTCTGTTCGGTAAGGTTTTTAACACTTGGTTGATATCCGTTTTGAGCGATTCCTCCATCATATGAGCATCTGGACTCATAGATTCTTTTGATTGTACCACGTTGTACAAATTTGAAGATTCTCCTTCTTGAAAAGGGGCGTCCATCGACAAATGTTTTCCTGAGTTTTTCATCGCCAATTTCACTTGTGTAGAACTCATGTCTAGTTCTCTGGCAATTTCTACAACGCTTGGTGGGCGTTGGTTGTTCTGCTCTAAATAAGAGTACACCTTATTTATTTTACTAATTTCTCCGATCTTATTTAAAGGCAATCGCACCATACGCGATTGTTCAGACATTGCTTGTAATATCGATTGACGAATCCACCAAACGGCATAAGAAATAAACTTAAAGCCTCTGGTTTCATCAAAACGTTTGGCCGCTTTTACCAAACCAACATTTCCCTCATTGATTAAATCAGATAGCCGTAAACCGCTTCCTTGATATTGCTTCGCTACCGAAACAACAAAACGTAAATTTGCATTTACTAACTTATTTAAGGCACTTTGATCTCCTTCGCGTATTCGTCTTGTCAGTTCTACCTCTTCATCTGTGGTAATTAGATCTATTTTTGATATTTCTTGAAAGTACTTTTCTAATGATTTGGTATCTCTGTTTGTAATTTGTTTGGTGATCTTCAGTTGCCTCATATATGTGTTTAGATTAATATTCTTCAACTATAACTTACATATTTTTTACAGAATTCCTAATAAAATGAAAGTTTCTTTCTTAATATCAATCTTTTTTATCCTTAAAGGCGCCTTAGAATTCGACCTTAAATTCATAAGTTTTTAAAAAAGTAATATTGAAATATTCCTTAGCAGACAAAATCATCACACTTGTAATGGTTTGTTCTACCCAAATAACGTGAGAATTAAAGTAAGATATATCAAAATATCAATTGAACTGAAGATAAAGGATAGACCGTTAGTACACGAAAAAAATATAGCTATAAACACTTGAATTAC
>CALHCJ010000088.1 GCA_937936275.1 uncultured Flavobacteriaceae bacterium
CCTCACGAGGTTTTCAGTCTTCTATGGATTATACCATGACTATCGGTTTGGGTACTATCCAAACAATAGATAGTTTGCGTGTGATTTGGCCCGATGACCATACTCAAAAGTTTCAGAACATTGAAGCAAACAAAACTTTAATATTAAAGCAAGAAGACGCTAGTGCTATTTATACCCCGCCAACTTCCAAAAACAAAAAATCACTCTTGACCGAAATAAAAAACGAAAAATTTCTAGCTCACAAAGAAAACGTCTACAATGACTTTGATTACGAGGGGCTCATTTTTCGTTCACTTTCACAAGAAGGCCCCTCTTTAGCTATTGGTGATATTGATGGTGATGGAAATGAAGATGTCTTTATAGGTGGAGCACAAGGTCAATCCGCATCTATCTATAAACATTCAGGAAAAGGAAAATTAAAACTCGTTACGCAACGTTTGTTTCAAGCGGAAGCTTTCTATGAGGATACTGCAGCAGCATTTTTTGACGCAGATGGCGATACTGATCTTGATTTAATGGTCGGCTCAGGTGGAAATCAAGTCGGTGAAGAAAATAAATATCGAAGTAGACTGTATTTAAATGACGGTAAAGGTAATTTTAGTAAGTCATCTTCACAGCTTCCTTCTACATTCAAAAATATCTCTGTAATTGCTCCACAAGATTTTGATGGTGACGGTGATATAGATGTTTTTATTGGATCAAGAAGTGTTGTTGGCACTTACGGCATCGACCCTGACCACTTGTTCTTAGTGAATAATGGTGACGGTACGTTTGAAGATGCTACCGAACGAAAGGCCTACGATTTGAAAGATGCTGGCATGATTACCCATGCTACTTGGTCTGATATCGATGGAGATCAAAAGAAAGATCTCATTACAGTCTCTGATTGGGGAACACCTAATATTTATAAAAACTCTGGACGACGGTTAACTAAAATACCTACTACGCTAGACAGTTTATCAGGTTGGTGGAATACGGTTACCGCAGCTGATTTAGATAATGATGGTGATGACGATCTTATCCTTGGAAATTCTGGAAACAATCTACATTACAAGACAAGCACAGAAAATCCCATGAAAATATGGATCAATGACTACGATAATAATGGCACTCTTGAACAAATTGTGACCCAAAGTCGAGGTGGTAAGGACTATCCCATACATCAAAAACAAGAAATGACTGCTCAAATTACAGCCTTGAAAAAACAAAATATTAAGGCTTCTGTTTATGCAAAGAAAACGATCGGAGAGCTATTTCCAGAAACTAGTTTTAAACAGTCGATTGTTCGAGAATCTAACACTTCAGCGTCGGTTATTGCAATCAATGAAGGTGGTGGTAAATTTACCATCAAGAACTTACCAAGTCGCGTGCAATTATCTTGTGTTTGCAGTATTTCTTGCGCAGATATCAATAACGACGGAAATTTAGACCTCATTATGGGAGGAAATAATTTTGAGTTTAAACCTCAATATTCCAGATTAGATGCCAATTTCGGTAACGTTCTTTTGGGCGATGGTCAAATGAATTTTGAATGGCAAGATTATACAACTAGCGGATTCTTTGTTCGAAATGAGTTAAAGCATTTAAAACAATTCAAAGACTCAAAGGGACAAGTATTTTTGATCACAGCCATAAACAATAGTAAACCCAAGATATTTGCTCTCGATGATTAAAAATGCATGTTACATTTTAACCCTCTTAGCACTTATAAGCTGTGGAGATTCTGATGGTGAACTGTTTACAAATCCTTCGTCTGAAGATACTGGAATTGACTTCACGAATACTATTACGGAAACTGAAGACCTTAACATTCTAGACTATCTCTATTTTTATAATGGTGGCGGAGTCGCTATCGGAGACATCAATGGTGACGAACTACCTGATATTTTCTTTTCGGGGAATCAAGTTAAGAACAAATTATATTTAAATAAAGGAAACCTGAAATTCGAAGACATTAGTCAAAAAGCAGGCATTGAGGGAAATAGTTCTTGGAACACTGGAGCCGTTATGGGTGACGTTAATGGGGATGGCCTTTTGGATATTTACGTTTGCGCCGTGGTTGGCATCAATGGATTCAATGGCTTTAATGAACTTTTTATTAATAACGGCAATGGCTCTTTTACCGAAAACGCAGCCAAATATGGTTTAGATTTTGATTCTTATAGTTCCTCAGCAGCATTTTTAGATTATGATTTAGATGGTGACTTAGACATGTACCTTTTGAATCATGCAGTGCACACTCAAGAATCATATGGAAAAGCAGAAATCAGAAAAAAACGTAGTTATGAAACCGGTGATAAATTGCTTAAAAATGACAACGGTAAATTCATTGATGTAAGTGAAGAGGCAGGTATTTTTGGTGGTATTAATGGATATGGGTTAGGAGTTGCTGTTTCTGATTTTAATCAAGATGGCTTTCCTGATATTTATGTCGGCAACGACTTTCATGAAGATGACTACTATTATCTGAACAATGGTGACGGTACCTTTAAGGAAAGTCTTCGAGATTATTTTGGACACACATCAAGATTTTCAATGGGTAATGACGTAGCAGATATAAATTCAGATGGATGGCCAGA
>CALHCJ010000089.1 GCA_937936275.1 uncultured Flavobacteriaceae bacterium
CTAAATACTTCTAGAATACCAATTTATCGTTTAGATGAATCAGTACTTAAACCTTTTGATTTGATGATTATTGATGCAAACTCTTATCGAAGTTTATCAAGAAGTGCTAGAATAGCTATTCAAGAAAGTATTGCCAAAGAAGGACTAGGTCTTTTTATTCAACCTGATGCATACCTTGCTGGTTTTACCAAAGAGGAAATAGGTTTTAGACTGATACCAGATCGAACAAGCAAAGTAGTCTTAGATGATTTCCCAGAACGTACTTTGATAAAATCGGCTTATGTTTTTGAAAATACGCTAGGACTAGAAGAAATTCATGCTGCTAACAAAAAAGTAATAACAGGTTACAAACGTTTAGCGAAGGGAAGAATTGGCACAACACTCATATCCAATACTTATCAACTACAACTCGATGGTAAAAAGAAAGTGTATGAGCGGTTCTGGTCCCCCATTATAGAAAAGTTAGGGAAAAACTACCTTTCTAATACCGTTTGGAATTTTGAGAATCCGTTTCCGTTACAAGATGAACCCTTGCCATTCGAACTTCATACAAATGTTGAAAAACCAAAGGTAGAAATGCTACAAGCAACTCGTATAGCACTCCGCCAAGATAGACAATTGTTAAAGCGTTGGAGTGGAGTAGTCTATCCTAAAGTAAAAGGCTGGAATCAGATACAATTAGAAGGAGATTCTTTACAAGCAGCATTTTTTTATGTTACAGATTCTATTTACTGGAAAGCGCTACGTCAATATAATTTACAAGAAGGGAATAAACTTCTTTTTGAAAACAACATGTATACGATAAAGCCCTCACCTTCTTACGAACTCATAGATTCTATCTGGTTTTTTATTTTGGGCTTGACAGGGTTGAGTTATTTATGGGTATATCCCAAAATATTTCAAAACTAACATCCGTCCACTACAGTTTAAAGAGGTATATATTTTTTACACTTTCTTAACACTACAATTGCAGTTTCAGCGTTAGCTTCGTAGGTTAAAACAGAATTGTGTTAAACGATATCATCATTGCTATGTTATGGAGTGTTTCCCCCTTAGGTGAAGCTAAAGTTGGCATACCCTATGGATTAGCAAATGGTGCAAATATATATTTGGTTTTTGTTACGTGTTTTCTGGCAAACGTACTCGTTTTTCCATTAATGTTTTTCTTCCTAGATTATATAAATAAATACTTGTTACGTCTGCGTTTTTATAAGAAATCTGCATTGTATGTTGCCCAAAAGGCAAAGCGAGGATCAGGTGAAAAAATCAAAAAGTATGGGTTTTGGGGATTAATCTTTTTTGTCATGTTACCTATACCTGGTACAGGAGTATATGCAGGGAGTATAGCCAGTTATATTTTTAAGATTGAACGACAAAAGGCATTTGTAGCTAATACCATAGGTATTTTTATTTCTTCCGTAATTGTCTGGGTGGCTACCTTATTTACCATGCAAGGTATTTCTTAGCAAACTTTGTTGATAACTCTTGAATGACATTCTACAAAAATCAGAGATGTCCATTTATTTTTGTGAGCTTTTGTTGCTTATGAGAACTTTAAAGGTTGGTGATAAATTGTACAACGTAAAGCAAGATGGTTTTGGTGATTTCGCTCGTTATTCGTTCTCTGAAGTTGTCAAACTAACCAAAACATTAGCCATTCTTAAGAACGGTGTTCGTCTATTTAATCAACCCAGACCTTCTTACATTATTGAAGATATAGGCTATTGCGTTTCTAGATCAAAGGGAGTGCATTGGCATTTAGTGTCGTTGGATGCCATACGAAATGCTCAAATCGAAAATGAGAAAATAGCGGCGTATGATTGGTTTGAAACTAAAGAATTTAGCCTAAAAGAAAAGCAATTTATTTATCGACAGTTCAAAGAAATTGAAGAGAAGAGGTCACAACTACTTCAAGAAGTGTAACTGTTTTTTAATTTTAAAAATAGGTTTTGTAGGCGTAACGTAAGTTTGGGTGAGCAGTTTCCTGAATAATACTCGTGGTCATCTATCTTTCGTATTGAAGCTATTTGTGTTGATGTTCCGGTAAGGAAGGCTTCGTCCATTTGAGAAATGTCTGAAAAGGAAATAGCGGTTTCTTGACAATCAATATTATGATCTCTGCATAACCCTATTACCACTTCTCGGGTAATTCCGTTTAAAATATTTTCATCCGCTGGATGGGTATACACAGTGCTTTCTTTCACGAAGAAAATGTTTGAATGAGAAGCTTCAGTGATTATATGGTTCCTATGAAATACGGTTTCGTAGTGCCCGCCTTTAATAGCCATATCATTCGCCATAACATTACCTAGTAATGAAGTCATTTTTATATCACAGCGATGCCATCTAAAATCAACTTGTGTTCGGACAGAAATTGGTTTTTTATTAATTTTTGGAAGAACAAAGGGAAGCGCATACAGCAGAACCGTAGGTTCAGTTTTCTTGGGAAAAGCATGCTTTCTCGGCGCTACACCTCGCGTAATCTGAATATATAAAAGACAATCTTGATCTAGGAGGTTAGTGCTTGCGAGTAGCTTTTGAATAATTTCTGGAAGAGTACCAGTATCGAAGTCAATATTTATTTTCTGAAGACAACTAGTAAGACGTTCCAAGTGTTCTTTACCAAAGAAGAAGTGTCCATTGAATTGTAGCATTACCTCGTAAATACCATCTCCAAACAAAAAACCACGATCGAAAACAGAAATTTTAGCGTTGTTAGCTTGTATGATTTTTCCATTTAGATATACTTTTTCGGGATAATTTGTCATGTTTCAGTTATTTGTCGATTAGAATTAGTGACGGTTCAATCTGTTATAGGGGTTTAGAGTATACTAGAGATAAATGTTAAGAACGGCGTACAAAGGTGTTTAAAGTTAGCCCTTCTATTTAAGAATTTCAATACGTTTTGAATCTCATAAACTGACTAAAGATTTAAAGACATCTATGAGGTTTTACTATACTTCTTTGACAATAGCGTTCTTAATAAACGAGATTATATAGGTGATTTAAAAAATGATTATACAATCTAAAACTAAAATTTATTTGAGTTTTGAATGAAGAATTAACTGAAAATGATTCACCGCACTCTTTCATTATGCTGGTCTAAAGTAATTCTCCATTCACCGACACTAAGCTTTCATCCATCTATACTTACACCTTTTTGGATAATATATTTTCCATCTTTAGCGTTTGATAAATCCAGATGAGCATGAACATTCTACTTATTGAAGACGATACGATTGAGGTTATGAAGCTACAACGCACGGTTTCCAAACTCCAAATGAAACACAATATTGTTAAAGCTAGTAACGGTGAGGAAGCGTTGAAGTATTTGAATGAAGCCTCTATTTTACCAGATATTATATTGTTGGATTTGAATATGCCAAGAATGAGCGGCATAGAGTTCTTAGGTATATTAAAAGAACATAATACTTTCAAGTACCTCCCAACAATTATTCTTACTACCTCACAGAATAGAGCGGATTTGTTAAAATGCTATAGAATTGGTATTGCTGGTTACGTAATTAAGCCCTTAAAATATGAAGATTATCAAACTAAACTTCAGAAAGTATTAGAGTATTGGGATATTAATGAATTGGTAAAGGCCAACACAAATTAGCGTTTCACAACATTTTTTACTTTTTACGTATTACTTTTCTTACTTTGTGACCTAATTATAATTGTATGAAAGGAATTGTTTTTACCGAGTTTTTAGAAATGGTTGAATCCGAATTTGGTTTGGAAACTGTTGATAATATTATTGAGAAATCTAACCTGCAATCCGAAGGAATCTATACGTCTGTAGGAACCTATGACTTTAATGAAATGGTAAATCTTATAACTACCCTAAGTATAGAGGTAGAGTTGCCAGCAGGAGATTTGATTTATGCCTTTGGACTCTATCTTTTTTCAAGCTTGGGAAAGGCACATCCTGAAGTAATAGCAGCATACAACTCACCATTAGGATTGTTATATTCGATAGAAGACCATATACATGTACATGTCAAAAAATTATATCCAGATGCTGAATTGCCAACGTTCAAAATTCTTGAAAAAACAGATACTTCCATTTCTATGATATATTCTTCTTCTAGAGGATTGTATCGACTGGCGCATGGATTAATAGAAAAAACTTTTGAGCATTTTAATGGAAAAGCGAACATTTCGTACCAGTTACTTAAGGAAGATGGTACCGAGGTGAAATTTGACATCGTTCAAAATGGATAGTAAAGAAGTAACACTTCTAAAAAAGGCGCTGGAAAGACAGAAGAAAGCTCGTAAACAGGCGGAGCGTATTTTAGAGGAAAAATCTAAAGAACTTTACGATGTTACTCATCACTTGCAGGAGGCCAATAGTAAGTTGGAAAACCTGTTAAGTGAAAAAACTTCGGAATTAGATGGAGTATTCATCAATATTATAGATCCATATGTCGTCATGGATTTACAATTCAATGTCATTAATATGAACAGCTCGGCAAAGGAATTTCTAGGTTATGATCACACCCGAGAAAAACTAAACTTAGCTAAACTGGTACATAAAGATTTTGTAGCATATACAACCCGGTCATTTCAATCACTTATCGAAGTAGGTACGCTAAAAAATTACCGCGCTAAAATCTTGGCAAAAAACGGTACCGAAAACTGGGTGCAAATCAATAGTAGTCTCATTTATAATTCGGCCCGAAAGCCTATTGCAGCCCAGGGTATTATAAGGGATATTACCCAAGAAATGGAAATAAAACAGTTGCTTTCCGAGCAGAAACGACAATTGGATATTATCGTTGAAAATTCTCCATTAGGGATTGTACTTACCGTAAATGGTAAAATTGTAAAGGCGAATCACACCTTTGCAAAATTATTGGGTTACACAGAAACTGAATTGAAACAGCTGCACGTAAAAGATATTTCCGCTCCAGAAGACATTCCCGTCTCACAAGAACTGATGGTCAAAATGAATAATGGAGAGCTAGATAAATTTTCAATTATAAAAAGATATTTTAAAAAAGATAGTGGGTTTTTACTAGCTAGGACACTGGTAAGCGCCGTAAAAGATGATACAGGAAAGGTTGACTATCAAGTGGCCCTGATTGAAGATATTACCAAGGAGAGAGAGGCGGAAGAACGACTTAAAAATGAACGAGAGAAATATAGTAACATTATTGCCAATATGAATTTAGGCCTTATAGAAGTCGATAATGAAGACATTATTCAATTGGTCAATCAAAGTTTTTGTAAGATGAGTGGTTTTGACCACAATGACTTGATTGGAAAAAAAGCATCTGATATTCTAAGTGTACGGAACAAGAATATCATTGTAGAAAAACAAGAGGAACGGATAGCAGGTAAATCAGATTCTTATGAAATTGAAGTGCTTAATAAACAAGGGGAGTTACGACACTGGCTTATAAGTGGTGCTCCGAGATATGATGATACTAAAAATGTTGTAGGTTCGATAGGTATTCATTTGGATATAACCGACCAGAAACAGTTAGAACTACAAAAGGAAAAACTTTTGGAGGAATTGGAAAAAAGCAATGAAGGATTACAAGAATATGCGCACATTGTATCACATGATCTTAAATCTCCACTAAGAAGTATCAGCGCGCTAGCCAGCTGGTTAACGGAAGATTACCATGATAAAATTGATGATAACGGTAAATTTAATCTACGACAAATTCAAGAAAAGATTGAAGGAATGGACCGTTTAATCGACGGCATTCTTAAATATTCAAGTATCAAAGACACCACTTTGGATAATACCCTTGTAGATGTAAACGAAATTATAGCAGAGATAAGGGAGATTATTTTCGTACCACAAAATGTGAATATCATCATCATGAACCCACTTCCTAAAATTAAAGTAGACAGAACTAAAATTTATCAGCTCTTTCAAAATTTGATAAGTAATGCTGTAGTGAATATTGAGCGGGAGGATGGACTGGTGAAAATAAGTTCAAAGGAGAATAAATCACACTGGGAATTTAGTGTAAAAGACAATGGTATTGGTATCGCTAAAGAATACCATGAAAAGATTTTTAAGGTCTTTCAATCTATTGGTCATAACGAACGCTCCACAGGAATTGGCCTTTCCATCGTAAAAAAGATAGTAGATCTCTATCATGGAAAAATTTGGCTTGAAAGTGAAGTAGGTCAAGGGACCACTTTTTATTTTAGTTTAAAAAAATAATATGGAAGACATACCAAATCTTAAGTATATCAAAGAACTCTCAGGAGAGGATACCATTTTTGAACAAAAGTTCATACAGATTTTAAAAGAAGAATTTCCAGAAGAAGTTCAGATCTATACTGAATGTATTAAAAATGAAGAAGCAGGCCTAGCAGGAGAAATTGTACATAAACTTAAACATAAGTTCAATATTTTAAGCATGGCGAATGCCTATGAATTTGCGGTCAATTATGAAGAAGAATTGAGAGTGGGTGATACGAATGGTGACCATAAGTTTCGCAATATTTTAGAAACTATAAAAAACTACCTAAATACCATATAAAATGAACTGTATTATTATAGATGATGAAGCCGCAGCACGAGCCATTGTAAATCAACTATGTTCCAAAATACCAGATTTAGATGTAATTGAAGAATTCGACAACGCTATTGATGCTATTAAATTTTTGAATCAACAAGATATCGACGTTGTTTTTTTGGATATCCATATGCCAGGATTTAGCGGAGTGGACTTTGTTCAGACGCTAAAAAATTCTCCTAAAATCGTTATGACCACGTCTGATTCCGATTTCGCCATTGCTTCTTATGAGTATGAGGCTATTGTTGATTATCTAGTTAAACCAATAACACACGAACGTTTTGAAAAATGTATTCAAAAAGTTAAGAGTTCGTCATCTCCACCTTCTAACAGCAATCCAGCTGAGGTCCCTTCAACCGATACGGGCGAGGATTTATATATCAATATAGATAGACGCCTTATTAAATTAAAACTCAATGAGATAATGGTCATAGAGGCTAAAGGAGACTATATCGATGTAAAAACCGAGAAGAAAGAATATCGGGTGCATACTACCCTAAAGAAAATCAAGGAAAAACTACCTGAAAAACTATTCCTTCAAATACACCGTTCGTACATCATCAACTTCACTAAAATTATTGATATTGAAGATAATAGTGTTTTAATAGAAAAAAACGTTATACCTATAAGTCGTTCTAACCGACCTGAGCTGATGCGTAGGCTCAATCTGTTATAAATTACTTCTTCTATAGATTCAAACCGTTCATCTACAGTAAAGCCAGATTCAACTATTCACACCTGTTTTTAACAAATGCTGCTCATATTTTTGAGGTATAATTCTAGTTTAACCCTAAATTGACAACTATGAAAACTTTGATTTTAGCAACGACTCTCAAAGTATTGATTACAGGACTTAAAACCGTAATTAGTACTACTGTTATAAGTGTTGTATGTGCAATGGCGGGCTTGATTTAAGCACATACCTTATATAACATGAAGGCGCTCACTTGAGCGCCTATTTTTGTTTTTAATAAAGAGAAGCTTTCATTTTTAAACTTGACCGTTGATTAAGTCCATCCGCCGATAGTAATGGCCCATCAGTCTAAGCAGACCAAAAAACATTGGTATTGGTTCTGATATTTGTTCAAAATTGATAAACTACTTATTATGAAACGATTACTACTACTTTTAGCTTCCTTATTCTTTCTTGGATTGGGTTATGCTCAAGAATATAAGTTCTTGGGGGAGTATACCGCTGATGGTACTCCTCAATATTTTGATGGAAAGGATGAAGTCTCTCAAGAAACCTTACAATTGATCTCCGATGCATTGCCCGAAGGTTTTCCGGTTCCAGAGTATAATCCGCAATATATTACTTCGGGTTATGATACCGACATTGTGCTGACCGATAACGCCGATGTTTGGGTCACCTTTGTTGGCGAAGGAGCAGGTTACAAAAACGTTTTAGGTTTTTATACCTACGATGTTGATGATCCTTCCAACGAAGCTCCACAACCTGAAGATATTACTATTGTATTTCCGAACGTTTCAGCGAAATATAGCGGTGGAAGTTTGGAAGTAGGGCATAAGGTTAAAATTGGTCGGTTTTCTGCCGGTACTGGTATCGGTTGGGTGTTGCTTGCCAATGGCTGGAAGGGCAGCGTTACTCCTGGACTGTGGCAACTGTATTCTAATACGGATTACAATCCCGAAGCTGACGAGACTTTACGATATCATAACGTGTTATTGAATGACCCTGATCACGAACGTATTATTCTGGGATTTGAAGACATTAGACGTGACTATGCAAGTTGTGACCAAGATTTCAATGACGCTTTGTTTTATATCACTGCAAATCCATATTCCGCTATTAAAACGCAGAACTATAACAAAATAACTGACCACGCGCCCGTAAGCTCTGGAAATGATGGCGGACTGGAAAGCAATGGCGATTTGGCTCGTTTGATCGCGAAACGAAACTTTGACCGCAGCAAATCCAACAGTTTTAAGAACACAAGAAAACGACAGCAGAAATATTCAAAGCGTACTTATATAGCAAAAAGTGCAAAATCTGGTCGTTTGGATTCCTATTTTCCACCTACGGGTATGTATGGCACAGAAAGTACCTATGTTTCTAGTCCCGAAGACCTTTTAGCAATTACCAATGCAGAGACCATTTTTTCAATTGACTATTACGAAGGGCAAGAACGTGTCTCGGCCGCTTTGGCCACCGAGACCTTTGGCGAGGTTTACAACCATACCAAGACTATTTGCGACCGTTTAAACGATTCACAGCTATTAGATGTGCGCACAGTTGTCTTACAAGGCCATAGACTGGTCTATAGTCGATTACGACGAGCAAACGGTGTTGTAGAATATGCCATTACTTTTTCTGTTAAAGAAGAGGGTAATGCACAACGCGTATATAGTCTTTGGAACTTGGATGATTATCCGAGCGGGGATTTTCGCAATTTTCAGGTATGGGGCAGTTCTATGGGGCAAGTGACCAATACCGTGAATCATATTCTAAAAACATTGGATGCAGAGAAAAAGTTGCTAGCCCATAAATCAACCAACGTCTTGCCTTCGGTTTTTATCAAAAACGCTTTCTACAAACAAGGAAAACTTCATCTGAATGTCATAAACAAGGCCGGTGCTACTTGGATGAATGTAGATGGTAATTACAAAACTACAGAGTTGGAGACAGAGCAAAATCTGAACCAAATGGTTGCCCTGACTGGTGCATGGGAGGAAGAAGTGGTCATAAACACTGGCTATTTGTTTGATATTGGGATTTCTATTTTGGCAGAGAATTCGTATCAATACGATGCTCTATACTTGGCGGATGGCCCCTGGGGAGCTGATTTTAATACTGCTGTGGATAGTATAGCAGAGTTTCAAATAGTGAAACAAACAGACCGCAATACCATTGATGGCCACGCAATAGAACGTAACGTAACTGTTAAAGGCGAAGTCAAAGAAACCATCAATATTTTTAGAAATTTGTTGGCAGGTGATCTGCGAATGGATATTACTGATTACAGCTTTCTACAATTAAACATAGCAAACGATAGCTCTGTAGAGATAAGTTTGGTTACCGATGCAACAGACCAATGGGAAGAGCGCTTGCGATACACCTTGGAACCCAACGCTGATAATACCCTAAGGAGTATTGCCCTCACGGACTTTAAGAATCATGAAAGCGAAGTAATTTCCTTTGCCCAAATAAAGAGCATTGTGTTCTCCGTGCAAGGCGATTATAAAAATTATTCAGCGTTTGAGTTAGAATTGAAAAACCTTGCACTCACCAAAAACGCACATAATGATGAAATCTCGGTGGCCATGAATGATGTGAAGGAAGTAGAAAAGATAATAGTAGATGACGCCGTTGAAAATGTAGAATTAGTCAACTACCCCAACCCGTTTACTATTTATACTATTATTTCTTTGCCAGAGAACACCAAAGAAGTGCTAGTTGCTCTTAACAATTTACAGGGGCAGCAAGTGTACTACAATCAACACGAACCAGAAAACGGAAATCACTTACGTATAGCAGCTTCTAACATCCCGAAGGGCCTCTATATCTACACCGTTTTTGATCAGCAAAATGGAAAAACCTACCAAGGGAAACTCATAAAGAACTAAAGACACAATTCAATGATGGGGACAGCCCCCATGTGCTTCCTTTTTAAATTTGGGTTCGAAGGAAGTGCACCTACTCAAGAACAATCTTACAGCATTAGTGAGGTTGTTCTTTTTTGTTTGGTGTTTACGGTTATTTTGTTTTAGCAGCTGTTATGCTTTACGAATATTTGTTGATGGGAATATATAAGAGAAAAATAATTGCTGGTAAGTATATACGATTGTGGCAACATATTTAAAACCAAATGAACTGAACGAATGGCATAAACAATCAGTGAAAAACGTGGACGGATTTTCTTCACATAAAAAATTGAAATTTGCGAAAAGCTCTTACCAGATGATCATACTTTCCAAGACGAATACAGATGGGGAAATATAAATCTAATCGCAAATCGACTTCTCGCCTGTAAGCAGAACGCAAGTGAACTTAATACTCTTGAAAAGTCCGTTCAAAAACTAACAATTAATATAGAAAAAATTGCACCTGACATCTAAAATTTTGGAGAAATTAGTGGTTCTTTAGCCTTAAAATCTGCTGTGGCAATTTGTGAAGCTTTAGTTTTATTATTGATAATAAACTGAACGGATTATAAAAATTGGGAGTTTAAGCTACGATTCAACATACTTTAAAACTCTTGAAAATTATCCAGAACTTACAGAATTGGAAATTGAAAATCATCAAGATTTGCAAAATGAAGTAAACTGGCAATGGGATAAACTAAGTCAAATGTCAATCTTAGTTTTAAACAAATAAATTCGCACTTAGAATTATTATTAGAAATATTAATAATTCTATCACCATCTTTTGTCATTTACTTATGGAATAGACTTATTATCAAAATATGATAAATGGATCGGTTGGTTTTCACAAAAAAAAATGCGAAGAACATTGACAAACAGCCAATCAAGTTTCTTGTTCAAAATGAAAATAGAATATATTATTTGGCTATTGATTTTCATTAGTTTGGCATCATATCGTATGCGATTATCAGATTAGTAAATGAATGAAATACATTTCCAATCAAAACCTATCAACAATAAAAGCTTCTCTCTTATTCAAATGGTTTGAGTATTTTGATGAAGTTTCAAAATTTATGGGATTTAGCTTTCAAAAAAATAAAAGACAAAAATAAAAGCTTTTGCTTAGCGCGTAACTAGAGATCCCCGAGATTTCTATGCCGCACCAATCATCTCCGAAACGATTAATCTAGCCTCACCCCAAACAAAGGTTTCTTGGCAAACATCCATTTCAATTTTAATCCAACTTCAGTAAACTCAAAACCTGCGGCTGTAGCCGAGGCAATATTGCTGTATTTACCATAAAGGTTACCACTTAGACGTTTGGAGAATTGGTGGGTTATTTGAGATTCAGCTCTGAAAATCAAGGTATTGGGGTCAGTTTCCACTTGCTGATACCCTGTGGCTACACTTGCCATATAACGAGTCTTTTCTGAGAATTGACCACGGGCATCAGCGAATATTTCGAGGGCTTGGTATTGCTCTGGACTAAAATATATGGTAGGTACTTGGTCTTGAAAGGAGATGTACTGATAGTTCACGCCTAATTTTAACGATGGCTTCCTAGTAAGAGTATAGTACAAAGAAGTGAATAAAAGGTTTCGGGCGTTCATATCGCTTTGTTGGGTGTGCATGACTTGAGTGTACCAACCCAGATTGATGTTAGTGCCCAGATTGTAATTGATTCCGTAATGATTTAGTACGATTTCACGCTCGATAAGGTCAGCATTAAAGTTCTGTACCTCCCGCTGATAACCCAAGTTCAGGTTTTGTAGTTTGAAGGGTTGAAGCATTAGTTGTGCATCTAACACTGGTTGTGTATACGCATCGGTCATAAAACGAGAGTTGTTCAAACCAACCACTGTTTTTAAGGTGGTCTTGGGGAAAAGTTTGTACTGTAGACCAGCCAGTAGCACATGGCTATTTGCTCGGTTACCGCTTACAGTGTTTTCTGTATTTCGATAAAAGTAGGAAACGGTGGTTCTAAATCGCGTTGAAAGAGGAAGTTCAATCGTAGTGTTGGTGTAAAAAGCCACATTGTTACCATTATCAAAAGTATAGGCGGCATGTTCTTCTACACTTGGCGTGTATAGCCCATTCAACTTTTCTATAAATCCCAACGCATCTTTTTGGTTTTCATAAATCTTCAAAGTGGTATGAGCGGCATTATAAGCTGGTAGTATGCGGTCAGCGGCGAAAAGAGCATTAGCTTTGCCTAGGTTACCATCAAAAGAAGTACTGTCGTTTTCTAGAATAGCATCGTAGTTTTCCACCGCGGTTTTGGCATCGCCAGTATACAGTCCCAGGGTTGCTTTCAGCGCATGGATCCAATTACGATTAGGGTGGTATACTTCTAAACTGTCTATTTTCCTTTTGGCTTTGCGAAATTTTCGGTTCCAAATAAGTGCTTGTACGTAACGCTCGTATGTAAGCTCGGTAAGCTCATTGTTGTTAAATTCAACCACCTTATTTTTTGCACTGGTGGCTATTATTAAAGCGTTTTTGTCATTATCCGCTATATGCTCTGCCAAACTAATACCGTTTAATGCGATAATAGAATCGGCAGGAGAAGTGGCATATAAGTAATACATCTCTTTTACGTTATCGGTTTGCTTGGTTATCAGATAAAGGTTAGCTAAGTTCAATAGGGCATCTTTATCATTGGGAAAATCCTTGAAGATATGCTTCAACACCTTTTCACCTTTGGCATAATCTTGCCCGTTTACATATTGGTTGGCATAACCCAATCGAATATATTTTCTCGAGTTTTTTGCACTGCTATTTTCGGGCTGTAATATCAAGGCTTTTTCCACCCACTGTAATGCTTGTTCATATTCTCTAAGGTTACTTAAGGTATTTGCATAACCCAAAATCGCTGCAAATTTCTCAGGATAATCTTTGACCATTTGCGCATAAAGAGGTTTAGCTTCTTCATATTTTTTGGCCCACAGAAAAGACTCGTTATAATTGATGGCCACTTCAAAATCACTAGGATAAGCTTCTAGCAATTTAGCAAACATGGCAGTTGCCTTTTCAGGTGCCCCGTTCAAACCAATGGCACGACCATAACAGATTTGTACCGTTTTATTGGTGGGTTGCTCTTTTAACGCGCTTTCAAAAAAAGTTTCTGCCGCTTCAAAGTTTCCATCTTCCAAAAGAGTGAATCCTTTTTGTAGGGTTGTCTGCGCTTGGGCAAATACCGATAATAAACATAATGCGGTTAAGGTTTGTAAAATTCTCATAGGTTAAGTTTTTGAATTTTTAGGCGCTTGGTTGAATCACCTAATATCTTATTATTATTAATTATGTAAAGCTACGGCAGATGTTTTCATGCCGGAAGTACGATTCTTACCATTCGTCTACAGCAAATGTCCATCCACCTAAACCAACTCTTTTTGAACGGCAATCTGACGGATATTTGTCTTGTAAACAAGTTAAAAACTTAACCTTAAAACCCAGAAATTATGGCTTTACAGATTACAGAAACCAGAGGAGTTTTTTCCGTATTCGGAGAACTGAATAGTGCCAATATAAATATCTTCAACAGACATATGAATAGATTTATCAACCCTATAAATCCGGTTATTGTAAACTTGGAAAGGGTAAAGGGAATGGATGCCACGGCGGCCTTTGCCTTGCAAAACATGTATCAAAACGCAATGCGTTCCAATAGCATACTGTCTATAATTGGATTAGGAAATACAAATATCTTATCAGTTTTAGACCAAACAAAAACTTCTTATATACTTAGTGATGACCGCATTTAAAATAGTACTACAAAAAGTATCCCCCGAAAAGTTGTTTATGGGTAGTGTGCTTCTGGTCAACGGAGGCAACTACCTGTACAACTTATTATTGGTAAGATTATTAGGTCCTGAAGTCTTTGCAGATGCAGCACTTTTGGTGACCTTATTATTAGTATTGTCCTTTTTAGGGATGACATTCCAGCTCGCAACGGCAAAATTTGCGGTATTATTTTCAGGAACGGATTGGGATGCTTTTCAGCAACTCATGTACAAATATGCATTAGGCTTCGGAATGATTGTGGGCACTCTACTTTTTGCTTTTGCCGAAAATTTGCAGGAAGTATTTCAAACAGAGTCGGCCTTATTATTCAAAACTTTTGCGGCCGCTGTACCCTTATACTTTTTTATGTCTGTTAACCGTGGTGAATTTCAAGGGCGTCAGAATTTTGCAAAACTCTCGATTACCTACCAGACGGAAATGTGGAGCCGATTAGTTTTGACATTAGGCTTGCTTTGGTTTGTACCCTTGTCGCCTGCCTTTTTGGTGGCTTTGGGTATTGCTTTATCTTTTATTTTTGGTTTGATTCCCTCCAAAGTCGACTTCAGTTCGTTAGCTAGAAAGATCGCGTTGCCAGCTCAGAAGAAAAAGAGGGTAGTTCGATTCATGATATTGACTGCAGGCTATGAATTAACGCAAATTATCATTAATAATAGTGATGTGCTTCTGGTCAAACATTATTTTGACGCAATGGATGCTGGTTTGTACGCCTCCTTGGCTTTGATAGGTCGAGTCGTCTATTTTGTAGCTTGGATGTTTGTTATGTTATTGTTGCCTATCGTGGTGCAAAAACAAAGGGACGGCGAGCCTACTGCCCCGGTGCTCTTCAAATATGTAAGTTACATTGCGGCATTATCGACAAGTATAGTTTTGATCTGTGCTATATGTCCTGAATTGATTATACAACTGATGTTCGGGGAAGCCTATTTGGCTATGGCTCCGTTGTTATGGCAGTATGCTCTGGCAACTTCGCTGTTCGCCCTATCTAATATTTTTGCTTACTACTTTTTGTCCTTGGATGAATATAAACCGGTAGTCTTTTCAGGTTTGTTAGGAGTTTCTCAAATTGTATTAATCGTATTTTTTCATGATAATTTAGAAATGGTAGTTCAAGTTCAAATCATTGCCATGGTTACCTTATTAGTTGCTCAATTAATTTATTTCAGACAGAAGAGTATGACCGTCTAAACTAACAGGAACTATTTTAGTGATTTTGAGCCCAAAGACAGAAAAGTCTTTGGGCTTTTATTTTTTCGCTATGCTTAGATCATTAGTTTTTTTGATGTCTCAATATCGCTTGATTTTGTTCGTCTTTACATAGTTTTCATTCATCTACAGAAATCACCCGTCTACCTCTTAACCTCAATAAATAAAAGGGTTTTGGAAGATATTTGTATCAAATAGTTAACCCAATATTAATTAAAAACTTAACCCATGCGATTAGCAATTGTAACAGCTTACCCACCAAGTAAAGTAACTCTGACCGAATATGGATATCACTTGGTAAAACATTTTAGACTTCAAAAAGAAGTAACCGAACTTATTTTGATTACTGATAAAACTGAAGGGCAAAAAGATTTGAATTTTCAGGAAGAAGGATGTAAGATAACGGTAGAGGAATGTTGGAATTTTAACGACTATACGAATGTATTTAAAATCAATACCGCCATTTCCAAAACAAAACCAGATGCCGTGCTTTTTAATCTTCAATTTTTAAAATTTGGGGACAAAAAGATTCCAGCTGCTTTAGGACTTCTATTGCCTTTGTTATGTAAACTAAAAGGCATACCTACCATTTCCCTATTGCATAATATTTTGGAACAAGTAGACTTAGGGAATGCGGGAATTACCACTAACAAATTGTTACAGAGAATGTACAATTTTATTGGTAGTACTTTAACCAAATTTGTATTATCATCAGACGTACTTGCTGTTACTATCAGCAAGTATAAAACCATTTTAGAAGAAAAATATAAATCCAGAAATGTGGCTCTTATTCCTCATGGATCCTTTGAAACTCCGCCAGAACCCAACTATTGTTTAAATGAGGGACCAAAACAAGTCATGGCCTTCGGAAAGTTTGGCACCTATAAGAAGGTTGAGGTCATGATCGAAGCTGTAGAATTAGTACGTAAACTAACGAACGAAAACATTGAGATCGTTATTGCGGGTACCGATAGTCCTAATACCCCGGGATATTTGAAAGGAGTACAAAAGAAATATGCTCATGTAGAGCAGCTGCGATTTACTGGATATGTAGCAGAAGAAGATGTACCTGTAATTTTTGGTGAAAGTGCGGTTGTCGTGTTTCCATATACCTCTACCACGGGAAGTTCAGGAGTTTTGCATCAAGCGGGTAGTTATGGTAAAGCTGTAGCACTACCTGATTTGGGAGACCTGAGTATTTTGGTAAAAGAAGAAGGCTACAAAGGAGAATTTTTTAACCCTGAGAGCGCAGAATCATTGGCGGATGCTATTCGAAATATCATTCAGCACGATGCGTATAGGATACATTTGGGCAAGACTAATTACAAAGCCGCCTGCTCGTTACCTATGTCAGATATTACTACAATGTATCTTGATTATTTTAAGGCAATACAAGTCGCAAAATCGACAGGGTTCAACTTGGATATAGCTCCAGTAGAAAAAGAAATGACCCTATAAGAATTTTAGTGAGGTTAAGTGGAAAGGGGAGTGGCTTGGTTATCCACTCCCTTTTCTTTTTAAGTACATTTTATCTTAAGATGCTCTGTAACTTTGTAAAGTTATTATTTCTTAGGCGCTATCAACAATTGGTAAGCTTCCTTTGGTTCTCCATCATTATCTATAAGACCGAAATGTCGTTGCTTTTCTTTTCTCCAAGGTAACTTACCTACGACGGAATTAGGAACTGATTCAAAATCATATAGTGTCCAAAATAGATAAGGTATACTTTCTGATTTTATGATTTTCTGCATTTCTCTATAATAGTGTGCTTGATCATCCTCCGAGTTCGAATAGGCATTCCAGATGCCGTTATAAGAAGAATATCCATATTCTTGAAGCACAATGGGTTTGTCAGAAACCGCTGTTTTTAGTTCCTTAACAGCCTCCAAAAACACATCAGGTTCGCGATAATAGTGAAATGAAACAAAATCTACTTCTGTAGACAGGTGTTGTGCAGCCTCTGGACTCGACCAACCAATAGTAATCGGATGCTCATTGTCCCATGATTTTATTTGAAGTATCATTTCGTGTAACCAAGCCTTTACTTGCTCTTTTCCTCTAGAGTCAAAATCTAAGTCTGGTTCGTTCTTTATATCCCAAGCCAATAATGCTTCATGGTCTTTTAAACCCATTACTAACTGTTCCGCATGTCTATGTGTAACCGTCCAATTCTGCACACTATAATCCCCATAAAAATCAAATAAAGTCACGATGACCTTTAGGTCGTTTTTAGTGGCCAACTCCAATATATATTTCAATTGGTCTAGTTTTTTTGTATCTATTTTAGTTTTTCCAAAAGCTTCAAAGGGTATAAAAACTCGAACCGTATTCAACCCCATAGTCTTTATCTTCTTAAAATCATTATTTACAATGCTATCGTTAAAATTATCCCCGTACATATTCCATGGTGTCTTTTGCGGATAATAGTTGATTCCTCTGATATGGTCTACCGTCACTCTGTCAAAATTATCAGCTGCTACATTCTGGTTACTTTTAGAACTATGTTTTACCATATGGCGAATTCTCCAGAAACCATCTTCCAATAAAAGCATGACCTGATATGATGCAGCATCTCTTTTTTTAGCGATACGATAATTATTAAAATAAGCCTCCTCGTAAGTAGCTACGTGTTCATCGGTAAGGACTGCTATTTTTCCGTCGGCGCTATAAAATTCCAGTTTAGGATGGTGTTTTAAGGTTGTAGTCTTAAAATGAATGGCATTTCTTTTATTAAATTCAATGATATCAATCAATTTTACCCGAGCACTATCTGTATAATAATCTGCAATGCCTTGAATCTCATTTGTTTGTAAGGCAATATTTCTAATCTCCCAAGCTTTTAAATAGTCCCGCTCTATTTCCATCAAAGTTTGATTTTCTATGGGTCGACCTTCATTCTGTAAGGGAGACCACTTCAAACTGGGTACGTAGCTGGTAGAACTTTCTCCTGGTAGATGCAATATAGAAGAGCGGTCCGCTCCAGTATTTAGATATGAAAATAAAGCATTTATACCTGCCAGTATTAGCATGTTTACCACCAGAAATGACAGTATGAGTAATATGCGGTATAATGTGCGGTTCAATTTCATTGTAGTGTAACTTCTTTTCTCTTAATAATTCCAGCTGCGCTAAACCTTAGCTGATAATTGCCGCTGGAATAGAAATCTTTGGAAAGTATAAAGCGAACTTCTCCTTCTCTAGAAGTAGCCCTCATGGTTTCTAACAAAATACCTTTTTCGTCTCGTATTTCAAGTGCTACGAGAATTCCGTCAGGGGCCAGTTGCCCCATAAAGCTTTGCATTTGATGTATACTGATTGTTCTAGCATCTTCTGTGTAGCCAATTTTGAAATCTTTGACAGCGGGTGCAAACCGTACAGCGAGGGAATTGCTTTTGGCGGTACCAGTAATATATGCGGTTACGGACCATATTTCTGGTTTATCAGGGTGTAATAAGCTGCCTTTGGCGATGCCATTAATGGTAGTGCCATGTGTTTTTAGGAGTGCACCAGTGGAATTTTTGACAAAGAAAGTAACTAGAGTGCCGTCGCTTACCGTATTCCCAAAAGTATCCATTATGACATCCGAAGTAAAAGTTATCATTTGATTACCATCGGCATAATTGTGGTTTCTACTGTAGGATATATTGAAATCCATCGCATTGGCAGGATTTACTATTGTTGTCATTTCTTTGCTACTTTGGCCTTTATGCGAGGTCGTTATTAACATGCGTCCAGAGTTATGGGGACTGTATATATTTTTCCAACCAATTCCATTTCGGAGATAAGCGGTTGCTTTCTCGATGTCGTTTTTAAACTGATAGTGTATATTTATTTCCGTAGAATCGCCTAATACATTATCATACATATCGGTGGGAGCGGCTACAAGCATAGAAAAATCAGTTCCCCCAGCAGCGATACGCTTGGGCCCAAGAAAAGATTCCAATGAAATCGTTTTTTCGGTATTGGGCAGAATGTATACTTCACCTTCTAAAAGTATTTTTTCATCATTGACCAAACGCCAATAACAGCTGCCTGATTTTTGTGAAAAGGAAATAGGAAAAGTAAATGTCAGGTTATCTTTTTCTTCGGCTGGGGTTAACATCGTGCTTCCAAAAGCAGTGCTTAGCCATAAAAAGGAGTTGTTGTTTTTTCCTTGAAATTGAAGCTGTATTTTTTCACCGGCAACATACTTATTTCGGGATGGGAGTAATTTAAAAATATCATCTTCTACGTTAGTTTGTATGTTAGTATCCTGACACCCGTTGAATAGGATAAATAAAATAAGTATGTACAGTTTAGTTTTCAATTTATTTGGGATTTCCAATGTAACTGTTGAGTTCAATCTTTATAAATTCGAATCCATCACCTTTCAAAGCTTGTAATTGCTCTTTGGGATGCTTTGCATTTCTATTGGGAAAACTCTTTTCTGAAATAGAAGCGTTTGGCAATCCGTTTACGAAGCAGTTTTCCATACCTGCGTTAATAAGTTTAAGGTCAGTTAAGCCCATAAGATCGTATTTAAAATATTGTTTGCGTTGAATTCGAACCCCTTCCTCTAAGAAATGGTTATCGACCCAAATGAGCTCTTTATTCTCATCATAATAGGATACCAATAATTGTGGAATAGTAACCTCCTGTATTCCAGAATTAAAAAGCACTCCATTAATGCTGCCATCTTGCAACTGTACCTCTTGTAAAGCAAGTTGTTTGTATAAATCAGTTATAGCCACATTGCCGGCACATTGAAGATTAAATTTAATCGGCTTTTCTTCAAAATTTATTGGTGTAAACTCATCAGGATTAAAAGTTGTAGGGATGGTATCTTTTGCAGAAGACCAAGCAATACCCTCAAAATCAATTCGAAATGTCGTGGTTTCTTTTGGCATCAGTTTATGCTTCACATGGTATTTCGCGTTGTAATTGGCTAAAGAAATGTTATTGTCGTTATAGAGGGTAGCTTTAATGGTTATATCTGCGGGAATATCATCTATATTTTGAAGTTCTCCCACAATACTGTAGCGGTCTTGAAACTGTATCAATTTAGCACTTAGAACTTCTAAAACAGGTTGTTTTAAGACATCTTCATGATGGGTCTCTTGGGTTGTAATACGCCTTCTGCCTTGATTGTAGAAAGTCGCGTTCGTAGAAGAAAGTAATTGATCTGGAGGCAAATCAGTATCTATGGTTTTGGGTTGAATATACCATTTACCATCTGTTTTTAATAACGAATGATAAAAGGTCTTTTCCACTTTTTCTAATGGAGTAATCCATTGGGTGCGCACTTTTGCTCTAACGGCACTTTCCGTTTGACCTGACAATTCTATTGCAACGGAATCCAACTTTGCATAGGAGCTTAGAATACCATCGGTTACAGAAACCTCTAACATGTATTGTGATAACGTTACTTCTCTATTTGGGTCAAGATAGGAGTGCGCACGCTCAAACTCTTTAAAATCTAGTGCGTCATAATAAGCCATGACTACATTCTTTGGTGAATGTTGTGCTGCATTGTTTAAATAAAACTGGTAGATACCATAACTAAGAATGAGTACGAGTATAAGGGCCCAAATATGGTTGATACGTATGAGGCCCTTAGAAAATTTGTCATAGGTGATCGCATATTTCAAAAAGGGGCCTTCTGGTAGTTTTTTGTTCTTCAGCATCCGAAACCAAATCCACTGAATATTGATGATAAAGGCCAGAATAACAGTTAGCAAAGGGATGATGCCCCACATGATTTTTAAGGTTTTTGAAACATCATCTTTAGGAATGATCTTTGGCAAAGGAGGAACATTGAGTTTTTCCCAGACCATAATTCCGTTTTCTAATTGTTGTAGACGTTGCCATCCGCAGAAATATAAAATGGGATCATAAAATTTATCGTTGGAAAAAATGTATTTGAGATTATATTTTTCTGGAATGGTCAAAAATTGCTGTAGAGATCCAATACCCTCAACACCACGAAACTTGGAGTTTTCTAGTCTTTCGATAGCCCGAGTGGTCAACTCAGGAAGTCTTCTTGCAGAATGGTAATTGCCATCTACCGTCATTGCATTGGTCTGCGCTGAGAGCCATGCCATTTGGTCCCCGAATCCCAAGGGTAAATAACGCCATTGGTCATGCTGGTCTTGATTCAAGAAATTTACAATGGGCAATACGTTTATTTTTTGAGGCTGCGCCGGTCTAAAATAGTTTAGGCTCATTGTAAAAATCACCATTACCAATATACCTCCTGCGATACATCCTCCAATAATCCGATGATAAACAGCGCCGTACTTTTGTTGCAGATTTGCTTTTAGATCTCCCTGAACCATCCGATATACAAACTCTCCAAAAATCGGCAAGGCCATAATCGTAGCCCATAATGTAAAACGATCCAATGTGAGGATGTTAAAAGCGGTCTCTCCTAGAAGTTTTAGGGGTATGGGTGTAGTGCCTCCTGTTCCAAGTAATGTCAGCAATGAAAAAGATAATCCAAAAAATAGATATCGCTTGCTGAAAAAGCGATAAAATAGATAGGGAAGGATAAACAATAAGATCCCCCACGGAATAAGAAAAAAGACAAGTCCAGAAGAGGTAACCTCTAGAAAATTATCTCGTGAACCATGTGGAATAGGTACTTGTGTGATTGGATTGTTTTTCGAATTAATCCAATACGGAAGAATGCAAACGATGATTAAGGTCAATGAGGAAAAGCCAAAAGTGACCATACGCCAAAATAGTCTCTTGAAGGTGTTCCAGAAAATCACGAAAGTAATTTGTTTATAGCCTGCCACCTTATCTTTAGCAGCATCCATGATCACCATTCCTAGCAAAGGGAATATAAAGAAGACCATTCCAAATATTGGCGTTACATGGTGTGAGGTTACCGTTACAGCGATCAAAGAAAGACTGGTTGCAAGATATCGCAGTTTTCCGGTTTTTACCCAAGCATAAATTTCCGGTAGTGCATGTAATAAAACTGATAAGCCTATAATACTTGGCAATTGTCCAAAGAGATGTAGTGTTTCAATAAATGTTGATGAGAAGACTGCCAACAAGGCTGTATAACCGGCAATTTTTCCATTCCCAGTTATCAATAGCCCAAATCTATATGAACCTGTAATAAATAGCAGTATACCAACCATGGCAACGCTAAATAATCCGAATTTGAGTCCACCTATATATGAAAGTAAAGCAATGGATTGATGTACTAAAGGTGGATAGGCCTGTACAGTGAAACCAGTATACCATCTATAGTCCCATGGCTCAAACCAACTCTGGGCATAGTGGTCAGCAAAAAACAAGTGAATTAGCGCATCGTAAGTAGTTTCCAATGTAAAAAAAACACTAGACCCGTGAAATGCGACACCTACAAAGAGGGCTAAAATCAATAAGTTATTCGTTCGTTGCACTGTTTAATACGTAGGAAATTATAACAATATAAAGGTATATATATTGTATGATCGAGAGGTAACCATCGATCGAACCCATAAATCCATTCATCTATAGAAAATTGCCATCTATCTCTTATTGCAAAAAATCGATGGTATTGAGAAGTACATTTGTTTCATAAATAATAAAATATAACCGATTTTAATTTAAAACTTAACCTATGAAAATTTTAGCTATTGATGACCAGCAATTAGTACTACTATCTGTAGAGAAACGATTAACCGAATTAGGATATGACGTCAAAACCGCCAATAGTGGAAAGTCAGGTATTGCTGCCATTGACACTTTTGACCCCGATATGGTAATTGTTGATATTAATATGCCAGACTTAACCGGAATTGAAGTTATTCAACATATTAGAATCGTTAAGAAATCTCACATACCTATTTTGGTAATGTCGGGTAATACTAGTGAAAAGACAATATTGGAAAGTTATAATCTCGGCGTAAACGATTATATGAAAAAGCCCGTTAGTCTTGACGAAATGGTGGCTAGAATCAACAGAATTCTTGGTAATAACTTTATACAGAATTATGGAGACGCACAGGTTGATACTAAAATTATCGGTCAATTTGGAGTAGGTGTTGTGATACCGTGCTATAATGAAGGAAATCGATTATCTAGTGCATTGTTTAGAGATTTTCTTTCTAAAAATATTGGTTATCATTTATGTTTCGTAAACGATGGTAGTACGGATAATACACTGGAGGTACTCGAAAAACTAAGAGAGGGAAACGAAGAGAATATTTCAATTTACGATTGCCAAAAGAACGGAGGCAAAGCGGAGGCCGTAAGACAAGGCATTCAGTATTTGATAAAAAACAAAGAATTTGATTTTATAGGGTATTTAGATGCGGATCTTTCTACAGACTTTAGGGATTTTGATGATTTAGTAAAAACCATAGGAAAGTCTGATTTTAAAATCGTAAGTGGTTCTAGAATAGCACGAATGGGAGCCAATATTACCAAAGAATCTGCCCGTAAGATTATTAGCAAGTCTATTAACCTTATTATACAGACGATTTTGGGCATGCCATTTAAGGATACGCAATGTGGGGCAAAAATCATGGACAAAGAAATAGCATCTCTTGTATTTGAAAAAAAATTCATTACCAAGTGGCTTTTTGATGTTGAAATTTTTATGCGCATGCGAAAATATTATGGCAAGAGAGAAGCTAAACGCCTCATTTGTGAGCAACCCCTTCAGCGATGGATACACATGGAGGATTCTAAATTATCAATGAAAGATTCTGTGAAAATTATTGGCCAATTGGGACAAATAGCTTTGAAATATAGATAACTGTTTCACTCTAAGGATTAAAAAGAACCGAATTGAAAATTCGGTTCTTTTTGTTTGAATTAGAGAAAATAACATTCAGGTCATTTTCATAGTATTTTTTGGCAACATTTCATTTTATTGATTTTGAATCACCAAATACCTCTTTACACATTTATATTTCAACCTTTCTAACATTTTTACGTTCGTTGCAATCGATTTTAATAGGAGATATTATTTTAGTATTTCAGCAACGAAAAAATAGTTTTAAAATTCTAACTATATCGGAATCTATTTACCGATACAGTATCTTCTTTTGCCCATAAACAATGGGGTAGGGGCGTTCGAGGTGGAAAATAGGTGAACACTTTTGTTTTCTCTTGGTCGAATAATGGTTTCCATGATTATTGTTTTGTGTCTTCCATGGGATAATGAATACTCTCGTATGCTTCAACAATGTCCGAAACTTTTAGAAATTCCTTAGCTAATGGACTATCCAAAGGTGT
>CALHCJ010000090.1 GCA_937936275.1 uncultured Flavobacteriaceae bacterium
AAACTACATCACCATCTTTGCGGCCATGATCCCAAAGGCTGATCCGTATTTCTTCAGAACTAACATTAAGTTCATTGACATAGTTTATATTTCTACCATCAAAACTTTCGCGCACTATCGGCTCTTCTTTTGCCACCGCTATCACCTTTTTTTCAGGTCGAGGGGCTTTGTTAATTGTAAAGAGTGGAGTAGCAAATTTTGCAATATTGTACTTGTCATCTGGAAACAGTTCAATACCTATAATACGATAATTACTTCCATTGGGTAGACCCCGATCTAAAGGAATGTCATATTTAAAGCTAGTATTTTGAAAAATTCCAAGTTCTTGAACAACCATATCGTCTTTCGAGAGATAGAATTTTATTGTTTTAGTTTCAGGAATGTTCTTGGTAACCCATTCTATTTTTACCTTTCCGGGTGCGGTCCAAACGGTTGAACTCGTCGGATAGGTAATTTCAATAGCTGTTCTAAGATTGCTTTGTAAGTTATGATCAACTACTGTTTTATCCTTTGCTAGAATTGATTGGAATTGTAAGAGGATAAGGACAACGGTAAAAATGGTTAGGTTTTTCATTGCTAAAAAGTTTACTGGTCTTATGTATAGTCCAGTATCGAACTTATGATAACTAACGTTAAACAGACCATCATATTGTAAGCAAGAACTGAGCCAGAACATCTGACATCTTTTAGCCTAACACTTTTTTCAGCGCTATTCCAAATTGTTCAACTTGTGAAATGGTGCCTGTGCTAATACGCGCCCAGTTATATAATGGTGGAAAAGGTCTACCAATTTGTATATTCTCATTTTTCATATCTTCAATGAGTCCATCTATATGTATCCCTGATTTAAAGAACACAAAATTAGTATGTGATTTGATATATTCTAAACCGAGTTCATTTAGTGTTTCGTAGATAATCTTTTTCCCCTCTTCATTTTTAGCAAGACTAAATTTGTAAAATTCATCATCTTTGATCGCAACTTTGGCAGCCTCAATAGCAAGAATATTGGTATTGGCCATGATACTTTTTTTCAAACGCGTTGCAATATCAGGTCGCGCTATCATATATCCGATGCGCATTCCAGCCATGCCATATACTTTGGAGAAGGTTTTGGAGACTATTACATTACGCCCTTCTTTGACCAATTCTACCATAGAAGGGTAATCTGGTACCGTAATAAAATCATAATAAGCTTCGTCACTAAAGACTATGGCCTTAGCATCTACTGAGCTTACAAAACTGCGAAGTCTATTCTGTTCTATGAGTGTGCCTGTCGGATTATTAGGATTACAGATGTAAATTAAGCCAGTTTTACCGGTAATACGATTTGCCATAGCATCTAAATCATGATTCATTCTGTCATCAACAGGTACTCTATGTATGTACGTACCAAAATTTTCTGCATAGCGCATCATCTGACCAAAGGTGGGGTCTGCAGCAATGATTTCTCCCCCAGCCATACCAAAGACCAACCCTGCGGCACAAAGACCTTCACCAGATCCACCGCTGACGACGACATGATCTTTAGAAACACCTTCTTTTTCTGCAATAAGTGCTACCAATCCTCTTAAGTTTTCAGAAGGATAGCGACAAGCGATGTCATAACTGTTGGAAATAACCTCGCGAACATTTTTTGAAGGACCGAACGGATTCTCATTAGAACTAAGTTTGATTAATTCGTTCTTCGGATTGCTCATTAGCGTTCTTGAGGTTTCAATGGCTAAGGCTTCAAATCCGCCTGCCAATGCAAACCCTCCTGACAAACCGACTGTTCTCAACCATTTACGACGATCAATTGTTTTCATATTGTTCTTTTTTACCCACTTAAGGTACAAAGAAACACCGTAACAAAAATGTCGCTGTGACTTGAAAATATTAATACTTAAGCCACCATATTTCATCCAGTAGATCGATTTCGTCACCATCAATATTACCATTGCCTCGCCAATCACTTCCACTTGCGAACTTGGTATATTTTGTAATGAAGAATAATAAGAAAAGTATTTCTAAAGGATTGAAAATCCAGTCCAGAATTGTTCGGAGCTTAAAAAGCCCCCTAATTGTATTACCACTTTATTGTTTGTAATGATAATAGCACTTTTAAAACACGTATTTGAAGAATTAGTGTTGTAAAACTTTCTTGGCTTGATCTATACTACGATCTACCTTTTCGCGAACGGTTTCAATTTTTTGCTCTTCTGCTAAGAGCCATACCTTCTTTTCTTCAGAAAGGGTTTTCCCTTTCATCATTTCATCGGTAGTAAAACGTTCGCCAAAACCTTGCATCCAAGACATCATAGCTTGGTTTGCTGATTTTAGGCTATCAATATAGGTTTGATATTTTTCTTTAGCGTGAGTAGTGTCAGCTTTAGATTGTAGTTCTCCAACTAAAATTACAAGCTCAGGCATTTTTTCCATTACGGCATCGTGTGATGCTAGAACCTGCTGCATTTTGTTGGGTTCTTGAGAAAAACCAAACAAGCAAATGCAAAGTGATGTGAGGACTACTAAAAATTGCAATTTTTTCATTACCAGAACATTCTAACCTACAGTGCTATAAGCTTTGTAAAGATATAGCTATCCCTAATCTTGAACAAAAACCAAGACGTATATTGATCAGCGATTTACAGGTCTAGAGCGAAAAGGAAATAAAATGTTAGCATTAAAGTTGAAACTCTTCATTGTTGTGTTGATCACTGTTTGGTGATTCAGGAACAAAAACATCTTTCAAAATGTACGCCACAACAATGGTGATACCTAAAGATAACAGGTGTACCGAGTAATCCCAATTTAAAATTCTTAACAAGCTTCCTGAGATGACACCCAATGTACCAAGTACAAGAGCAAAATTCCATAGTATTTGGTAAGAACTGTTTTTTGATCTTCGATCTTCGTCTAAGAAATATGCGGTTCCTTCCATAACAAACCACATTACGAAGGTTATCGCCATAATAATAAGAAAAAACAAAGTGTATGAGAAATCAAGAATAGTCAAAACTCCATATATAGACCAAAAAGTGACAAGTACAAGTTTTGTGTAATCAACAAACTGTTTTTGTGGTTTTTTTAAAAAACGCACGACGTACAATACTCCAATAACCGAAAAACTATAGAGTATGATTTCTTTTGCGTAGGGCCATTCAAACATTTTGGCTAATATGCCCGATAATAAAATAGCTAATGAAATACGTAGGGGCATCTTCAATATCTTCTTATTTGTTGACATAAATAATTCATTTTGTTAAATGGCTTTTATGTTGGCGCGAAGCCCTTCCATAATTCCAATAATATTATGTACTGTTTCTTTTAAGTAGTGCTTAATCAAAACATGAGGAATACGAATTGTTGTAAATCCATTTTTAAAAGAATGCATGGCTTCTTCTAAGTCGTTTATGGCCTGCTCGTGAGTCATCATGTGATACTCGCAATCAATTTCGATATTGAGTTTAACACGTGATATTGCTATATCTACTGATTTTTTTCCATCCCACCACTCTAACATGGCGCTGACACCCTCTTCCTTCAGTCCATAGTACAACTGAACGGCTTCTAGGGGGGTGCCGTTTTGGTCGATTAGCTTTTCCATCCTTAATCTATGCTGATCGCATAGTTCAATTCCTAAAGAATCCATTGAATTCTTATGGGTAAGATAACCGAGTTCTATGTTACATTCTAAACAGGTCATTTAAGTAGGTTAATTTTGATTTGGGACTAGTATAACCACAGCATTTTTGAAATATTATATTATTCCGATAAGCGGCACCCCACTTTTAGACGAACTGCAATATTTTAGATGAACTGCACGATTTTTGTTAAAATTTGCTTGTTGTTTTTAAAATTTAAGCGATACGTTTAATTGATGAGAACACTATATATTTACAGAATTAGAAAATAATTGAAGTAAGATGTTTAAGAAAATTGGCCCAGGTGTTTTAGTAGCGGCAGCTTTTATCGGCCCAGGTACCGTAACCGCTTGTACGCTTGCCGGTGTAGCTTTTGGGTATGCACTTTTATGGGCCATGTTGCTTTCTATTGTGGCTACGATCATATTGCAAGAAATGGCAGCGCGCCTCGGAATCATAACACAAAGAGGTTTGGCAGATGTGATTAAGCAAGAATTACAAACTCCTTGGATACGAACTACGGTTATTACTATTATCTTCGGAGCGATAGTTATCGGAAATGCTGCATATGAAGCCGGTAACATCGGTGGGGCCACCTTAGGTCTCGAGGCCTTATTCGGTACTGGGTATTTACCATTTTATCCTTGGATTATTGGTGGCTGCGCATTTATCCTTTTATATATAGGAAATTACAAGATTTTAGAAAAAGTGCTGGTGTCCCTAGTGCTTGTCATGAGTATTTCATTTTTGCTAACCGCTGTGATTACCAAACCAGATGTAGTTCAAATTTTAAGAGGAATGTTTGTGCCAAGCATGCCAACAGATAGTTTACTAACCATCGTTGCTTTAGTCGGTACAACTGTTGTACCTTATAATTTATTTTTACATGCCTCCTTAGTCAGTGAAAAATGGAAATCTTCTGATGATTTGAAGTCTGTGAAGAGAGATACGTATATTTCAATTGCTTTAGGTGGTTTAGTATCAATGGCAATTATAATAGCCGCAACGACTATTAAAGGGGGTGAAGTGAATAGTGTGATAGATTTAGCACAAAGCTTACAACCTTTGTATGGTGATGCCGCCAAATATTTCATAGGTATTGGTCTTTTCGCGGCAGGGGTCACTTCTGCGATCACGGCACCTTTGGCCGCAGCTTATGTAGCCAATAGTTGTTTTGGATGGAAAGTAGGCTTTAAACATTTCAAGTTCAAATTGGTTTGGATGATTATTTTAGGTTTAGGAGTCATTTTTATGTCCTTTGGAATAAAGCCTATCGTAATCATCCAATTTGCTCAAATTGCGAATGGTATTTTACTTCCATTAATAGCCGTTTTCTTGGTTTGGGTGGTTAATAGGAAAGCCGTCATGGGAACTTATAGCAATACCTTAATACAAAATATCCTTGGAATCGGAATTATTATTGTGGCAATTGTCTTAGGAGTCAAGAGTATTCTGAAAGTAATCGGACTTTTTTAATATGAAAAGCATATATATCGACATCAATTGTGACGTAGGCGAGGGGATAGGGAATGAATCGGATTTACTTCCATTAATTTCTTCGTGTAATATTGCTTGTGGCGGTCATGCGGGTGATATTGCTACAATGACTAAAGTGGTCGCTATAGCTGAGGAATATCGCGTGAAGGTTGGCGCACATCCTTCTTATCCTGATAGAGAAAATTTTGGACGACTTTCCATGAAAATGTCTTCGGATGATTTAATCACCAGTATTCAGCAACAATTAGAACGCTTAACATCTGTATTGCATAAAAACGACATCAAATTACATCACATTAAACCACACGGGGCTTTATATAATGATATCGCAAAGAATGGTGTGTTAGCTAAGACTTTCTTAGATGCCATTCGACAGTATAAGGAAAAGGTTTTTCTCTATGTGCCCTATGGTTCTAAAATCGCTTCTCTTGCGGTGCAACAAAACTTTGCTATTAAATATGAGGCTTTCGGTGACCGTAACTATAATGTAGACCTTAGCCTAGTATCTCGTAAAGTACCGAACGCGGTTATTGAGGATCCTGAAAAAGTTTTACAACATCTTCTTTTGATCATCAACAAGCATCAAGTAAAAGCCCAAAATTCTTCGATGGTTGCATTGAAGGCAGATACCTTTTGTATACATGGTGATACCAAATCGGCATTACAAATTTTAATGTATCTTTCTGTAGAATTACCGAAATACAATATCGAAATTACACATGACTAACTATCCCCTTTCTATTCGACCCTTTGGTGTTCATGCAATGCTAATTGAATGGCCAAATGAAGTAAAAGAAGCGATATTAGAAGACATTTTACAGTTTAACAATTATCTTAAAAGCAATTGTTTGAATGTTGAGAAATGGGAGATCGTACCTGCCTATAACTCGTTGACGCTAATACTTCGAGAAAAACCGATTGACTTTAATAAATTAAAACAGCGATTGGGCGATTGGTATGCCGCGAGAGGTGATGCAGAAGCTCGAACCAAATATTTATGGCGACTGCCTGTTTGTTATGATTTAGAGTTAGGAATCGATCTAGAAGAAGTTGCTAAAAAACTTTCTTTATCCGTAGAAGAGATCATTCAAAAGCACACAAATCACGTGTATACTGTTTTTGGTATCGGTTTTTTGCCTGGTTTCATGTATCTCGGAGGCTTACCTGAAATGCTAGAAGTACCAAGAAAATCAACTCCCAGACTTAACGTTGAAAAAGGAGCCGTTGGATTGGCAGGAAAGCAAACGGGTATTTATCCTCAAGAATCTCCTGGGGGTTGGAATATTATTGGCAATTGTTCAGTACCCATGTTTAATCCAAAAAGTGAAGATCCTTGTTTTGTAAGCGTGGGTGATAAAGTACAATTTTATCAAATTGAGAAGGCGGAACACGATTTACATAAAATTGAGGGCGAAGTTGGAATTTATAAACTCGAAAAAATAAAGTGGGATGCTTAAAGTGTTAAAAGCTGGTTTTTTCAGTACCATTCAAGATAATGGTCGTCTTGGGCTGCTCAATAAGGGAGTTCCAGTTTCAGGAGTCATGGATTCTTATTCTGCTTCGAAGTTGAATATGTTGTTAGATAACGAAATAAATGCTGCGGTGATGGAGATCACCATGACTGGACCCACTTTGGAGTTTGAAGAATCAACATACATCTGTGCTGGTGGCGCTAATATTTCAATTACATTGAATAACAATCCAATTCAGCTCGATCTGACAATTGACTTTGTTCGGTAATTGGATAAAAGTAAGAATGACTCCCTAAAATCTTAGGTGTTTTAAAGCCTTCTTTCACCGCCAGATAATTACGAAAACCTTTCTTTAGTCTTC
>CALHCJ010000091.1 GCA_937936275.1 uncultured Flavobacteriaceae bacterium
TTCTTTGGCAATACTTTCTTGAATAGCTATTCTAGCACTTCTTGATAAACTTCGATAAGAGTTTGCATCAATAATCATCAAATCAAAAGGTTTAAGTACTGATTCATCTAAACGATAAATTGGTATTCTAGAAGTATTTAGGTATTCAAACTTATACCTTTCTTTAGAAAATTGGCTTCTCACTACTACTTCATGACCCATCTCTGATAGATAATTTTTGAGATATTTTGTCTCAAAAGAAGGAAAGCCATTCAGAACAAGAATTTTTAAATTATCTCTAGCGGAAACTTGAAAAGGAATAGGATTACTTAAAATTAGTTCTCCTAATGAATCTTTTTCTGCGAGATGGAAAACGAATTTTCCGGTGGTTTTTAAAGGTAACCTTAATTCAAAATCTTGGAATTCGTTTCCGTGCAGGGCCACCGAATCTAATCCTAAACCACTCCCATCTTGTATCACCAATCTGTTTTTAGTTTTAGAACGGTGATAACGACCTTTTAAAACTAAATCTTCCCCTATTTTATTTTTGCTAGGATATTTCAAACGAATAATTCCTTTAGGGATTTCGGCATCCAAATAGGTAACTTCTCTATTTTTGAATTGCCAAAAATCAAAACGTTTTACGCCATCTCCTAAAATATACATACCACCAAGAGAATCTAGAACTTCTTCCATGGGAAGGTTTTCTTGATATGAATATATTTTTAAATCTTTTTGCAACTTTTTTAAACTGTCTAATTGCTGTTGTTGATATTCATCAGTAAGCAATACTCCCATTTCTTTAAAAACAGAAATAGTCTGAGGCTTTAAGGCAAGCATTGCTATCGCAATAATCGTTAGCAAGGCAATTAAACCATTCATATAAAAGAATTTGCTCAATGGTTTGTGCCATTCTTTCCAAAGAAAAAAGATCCACAGTATCACTCCAAGAGCGCCAACCAAGGGGAGCATTTCGGAGTTTTGGAAAAGCTTAAATTCAGTCATTAGCTTCCAGTTCTTTTAGCATTAGACTATTCATGTCATTTTCATAGATCGCTGTCTTCGAAGGGCTTTTTTTCAAAGCTGGCAAAGCCTCCCAAAGACCAAACTGTATTGCTCGCATTTCTTTTACGGAGCTTTGGTCACTTTCAGATAAAAATTTTAATCGTTGTAAGGTACCTAAGTATTTGCCCGGGTTCTGAATGGCCAATCGCGCAAGTTCATTTCCTGCGGCTACAAACAAAACTTTGTCTGCTTTATTTGTTCTAGAATTCTTAGCTAAAATTTCCGTTATACGTGTTATAGATTTGCGTATCGATTCAAAACTATCTTCTAAGGCTACATCTTCTTTTTTCTGAAATGTTTTAACCTCTTCTAGATCACCTGTTAAGCGTTTGTCTTCTTTGATTGGCGGCGGGTCAAATCCAATGCGGTGCACATAAATACGAGCACTATTTTTAATCTCTTGTATTAGTTTTAGCGCCCTGTATTGGTAGGGTAAGGACTTTTCTGGAGTGTACAATCGAAGATGTAATTCAGCATCCCACATCTCGGCCATCGCCTGCCGCAGCTTGCTTTTTAAAGATTGTGAAAATAAGGTTGATTCTTCTGGATCGTCATGATTATGCAAATAGCTGTCTAATGGAGTTTCTTCATTTTCAACTACGCCTTCTTCTTCATGTCCATGATCATGATCTACTAAATTATGCTCATTACTCCCATCATGATCGTGTGTGTAATCTTGTAACGGATCATTTTCATTCGCACTTTCCTCGATTTCAATCTCTTGGGTAACTTGAATTCCTGAATCCGCCTCATCACCCATAAATTCTCCGTACTTTAAACGCAAAGCCTT
The DNA here is from genome assembly GCA_937936275.1 of uncultured Flavobacteriaceae bacterium. GTDB lineage: Bacteria > Bacteroidota > Bacteroidia > Flavobacteriales > Flavobacteriaceae > Maribacter_C. The sequence continues at coordinate 1,835 of CALHCJ010000091.1, forward strand.
TTGATCATAGCCCAACTCATTACTGATTGAATTAAAGACTGTTTTTTTATGGGTGTTCTTATCTGCTATTAACTTCTCGGTATCTATAATGAGTTGTCGTTGGCTTCTAAAGTAATCGGGCATTAAGTCAGCTCCCATAGTACCTTCCACAGCAAATTGATATGTGGTTGTATCTCTTATGACTGCAAAATAGGTTTCACTTCGTGATCGATTTGCTTCTGGTTGCTTGACATCTATTCCTTCCACATAAAAATAGAGCTCATCACCCGGTTCCATCTTCAAGGCATCTAAGTCTATGGTTTTTGTTAGATTGAGCTTCTTTCCTCCTTTATTGAAACCGGAATCAAAGGTTAATCGTTCTTCTCGAAACTTAACAGACTCTCCTTGACCCTTTGTAACGGTGGCGATAATATAAGCATTTGCTATTCCGAAGTCATCGGACAATAAAGCATTGAATTTTAACACCTTATCTCCTCCAATTTCAACTGTGCTAAACTGTTTTAAATTTTGAATTTCAACCTCAGGCACCTCATCTTGAATAACTTCCAAAGCATACAGATCAGATACATACTCACCGCCAGTTCGGTCTTTGAACTTAAAATTGTAAAAACTGGATTCAAATACATTTCTATTTGAAGTATAGCTTTCGTTCTTCTTAGGCATGGAATATGCAGTTGCGTCAACTTCTAAAAAAACACTATCTACTGGTGTATCAAAGAAGATATTCCAGCGAATATTCGAACCTTTGAGTGCTTTCACGTTCATGTTTGATGTAGTCCGTGAGGGTAATTTGGTATAGCTAGGATAATCTATTCGAAGTTGTTGTTTCGTAATTACAGGTGGTTCGAGCTGTGCTTTAGTAGTGTCTAAAGCTTGAAAAACGATGGTTCTATGACCTGCTGGTTTTATTTCGCTGATACTCGACTTTTCAAAAATGTTCGTGGTATACAAAATGCCAGCCAAAATCGTACAAAAAACCAGAACTAAAAGTGCTGTTTTGACTTTTACTTTTGGCTGTAAATGATTTAAATCTGAAGCTAGTTGATCAGAAATTTTGGCCTTTTGCAACTGCGCTAAATTCGATAGTTTTTCTTCTGGAATTAATAGCAGGGTGGAACTATTCTCGGCACTCTTCAATACTTTATCTACAAATTGAGAAACATGCTCAGCTGTAAATCGCCAAGGATTTTTCAATATTAACAACAGAAAAAGAATGCATAAAAAAGATACACCCGTAATCCACCACGACCTAAATATTGAATGAATCATAAGCACAAGTCCAAAAGCATACATAAGCAGCTCAGCTAAAGCAAAGAGCTGCCATCGCTTTTGAAACCTTTTTAATGCATGCCTACCGTTTTGTTTCATTGTTTTCTTATTCTAGATAAAATACGTTCAACAATGACTATTGGAATTAAAAATAACCACAGCCAAGAACTCATTTCAAAAAATTGAATGCTATTCTTTACCGTAGAATCTGCTATGTGTAACGGCTGCAAATCACTTTCAGCTAAAGTTCTTTGGTCATAGTTTTGAATATATTCATCTATACTTTTATCTGTATTCAACAAAAGCAATAATTGGTCAGCAAATCGATTCGTTACAATATTTTCACTATTTAAAAGCTCTGTGAGATAAAATGAATTACTTGTTGTGCCTGACTCAATCAATTGATTTGCCAAAGCGTCTGGCTTGTAGACCAATATATTTCTTTTAACATCTAGAGGGAGACTGTCATTTAAAATCACAAGGGTATTTAAGTCATTTAGACTTATTCCCTCAGGATCTACTATAATTTCGATAGGCTGATCTAAAAATTTGGAAATAGCACGATAAGCAGCCTTAAAATAGTACATCTGTTCTGGTAAGGAGTCATTGGATAGGATACCCACGCTTAAAGTCTCATTGCTGGTTAAAGGCAACCAGTCTGTTTTGGAAGAAATCAAATGTACACTGTCTTGGCTTACGTTAAATTCCAACAGATCGTTTTTCTCTGAAATCGAATCTTTTTTAAACATCAAAAAATTCGCGCTACTAACCACAGCTGTTATTTCGAAATCATTCTGTTTTTGTTTTGCCGCTATTGGAGTTTCTAACACGTCTTCAGATGCTAAGACAATCCATTTTGTATTAGCTCGAATACTTGGTCGTCTGCCTTTTACTCCTTTCAGATATCCCTTAGAAAAAACAACTATACTATCTGCGTTAATTTTTTGAATTTCTTGTGCTAATTGCCAATACTTTGGAACTTTAGGATATTCGTAGCTTTTAAAATCTTTTGCATACGGAAAATCTTTTGTAAGTAGTCGAACCTTTTCTTCAGAAATAGTGTCTAAAAATGAACTCAACCGATCGTCATTCAGCAAACTAGGCTCAACAAGGTAATTAACAGATTGCTTTTCAATCCTTTTATTAAGTACTGGCTCAGAAAGAATTAGAACTAACATGGCAACCATAAGTATTCTTAAAATTAATAACCACCACTCATTTAATTTTATATTACTATTTTGTTTGGGTTCAGAAGCTTGTAATAATTTGATGCTTCCAACTTTTATAGTAACAACTTTCTTGCGACTCCATAGGTGAATTGCCACTGGAAGTAGAATTCCCAAAAAACCCCATAGATATGTTGCGTTTAGAAACTCCATTACAGTAAGTATTGCCTTTGCTTTAAAAAGAGGGTTAACGCATCTGCAATCGGATCATTTAATTTAAACAGATGGTAACCAATACCGTTTGAAAGTAAAATATCCTTCGTTGTTTGTATCGTATCTTGTAGTTGTTTTAAATAATTTGCTTTTGCAGTCTTTGCATCTACTTTAACCTTTATTCCCGTTTCTAAGTCTTCGAAAACCACGTAACCCTGATAATCAAATTCAAGCTCGCTTTCTCCAAGAATCTGAAGTACAATTACTTCATTACGACTTGTTTTTAGACGTTTAGCCATATCGGTCAGCTCTTTAGTCTCTTGATGTAAATCAGTAAGAAAAAATAACAGTTCCTTTCTACTTTGATCGTGTAACTTATTAAACTCTAAATTTTGTTCTGACCATTTTCCGTCAGCAGCTACTTCTATTAAATTATGAATAAATCGAGTATACTGCTGTTTTTGGAGTACAGGAAGCACATGAGTTACTCCTAAACTGTTCAGAGCAAACAATCCGATTTGATCTCCTTGATTTTGCGCTAATTGGGCCAGAGAAGCAATAGCCACTTTAGCATAGTCTAACTTCGAAAGCTCCCCTTCGCGATGCAACATCGATTTACTTGCATCTAATATAAATTTCACGGTAATGTGGGTGTCAATTTCCGATTGTTTAATATAATAGCGTCCAGAACGCGCTAACATTTTCCAATCTAGCAAACGAAGGTCGTCTCCAGATTCATAACCTCTGTATTGACTAAATTCTAAACCTGCGCCAACACGACGACTTTGATTGAGTCCAGATAAATAACCATCCACCACTACCCTAGCAATCAACGAAAGCCCTGAAAGACTGTTGATTATCTTCGGTTGCAATAATTCACGATAATCTTGTTTCACGGTTACTCTTTTAAGTACTATATAACATTTTTCAAAAGATGTGCTGTGACATTATCAGAGGTTAGACCCTCAGCTTCGGCTTTGAAATTTACGATCACACGATGTCTTAATACAGGATAGGCGACATGTTTTAGATCTTCGATAGTCACACTCAAACGACCCGCCTGTAATGCCCTTGCTTTCGCGGTAAGTAT
>CALHCJ010000092.1 GCA_937936275.1 uncultured Flavobacteriaceae bacterium
TGGTACAAAGAAGTACGTTCAGATTTTGTGGGTTGGTTAGACCAAATGAATGCTAAGCTTGCTGATATTGATGACGACTACTACGACACACCGGGTAAAAAAGGTATCAATCGCATCAATAACAATCTCATGTTCCACCCAAACAAGCCTGTTTATAAAGATCATTTTGGTGCAGGATTAGATAAACGACCAAACACCGGAGACTTTTATATCGAAATCGGTATAGAGCGTTGTATGTATGCTGGAGGCTTGTGGCGACCAGATCCGAAAAGATTAAGAAGCATTCGCGAAGCTATTGACTACGACGGAGAAGAACTAAAAAAAATATTGAACAAAAATTCATTCAAACAGACTTTTGGGGGTTTGTGGAATGATACTAAACTAACCAATTCACCGAAAGGGTTTTCAAATGATCATCCTCATATTGATTTACTCCGAAATAAAACTTTTGCCGTAGCTTCCGAATTTTCTACAAAAGAGATTTTCAAAGCAGATTTTGAAAAGCAAGTAATAAAGGTATATAAAGAAATGCTTCCGTTTCGTAGATATTTGAACCAAGCGGTAACGGTCTGAACTATTTTCTGAAAGCTATTTTTGTTTTTTATCTTTTTCTATAGACTTGTGTAATAAGTGAACAGCGATAGGATCAATGCTAGAACCTGCTCTTGAAGTATTGGCAAGAATTATGCTTACTGCTCTCTTTTCTGGAACGATAAACAGAAATGAAGTGGATCCGGTTTGTCCACCAGAATGACCTATGATAGCTCCTTCATTAGGTTTTGGATTATATAAAAACCAACCAAAACCATAGGCGTTATTTTCTTTTTCTAAACTATGGTGTTCTCTCATTACCTCAAGTGTCTCTTTTTTTACAAAAATATGGTCAATTACAGCGTTTCCGAATTTGAGCATATCAGCTACCGTGGTGTAAAATCCGCCACCAGGTATTCTATTACTTAAATTATTTTCTTGGGCTGGTTTTGCCTTCCCTTTTCCATTCTTACGGCTATATAATTTTGATTCGTTTTCTAACGCTATTCCATATTTTTTAACACCGGTGTTTTCCATTCCAGCTTTTGTGAAAATGTGTTCATGCATATAAGCTTCAAAGGTTTGTTTGGTTACGGCTTCTAAAATAGCACCTAAAACTGTATATCCATAGGTAGTGTAGGAGTATTGCGTTCCAGGCTCAAACAATAAATCTCTATCTTTAAATAAACTCAAAGCATTATAAAGAGAACGGTACTCTGTTGTTGTATTAGATTCCTTACCATCTTTATAACCTGCTATTCCAGAAGTGTGAGACAACAGATGTCTTACTGTAATTTGGGTTTCTGCGTGTTTTGGATAATCGGGGATATAATTCTGAATAGGCGCGTCTAAATCTATTTTTTCTTGTTCCACCAATTGCATGATAGCCAATGCAGTCATTGGTTTTGCAATAGAAGCCATTCGTACCTTGGTGGTACATTCAAATTTTTTTTTTGCTTTTTGGTCAGCGTATCCTGCTGCAATCTGCTCGATAATGGCACCATCAACGGAATACCCTGCCGCGACACCTACAACCATTTTTTCTGATACTATTTCATCGAGTTGGCTTTGAAGAGTTTTGTTTTGAGCATTTGAGGAGCAAGTGCAGATTAATAAAAATAGGGCAAATAAGACTAATTGTTTCATATTTTTAATATTAAAGGATAATTCAAAATTAGAAACAAGTGCCTTTACAACCTTCAGTTTCACTAGGATTGTGGTGAATTACTGGCTTTTAGGGATGAATGATTATGTATTGCAAGCACATCTTTTTTATAGTTCTTGGATACTGGCACTTCTATTTGGGATACATATATTGTGTTAGGGTTTTTCCAATCTTTAAAATGTGTTGGATTTATGAGGTAGGACCGATGTGTTTTTAGTAGACTAGGAATTTGGGGATGAACATTCTTTAAAGTAATTCGTAACAACTTTTTATGTAACGTATTATCTATTAAATAAGACACTTCAACATAGTTGTCGGCACTTGAGATACAAATCAAGTCGTTCAGGGAAATTCGTAACACATCTAATTTGTTTTCTCCTTTAAGTACTATTTTATTCAAACTTTTTTCAACTCCTTTTTTATTCGTCCACCAACGCAAAAACAAAATCATAGGGAGAAGAATGAAAAATATGGGATAGTATACTTCAAAAGTGAATTTTATAAAATTATATAACCCATTAATAATATCTGTCTTGTAGTAGGCAAAACTTCCTATTAGTGCAAGAATATTGAAGAGACCTATAAAGATAAATTCTAAAGCAAGATTCCATTGTCCTCGCTGGTTAAAAACCCAATTTTGAAAGGGAATTAATATTGTATAAGCCAAAAACGTAATAATTCCGTAAGGAGGTAAAATTTGAAGACGAATTGAAAAAGATAAGTCAGACGCATCAAAAGGTGCGATGAGCACTAAGAATATCACTAACCAAAGGCCAATTATTAAAGCTATAATGAAGTGGTATTTACTAGAAGTATTTAGTTTTAGATTCTTCATGACCGTCCTCAAGCTAGAAATCCTTTTGTCGCATTTACCGCACTTGTTTCAATTCATTGGAAGCAGAAATCAGCTGTGCACTCAAATCTGGATCTTCCATATCAGCATCTAAAGGAAACATCGGTCGCTTTATATGTTGATATCCTAAACGTTCTAAATCTTGGTCTACACCACCTGGGGTCAAAGCCATAATCCATCCTTTGCGCATATCGTATAATTCAGGAACTAAATATCCGATCTTAACAACTAGGATGTTTGCTTCACGCGGATTCAAATTTAAATCGGTGAAATCTGCTTCTTGATGATAAGGCTTTCGTTTTTTAGTTACAATTACGCTGATGCTACCAATTTGTACAACCACTTCTACTTCTGCATCGCGGTCACCTTTTTTGATTGCTGTAATAGTTCCTTCAAGTTTTAGGGGAGGAGCGAAGCGATCATCGACTTGAGCTCCCGCCAAAGCGGATACTTTTCCACCAACACCAACTTTTAGAGCTTCCTCAATAAGGTCAGGACCAGGAATGGACGCATATATTAAGGAAGGTCCGTTTTCAGTTTTAAATTCGGCACGATCTAATAGTTTTTCAAGTGTCCAGGTGACATCACCAGCACCTCCTGCAGTCGGGTTATCGCCCATATCACTAATAATGAAAGGTTTTTCTTTACTCGCGAGAGCCATTTTAAGACTCTCTTCCAAGGTTGCTACGGGAGCCACAAACTCAAATTCGTTTCGTACATCCCAAAAAGCGTTAGCCAACTCTTCTGCTCCAGTAGTAACCTGATCTTTGTCGTCTCCAGTAACCATAACTACGGCATGATTACGAGGTTCATCTGCCCACGCATAACCAATCCAAATCGCTGCATCAATAACACCTTCTTGGTTTTCGACAACCGGAATTTTTGCATATAGACTTTTACCAGGTTCTATACGCGTACTTGTTTTTTCACCAGGAAGTAAAATAGGAACAGGAATCCAAGCTTTGTATTTTGGTTTTCCTTTACCACTTTCTAATCGGTCTAATAAGTTGGTAATTGCTCTTGCCTTGGATTCTAGTGCATCTTCATGGGGAGCCATGCGGTAGCAAGTGATTAAATCGCTATGCTCTGCAAGTGTTTTAGACACATTGCCATGTAAATCCATAGAAGTAGAAATAAGTACTTCTGTACCCAATACTTCACGAATACGTGTGATAAAATCTCCTTCCGCATCTTCTATACCTACCACGCTCATAGCACCGTGAAGATCAAAAAAGAGTCCGTCGTAGGGTCCTTTTTCTTTTAACATTTTTAAGGTCTTCGCAACCATTGACTCATAAGCTTCTCGTGTTACAATTCCACCTGGTAGCGATTTACCTAGTAGCGTAGGCACCCAATCTGCTCTTTTTCGAATATCTGTTCCTTCAGCAAAAAAGGGGTATCGCGCAAAGATAGAATCGCCAAGACGTGCGTGAAAGGCTTCCTCGTGGGTTTGCGCAGGAGAGAAAGTACTAGACTCTATACCGATACCGGCAATTGCTATTCGAGGGAGTTCTTTCGACTTATTGGTACTAGAACTATTCTCTTTACAGCTTAAAAGAATAAAGCTCAGCGATAGTACACAATAAAATGTTGTTCGTATTTTCATAGTATGGGTTTGTATAGTTCTTAAGACTATTTTTGAATGGTATAAACTACTTCTCCGTTAAATATGGTCATAGCAATTTCTGTTTTTAAGAAATCGTCTTCAGGTACTTTCATCAAGTCTTGGTTGTAAATCGTGAAATCTGCAAGTTTTCCAACGGTAATAGAACCTTTAATATCTTCCTCAAAGGCACCATAAGCAGCGTCTAAGGTATATGATCTTAATGCTTGTGCTCTGGTCATTTTCTGCTCAGGCTCAAAACCTCCTTCGGGAGTTCCTTTCAACGTTTTTCGACTGACACTAGCATATAAACTCGCTATGGGGTTTAATGGTTCTACAGGCACATCCGTTCCGTTGACTATTGGAATGCCACTTTGTAATAAATCTTGCCACATATACGCACCTTCTTTGATACGTTTTTCACCCAATCGGTCAATAGCCCATGGTCTATCTGATGACATATGCACTGCTTGCATCGCTGGAATTACCCCTAGTTCAGCAAAACGTGGAATATCATCAGGATGTAAATGTTGTGCATGTTCAATACGAAATCGATGATCGGTATTGGCATCGGTTACCTCCTCCAGAGCAGCCTCATATCGGTCAAGAATTTCACGGTTTGCGCGATCGCCAATAGCGTGAGAACAAACTTGAAAACCGTTTCTCAACCCATTAAGCGCCGTCTCTTTTACAAAATCCATCGGTAAAGTCTCATGACCAAAGTGGTCTGGTCGATCTGTATAGGGTTCTAGCAGCCATGCCCCTCTAGAGCCTAAGGCACCGTCGCAATTCAGTTTTACTGAGCGGATGGTGACTAAATGATCTGGATCCACCATAGGGCCTTTCTTATACCATTCTGTTACTAAATCCTTATCCCATCCTGTAAGCATAGCGTACATTCGAATTTTCATCTTGTCTGCTGTCTTCATTGCCTCATAAAGTGCTATAGTTTCTTTACCTATGCCGGCATCATGAAAACCAGTGATACCATTTCTGTGACAAGCTGCCACTGCTAGTTCAAAAGCTTGATTGTTTTTCTCGGTGGTAGTCTCGGGAATATGTTTTCGAATTATCGTTTGTGCACGTTCGTTAAAAATTCCTGTAGGTCTTCCGATTTGATCGCGCATGACCTCACCACCTTCCACCTCGAACTGATCAATACCTTCTTTAGGTAGTAATTGTAAACCAGCAATTTCCATGGCTTTCGCATTTGCAAAACCAGCATGGCCGCTAGCATGACTTAAGTACACAGGGTTATCAGGAGAAACACTACTGAGAAGATCATGCGTTTGAAAACCCTTTACCATTTCTTCTGGCATTGTTGTCCATTTACTCTGATGCCATCCTCTGCCAACAATCCATTCACCTGGTGGTGTAGTTTTTACTTTCTCAGCTACAGCATCTACGATTTCTTGATAACTCTTAGTATTCATAAGGTCAAGATTCAATTCGTTATAACCAAGGCCCATAAAATGCCCATGCCCTTCAATTAAACCAGGCGTCATTGTTTTACCTTCTAAATCAATAATCTGGGTTTTATCATCTTTATACAGCTCCGCTTCAGTAAGATTGCCTGCAAAGAGAATAATATTGTCTTTCGTTGCTACAGCTTCAACGGTAGTCTGAGTTGAATCTACAGTGTAAATAGGGCCTCCATATATTAATAATGTTGCAGCTTCTTTGGTAGGGCTAGAGCAAGAAGACAAAAGAACAAGGCTCAATGCCATGCACCAGAAAATGGTTTTGGTCAATTTCATAGGGTTTATTTAGAATGCTTGAAAATACGATATTATAGGCAAATTTGCATGTAAGCAGTGGAACTTAAAAGCAGCGGTCATCTTTTTATCCTAAATAAAATTTTAACCTTTATTCAATAAAAAAAGATTGCTGCGACAGAGATTCTTAAAGCAGTTTGTAAATTGCTCTTATGAAAAATGATCGCGTACGAAATATTAAGAAAGAATTGCTATCTGACAATTGGTATACTCTAAATAAATTCACTTTTGAATATCAAAAAGAGGATGGTTCTTGGGAGGAACAACAGCGAGAAGCTTATGATCGTGGAAATGGAGCCGCAATTCTACTCTACAATAAAGAAAAAGGTACAGTCATATTAACAAAACAATTTCGAATGCCCACTTATGTCAATGGAAATGAAGATGGAATGATGATCGAAGTTTGCGCAGGACTTTTAGATGGTGATAACCCTGAAGATTGTATACGGAAAGAAACTGAAGAAGAAACGGGTTATCGTATCGAAAATGTTCAAAAGGTCATGGAGACTTATATGAGTCCGGGTTCGGTTACCGAAATACTTTATCTATTCTTGGGTGTTTATGAAGATCAAATGAAAGTTAATGAAGGGGGAGGTGCTGCTGATGAGACTGAAAACATTGAAGTATTAGAATATAGCTTTGAAGATGCATTGGCTATGATTTCAACAGGAGCAATTAAGGACTCAAAAACCATTATATTACTTCAGTATGCAGCCTTGTCTGGTATTTTCAATAATTGATTTCTAGGCATGTTATGTTGTGCAAACTTTCACGACCAATTGATGTGGAAAATTTAGAAAAAATTGCTTTAGGCGGAGGCTGTCATTGGTGTACTGAAGCCGTTTTTCTGTCTTTAAAAGGAGTTCAGAAAGTGGAACAAGGATTTGTAGCGTCTGAAGGGGAAAATAGTTCTCTTTCAGAAGCTGTAATTGTTCATTACGATAGAGAAATAATTACATTACGAGACTTGATTTCTATTCACTTGTATACGCATGAAAGTGCTTCTGATCATTCCATGCGTGATAAATATCGTTCCGCTGTATATACCTTTAATACCGAAGAAACCATTTTGGCGAATCTAGTGTTGAAAGAATTGCAATTGGAGTTTGAAAGACCGTTGGTTACTCAAATTTTACCTTTTAAGAGTTTTGAGTCTTCAGATAAACAATTTCATAACTACTATTATTCAAATCAGGAAAAACCATTTTGTAAAACCTATATTAAGCCTAAGTTGAAAGTGCTCATGGAGCAGTTTAGTGAGTTAAAGAAATAGATACAGAGACAATTCTAGTAAGTATCTCTAATTTGCTCAAAAATTTGTTCCATCTGTTTCTTTACTTCCCATGATGGATGTCTAAAGTGATTGTTCATGAAACTAAAGATTAAAGTCTTGCCAGACTTTGTAAGCAGATATCCGCTGAGGCAATAATTGTTTCCTAAACTTCCTGACTTAGCATAGATGTATGGTTTTGGGTTACCCGCGTACCAGTCTTCGAGCGTACCTGATGCTCCTCCCACAGGGAAAAAACTAAACAAACGTTGGCGGGGAACATTCCCATACATTTTACTTAAAACGGTAACCATCGATTCGGGAGTAAACAAATTGTAACGGGAGAGTCCCGATCCGTCAACCCACCTGGGCGGTTGCTTTAAATCTAGCAATTGATTTTCCAGCGTGTGTTTACGTGCTGTAGCGCTACTTAAGGTGTCAGATAGGGTAGAAGAGCTAAGTAATAATAGTTGATCTGCAATAAAATTATCACTCTTATACATCATTCGTTTATAAACTGAATCTACTGGAACGCTGTACAACACCGTTTTCTTATCTTCCGGCATTTTAGCAATGATATTTATCTTTTTTTTGAGTTGACCCTCTAGCATTGCTTTTGTTAAGGAAGCACTGGTTCGAAATGGAATTTCAACAGTGTCTTTTCTAGCTGCAGAAAAATAAAACTGATTTTTTTCCATTTCTCGGTTCCTATTATAATTCATAGGCATTACCGAGTCTTTGAAAAGTATAGGCTTTGTTTTGAGCCCGTCATTATTATATAATGTAGTTACGTTACCATACATAGGTAATGCGCCCATTTCTGGTTGGTAATAGTACCCATAATCTTCCCAAGACCAACCCGGACCGTATTTTTCTTGTCGACTGTTGTTTAAATGAACTGCAATATTTGGGTACCCCTTTAAGAAATCAAGAGTATTGTTATGTGCGAAATAGCTATGTAAAAGTGTAGGGTCTCCGGTACCTTCTATATATAAGGTATCTTTTTGTGCAATATATTTTAAGGCAGGTATACGTTCAGGAAGTAATTCTAGCGCTGTAAAAAGTGTAAATATTTTGGTATTACTGGCTGGGGTAAAATACTTTTTAGCGTTGAAATTGTACAACGTATCGTTATTATCTGCATTTACCACCAAAAACCCTGTAAATTGAGAATCATAAAACGCTGACATTATGACCTTGTTGGTGCGTTTTTGAATCTTTTTTTTTGCACCAGCACACCCTACAATTAAGCCGCATAGGGATAGTAAGACCATTATTTTTTTCATAGTCTAAAAATAGGAAAATAGCGGTTTACAACGTCTACTGATTTTAACAAGAATTTATTTAATTTTTAACAATAACGGAGCAATAACTAATAGGCTTTTCTGTTTAACTTTATGAAATGAAAAGTGAGTTTTCAACCTAATTAATTAAACATTTTGAAATATGGCTAGAGCAATGCTTGAGTACACTAAAACGGTACTCAGAAAAGTGAGTTTCGATACGAAGCTATTTTGCAAAGAACTAAAAAAAGCGATTTCAAATTTACTCCCCCACGAAATTGAAGAATTGAAAGATTGGTTACAACAGTTCATTACTGATAAACCAGAACTACAACAAAGTCTAATTTATTTAAAAGCATAAAAAAAGCCCTGACACTTTTGTCAGGGCTTTTTTGATTTTCTTAATAATTTTTTTTTCATATTTATTTTCCGCCTAAAGGACTGATTATCTTTACATCTTGAAATGCAATCGCACCTCGTACAATTCCTGAAATGACGTCATGAAGCGCTTCTGTAATTTGTATTTTGAGTTCAGACTTATGATATATTAAACTAACCTCACGCGCAGGAGAAGGGTTTTCAAAATATTTTAAATTTTTACTTTTATCCGTATCCAGCTCTAAGGTGTTGAGATAAGGTAACAAAGTCATCCCCATATCCTCATCTGCTAAATTTACTAAAGTTTCGAAACTACCACTTTGCAATTGAAAATGCTCTTTGCCTAACTCTTTAGGCGCCTTACAGAGATTGATTACTCCGTCGCGAAAACAATGACCATCTTGTAGAAGTAAGACATCAGAAACATCTAAGTCTTCTGGGGTTAATGTGGCGTGATTTCCTAAGCGATGATTTTTAGGTACATAGCCAACAAAGGGCTCATAATACAAAGGGCGTTCTTTGATAAATTCAATTTCTAATGGGGTAGCGGCAATAGCTGCATCTAAATGTCCATCTTGAATATTTCGAATAAGACTTTCCGTGCTTTGCTCCCTAATAATGAGATTGATTTTCGGGTATCTTTTAATAAAAGTTTTTAGAAACATAGGAAGCAAGGTCGGCATAACGGTCGGAATGATTCCTAAAGTATAGTCACCACCAATAAAACCTTTCTCTTGATCAACGATATCTGTAATTCTAGAGGCTTCGTTAACAATATTCTTCGCTTGAGCGACTATTTTTTGTCCAACTTCAGTAACCGCGATAGGCTTTTTACCACGATCAAAAATCAGCACGTCTAATTCATCCTCAAGCTTCTGTACTTGCATACTCAGCGTAGGTTGTGTAACAAAGCTTTTCTGTGCAGCTAAAGTGAAATTTTGATATTCAGCTACCGCCAAAACATATTGTAATTGAGTAATCGTCATAACCCATAATTTTAAGCAATAAATATATAAAAACTATCAATAATATCTATCATTTTTAGAACTATTATACCCTATCTTTATGACAAATTAGAGATCAATGAAACTAAATAGTATAGGTCTAAGTGCCGACAAGTCGGAATTGTTAAGCAAAGAATTAAATATCTTATTGGCTAACTTTCAAAGATATTACCAAAATCTAAGAGGAATTCATTGGAATATTAAAGGAAAGCGTTTTTTCGATCTGCATGTGAAATTTGAGGAGTTATATACAGAAGCGAACTTAAAAGTAGATTTAATCGCTGAACGTATATTGACTTTAGGCGGAGTTCCGCTTCATACATTTGAAGATTATAGTGCGAATTCTAACGTTCCTGTAGGTAAAAATATTACCAAAGATGAAGAAGCAATTCGTTTGATCGTTGATTCGTTAAAAGAACTTTTAATCATTGAAAGAAGAATATTAGACGCTTCGGATGACGCTAACGATGAGGGTACCAACAGTATGATGAGTGATTTCATTACTGAACAAGAGAAAACAGTTTGGATGATGAAAGCTTGGTTGGCAGAAGAAATATAATTTTTTTTCCGATGAAAGACAACCCACTTTTGTGGGTTTTTTTGTGGAATAAAAGTTTTTAATTTGATTTGTAATCAAAAATTTTTATCAAACCACGATCTCTGTCAGAAGCTCTTTTGCTTTTCTCTTGTTACTATAATTTAAGAGGATCATCTTCACCTCTTTCTATGCAAGATTCAATTTTAAGTTTTTATTAGATCTCCATTTACTTTCTTTTTCAGTACTATTTTTTTTATTCATTTGGTACCTGATTTGAATTACGCTACAAATCTGTATATATAATAAGGTATACTTTTTCAAATCTACGTTTCTCTTATCAGTATCTCGCTTTTGTATTGTTAGGCAAGTGTCTTTTTAGAAACCATTTTACCGCGTTTAACACTAAATAAAGTTTTCGCGAGTATCGAAAAAAGGCAAAATGAGATACATTTTAGATAAAATTTTAAATTTTATCTAAAATAAAATATTTTATAAACATTTAAAAATCAAATTGTTATGATATTTTGAAGAGATTAAAATGTTAAATTATCTATTAAATAGTACCTTTTTATGCATAGTACTGTAACAAAATGATTTATGCGTCGTCTATTTATTGTAAGCATGTCACAAACGATATGTAATTCCAACCTTAAAAACAATAATATTATGAAAGCATCAAACAGTAGAACAGCAACAGAATCAAAAACAGGACAATATTTTTCATCCTTAAGAAGTAGTAAAAGGGCACAGTGGGCGCAATACCGAAATTTTAACCGCTAAAACCTTTTAGATAGAAAATAATTACAATTGAGACTATAAAAAATACAGCTCAGTACTTTCAATTTTCTATTCGAAGCAAATCGCAGCATCTTTGAACCATCATCAAACAA
Source organism: uncultured Flavobacteriaceae bacterium (assembly GCA_937936275.1). Lineage (GTDB taxonomy): Bacteria > Bacteroidota > Bacteroidia > Flavobacteriales > Flavobacteriaceae > Maribacter_C. The sequence continues at coordinate 11,291 of CALHCJ010000092.1, forward strand.
GAAATAATTTTAAAACATAAAATCATGAAAGCATCAATCAACAGAACAGCAACAGAATCAAAAACAGGACAGTATTTTTCAACACTAAGAAGTAGTAAAAGAGCACAGTGGGCTCAATACAGAAATTTTAATCGCTAATCACGATTCATCACAATCAAAAAACAAGTATTAATCATATCAAAAAAACAATAATCATGAAAGCATCAATCAATAGAACAGCAACAGAGTCAAAAACAGGACAGTATTTTTCAACACTAAGAAGTAGTAAAAGAGCACAATGGGCTCAATACAGAAATTTTAATCGCTAATCACGATTCATCACAATCAAAAAACAAGTATCAATCACATCAAAAAACAACAATCATGAAAGCATCAATTAATAGAACAGCAACAGAGTCAAAGACAGGACAGTATTTTTCAACACTAAGAAGTAGTAAAAGAGCGCAATGGGCTCAATATCGACACTTTAACCGCTAATCACGGTAGGCAAATCACATCATCATCAATCAATGAAATCATGAAAA
>CALHCJ010000093.1 GCA_937936275.1 uncultured Flavobacteriaceae bacterium
AATCTACTACTTCAGGCAATTTTTTATCGCCCTCGTTTATAGAAACGAGTTTGTTCGATGAATTCTTAGAATTGCAACTAGCTGCAAATACAATAATAAATACAAATAAGAAGTGATAGCTCTTAGAAAGAACCGATATCAAATTAATATTTTTTATTCCCATTAACTTATCATTTTTGTTAAGCTCTTTCAAACTAACACATCGCTGTAGTATAAAAATTTTAGAAATGTAGAAAGCTTGTTGAGTATGCTTAAATTACATAAATTAGAAAAACCTGAAGTATTTTTTTAGACTAATCAATGCTCTGAAACTGCAAACAACATAGAATAGTGTAAAAACTAACAGATAAAACTAGTTGATTGATAGTTAATTACCGAGATAGAGGTCAACAAGTCCCTCAGGAGTAGTGACAAATATGGTTTTGTTTTCTCGGTCTACTTTGGTAATAATATTATCGCTAATCGGTATCAATACCTCTTTGCCATCTTTAAGAATTTCAAAGAGCGCCTGAGATGTGGTATCATTTACACTTTGTATGACACCAATATTTCCATGAACATCATCGATTACTTTAAAATTAATGATCTCATGAAAATAAAATTTATTTCCAGTCAATTCTGGTAAAAAGGAAAGTGGAAGATAAAGTTCAGATCCCATAATTTTATCGGCGTCGTCCTCTGAACTGACATCTTCGAAGTCAATACGTAATAATTGAGATTTATGTAAGCGACAATTGGAAATAAAAAAAGGAACCAGATTGTTACGCAAGGCAACAAAAACTGATTCCAGTTGATCGTATAATTCGGGTTCATCCGTATCGATTTTCACGAGTACCTCGCCCTTGAAACTATATTTTGAAACGATTTTACCGAGATAGAAGCAATCTTCTTTTCGCATCGTTTCTTAAAGTTATTTATTCTTCCTCTTTGCTGTCTTCAGCAGCTGGAGCTTCTTCTTTTACTTCTTCAGCGGCAGCTTCAACAGCCGGAGCTTCTTCGGTAGCAGTTTCAGTAACTTCAATTTCACCTTCAACTACCTCTGGTTCTTCTGGCAAAGCAGCTTCAGCAGCAGCCAATGCACGTTTTTCATTAACTTCTTTCTCAGCTTTCAGCGCTGCAGCTTTAGCGTCAGCTTTTGCTTTGTCAAGCCCGCCTACCTTAGCAGCAACTGCCTTTTCTTTTTCTTCCATCCAAGCAGCAAATTTTTCTTCTACTTGCTCTTCGGTTAAAGCACCTTTTCGAAGTCCGCCTAATAAATGATGCTTCAATAAAACACCTTTGTACGATAAAATCGCTCTTGCGGTATCAGTAGGTTGCGCACCGTTCTGTAACCACTGTACAGAATTGTCAAGATTTACTTCAATGGTTGCTGGATTGGTATTAGGATTGTAGATTCCTAATTTTTCTAAGTATTTACCATCTCTTTTTGCTCGTGCATCTGCTGCAACGATCCAATAAAATGGCTTTCCTTTTTTACCGTGTCTTTGTAATCTAATTTTAACTGGCATATCACATTAATTTGTAGGGTGCCCGACCCTGATTATTAATTCATTAATCCTTAAAGGGGTGCAAATATAATTCAATTCTTTAAATGCACAATAGCTTTATGGTTTTACTTTGTTTTTCTATTTGAATAATTGCTCATGGCTGATACACATTGATTTATATTAAGCATGAATCATACAAAATTCAAGGTTAATAACTCCTAACAACTCCCCTTTTTCAAAGGAACTCTTTTATGTATTTTTATCGGTACTTTTTTATGCAATTATCGATTGCTTTCTGAATAGATAGAAATTACCATATGTTTTTAATCTTCGACACTGAAACTACGGGTCTTCCCAAAAACTGGAATGCTCCCTACACCGATACTGATAATTGGCCTCGCTGTATTCAAATCGCTTGGCAGTTGCACGATGCTATGGGTAATGTTGTGGAACATCAAGATTATCTGATACAACCTGAGGGGTTTAATATACCCTATGATGCTGAAAAAATTCATGGTATTTCAACAGAATTGGCAGAGCAAAAAGGGGTGCCTTTGAACGAGGTTTTAGAAAAGTTCAACATCGCGATGTCAAAGACCAAATTCATTGTTGGTCAGAATGTAGGGTTTGACTTGAATATTATGGGAGCTGAGTTTCACCGTTTGGGCATTGAAAATTCATTGCAAGAACTTCCTGTTTTAGACACATGTACAGAAGCGACGGCGACCCTTTGTCAAATTCCTGGTGGGCGAGGGGGTAAGTTCAAACTTCCAACGCTGACCGAGTTGCATCAATATCTTTTTGGAGAACCTTTCGGTGAAGCCCATAATGCAACTGCCGATGTTGAGGCAACAACACGTTGTTTTTTAGAACTTATCCGAAGAAAACATTATTCCATTGAGAAATTAGATGTTCAGCCTGATTATTTTGAAAACTTCTCGGAAGCGAATCCGCAAACCATAGAACTAATTGGTCTCAAACATATCAATCTCAAAAAGGCATCTAAGAAAATTGCAGACGCTCTTTGGGAAAAAGATACGGGTGGTGTTTCAGAAGCCGAAATCACCGCGAATATTCAAACACTTGAAGAGGCTCAATTTGCGCATCTTCATAATCACTCTCAATTTTCAGTCTTGCAATCTACCATTTCGGTTGGGGATTTGGTAAAGTCAGCAGCGGATGCAAAAATGCCTGCTGTTGCTATTACAGATCATGCGAATATGATGGGTGCCTTCCATTTTGTGAAGGAAATCAAAGCGAATAATGCAGGAGTTAAAAAAAGAAACGCAGAGGCGATTGAAAAGGGAGAACTTCCGACAGAAACAGAAATCAAGCCCATCATTGGTTGTGAGTTTTTTGTTTGTGATGATCATACCAATAAAAATGTAAAAGATTATGGCTATCAAATAGTATTGTTGGCCAAGAATAAAAACGGCTATCATAACTTGGCAAAAATGTCTTCTATCGCCTATACCGATGGATTTTATTATGTTCCAAGAATTGACCGAAAAGTAATAGCCCAATACAAAGAAGATATTATCGTATTGACAGGTAACTTGTATGGAGAGGTGCCTGGTAAGATTCTTAATGTCGGAGAGCATCAAGCGGAAGAAGCGCTAATCTGGTGGAAAGAACAATTTGGAGATGACCTGTATATTGAAATTATGCGACACGGTCAAGAAGATGAAGATCGGGTGAACAAGGTTTTAATTCCGATGGCGCAGAAGCATGGCGTCAAAATGGTGGCGTCAAATAATACCTACTATTGCGCAAAAGAAGATGCAGATGCGCATGATATCTTACTGTGTGTGAAAGATGGAGAGAAACAAGCTACTCCTATTGGACGTGGACGAGGCTATCGCTACGGACTCCCCAATCAAGAATATTATTTCAAGTCTCAAGATGAGATGAAGAGTCTTTTCAAAGACCTTCCTGAGTCTATTTTAAATGTTCAAGAAGTACTTGATAAAATAGAACCTTATGAACTCGCGCGAGATGTTTTGCTGCCCAAGTTTGACATTCCTGAAGAATTCAAAGTCGCTGAAGATTTGGTGGACGGAGGTAATAGGGGCGAGAATAATTATTTGCGTCATATTACCTACGAGGGCGCCAAAAAACGCTATGACGAAATCACGCCTGAAATTCGAGAGCGTATTGATTTTGAATTAGATACGATAAAGAATTCAGGGTATCCGGGGTACTTTTTGATCACTGAAGATTTCATTCGTGAAGCTCGAAATATGGATGTTTCTGTGGGCCCAGGCAGGGGTTCAGCGGCGGGTTCTGTTGTGGCGTATTGCTTGACAATTACGAATATTGACCCGTTAAAATATGATCTACTTTTTGAGCGATTCTTGAATCCTGATCGTGTATCTATGCCTGATATTGATATTGATTTTGATGATGAAGGTCGCGGTCGCGTGATGGACTATGTCATCAATAAATACGGGGCGAACCAAGTAGC
>CALHCJ010000094.1 GCA_937936275.1 uncultured Flavobacteriaceae bacterium
TCTGTGGGTATTGGTGATGCGGTAAAAGCTATTGAGACTCCTGTAGTTGAAGTACATATTTCAAATACCCATAAGCGAGAAGATTTTCGGCATGTATCTTATATTTCATCAGGTGCTAAAGGAGTAATTCTAGGCTTTGGTTTACAAAGTTATGATCTTGCTATCCAAAGCTTTGTCTAAGTGCGAACAGGTTAAATAATCCAATTTAACATCTTTTAGTATTTTCTCTTTGTATATACTTATTAAAAAGATTCGCTATGAAATGTTCAAGGGTACTATTTTTTGTAATTTTTTCTGCTTTAGTCTTGTCATGTGACAGTGACAGTACATCAAATGAACAGTCCGAAGATGCAATGGAAGACCTAATGGATCAAGATGCTGCGGATGACGAGCCAGATGGAGAAGATACGAATGAAGAAACAGTGACTATAGGTATTGTAAATGCCTTTCCAAATTTATCTTTTTCTCAACCTTTAGATTTGCAAGTTGCAAATGACGGTTCTAACAAAATTTACGTAGCCGAAAAAAGGGGTGAAATCAAAGTATTTCTAAACGACTCTTCAACAGTAGACGCCACAACTTTTCTAGATTTAGGAAATATAGCAACCAGCAGTGAACAAGGCTTACTGGGCTTTGCTTTTCATCCTGATTTTGCATCGAACGGTTATTTTTATGTGCATTATACACCTACTTCAACTGTTGCTTTTGTATCTAGGTTTACAGTTTTGCAAACAGACGCCGATGTGGCTGACACAAGCAGTGAAACGGTGATTTTAGAAATTCCGCAACCACAAACAAATCACAATGGTGGTCAAATCGCTTTTGGAGCCGACGGCAATCTCTATATTGCAGTTGGTGATGGTGGAGGAGGTGGAGACCCAGATGGAAATGCCCAAAATAGATCAAATCTTTTAGGCAATATTTTACGTATTGACGTTGATAATAGCGAAAACAGTTTAAATTATTCAATTCCAGAGGATAATCCTTATGTAAATGAAACTGCATTTAGAAATGAGATTTATGCCTATGGTTTACGTAATCCATGGCGAATGAGTTTTGACACCCAAACTGATAAATTATGGGCTGGTGATGTAGGTCAAAATAAAATTGAAGAAATTGATGTTATTGAGTTAGGTGGAAATTATGGTTGGAATCTTTTTGAAGGTACCGATTGTTTTTCTGGAAATTGCGATGGCGCCAATCTGATCAATCCTATTTTTGAATACACGCAAGATAATGGAGATCGTTCTATCACTGGAGGATATGTGTACCGAGGCGCAGAGAATACTTCAATTCAAGGTAAATATATTTATAGCGATTTTGTCAGCGGACGAATATGGGCTTTGGCTGAAGATGGTTCTTCAAACGAATTGCTTTTAGCATCGGGCCTTAATGTCTCTTCGTTTGGCACAGACGCGAATGAAGAACTTTACGTGTTAGCGTTTAGCGGGTCTATCTACAAACTGATTGAAAATTAGTAAGCAGTACAAATCAAAATTTTATGCTAAGCATTTTGAGCTGCTAAGGGTTTTAGATATTTTTCATCAACATAAAATGTAGCAAAGGGAAGGAGAGAAGCTATTAAAAGTATGACGCCTCTCTTTACAGACCACTTTTTTTGAAACCAAAACACCGCGGCAATTAGAATATATGCGATAAACAAAACCCCGTGAGCGTAGCCAGCATATTTATTCGGCATGGGAATATCTGCCAAATACTTCAATGGCATCGTGACTGCAAACAGCGATAAGTACGATATGCCTTCCAATATTGAAGTAATTCTAAAAAGGTTCAGCATGGCTTTTTTTAACTAAATAAAATTAAAATTACAACCGGAAATATTAGTCCAACGAGAGCTAGTTTCCAACCTCTTCGCTTAAAAGTGTTTTTTCCTTTTGTTATAATAAACATTCCTGTAAATGCGATGACTAACATTCCGATTCCGAAGATGTCAGAATACCAAATCCAGAATTTGTTTGTCGTTTTATGTAAGAACATGGTTTGCCCCAATACAGGAGTCTTTCTTTTGTATTCTACCACCCCTTTACCTGTAATCAAGTCAGCATCTAAGACTATGTTATCATCATAAAAAACACGAAGTTCGTTATCGCGAATTCGATGACTATCATATTCCGCATCGAGTTCCCAAGCTTCTGAAATTCCTTTAATATATTTTTCAGAATCAATTGAACTTTTGTCTGTCGGAAGTTCTAATTGCACCTCTTTAGTTTCATAGGCATAATCCATCGGATACCAATCCGCTCGATGGTTTAGAATAATTCCTGAGAAAGAAAAAGCAATGATTAAGCCAATATAAAAATAGGCGACGTCTCTATGAACGTTTCGATTTTCCCATTTCATATTACAGGTGAATTACTTCGTCATAGGCATCTGCAACTGCTTCCATTACCGCTTCACTCATTGTAGGATGCGGGTGAACAGCTTTTAAAACTTCATGCCCCGTAGTTTCTAATTTACGACCTAATACAGCTTCGGCAATCATGTCAGTAACACCAGCACCAATCATGTGACACCCTAACCATTCGCCATATTTGGCATCAAATATAACTTTTACAAAGCCATCAGAAGCTCCCGAAGCCTTTGCCTTACCACTTGCTGAAAAAGGGAATTTACCAACTTTGATATCGTGCCCAGCTTCTTTTGCTTGTGCCTCAGTCAAACCAACAGATGCTATTTCAGGAGAGCAGTAGGTACATCCGGGAATATTACCATAATCAAGGGCTTCAACATGCATGCCTGCAATCTTTTCAACACAAAGAATACCCTCTGCCGAAGCGACATGCGCTAGTGCTTGGCCTGGGGTAACATCACCAATGGCGTAGTAGCCCGGAATATTTGTCTGGTAAAAATCATTTACTAAAATCTTATCACGGTCGGTAGCTATGCCAACATCTTCTAATCCAATATTTTCAATATTTGTTTTAATTCCTACGGCAGAAAGTACAATATCAGCTTCCAATATTTCCTCTCCCTTAGAAGTTTTCACTGTCGCTTTTACACCATCACCCGAAGTATCAACTCCTGTAACTTCTGCAGAGGTCATTACCTTTATACCTGACTTCTTAAAGCTACGTTCTAGTTGTTTCGAAACATCTTCATCTTCTACAGGAACAATTCTTGGTAGGTATTCTACAACCGTTACTTCGGTACCCATCGAGTTGTAGAAATAAGCAAATTCAATACCAATAGCGCCACTACCTACTACAATCAATTTTTTAGGTTGTTTCTCCAAAGTCATTGCTTCGCGATAACCGATAATTTTCTTACCGTCTTGTGGTAGACTGGGTAGCTCCCGACTACGGGCACCGGTTGCAATAATAATATTGTTGGCAGCGTATTCATGCTCTTTACCATCAGCATCTTTTACTGAAACCTTCTTTCCGGCTTTTAGTGTACCGTAACCATTAAATACTTCAATCTTGTTTTTTTTCATCAAGAATTGAACTCCTTTGCTCATGCCGTCAGCAACACCTCTACTACGTTTTACAACAGCATCGAAATCTTTATCTACACCATCGGTCTTAAGTCCGTAGTCACCTGCATGTTGCAGATATTCAAATACTTGAGCAGATTTTAATAAAGCTTTTGTTGGAATACATCCCCAATTCAGACAAACACCTCCAAGGCTTTCTTTTTCAATAATTGCGGTTTTTAAGCCCAATTGTGAAGCTCTGATAGCGGTTACATATCCTCCAGGTCCACTTCCTAAAACAATGACATCGAAATTGCTCATATTTTTATTTTTAACGTTCCGTCTTGATAGCATTCAAGAGCGAGTGCAAAAGTACGAAATTGTGGGGGCAAAAAGCAAGCGCCAAAATCCAAAATAATGTTATAATAAGAGTGGTGCTCTAGAAGAATGTGAGATTTGTTAGTAAACTAGCTTTCGTTAAATTTATTACGATTAAAGTCTTCTGATTTCCCTTTAGGAATTGATAAAGAAATCCATTTTTCCGCCTTAATCATTTTTGCAATAAAAACAATTTGGCCTACATGATTTGCATAATGGGCAAGTTGCCTATTTACTGCTTCAAAAATAGTATGATCCTCGTTTCTAATTTTGATAATTTTCTTGAAGTCGTCAAGTTGAAGAGTGTTTAGGGAGTCAAAAAGACAAGCCCATCCCTTTTCCCAAGCCTGAATTACTTCTTGTTTGGTAGAGAAGCTATTATTGAATTCTGTTTCTCGATTTCGCCATTCTTTTTCACCGTCTTCATTTAAGAAATTAGTCCATCTGCTTAGCATATTGCCGCTCATATGTTTTACAATAAGGGCAATGCTATTGCTCGAGCTATTGTGTGTCCAAAATAAGTCGTGCTCTGCAAGTTGCTCAAAAGACTTATCTCCCAGGGTTTTATAGCGTTGAAATTCGAACAGAGCACTTGTGATATAATTTTCTTCGTAATTCATTTAGATTTGGATCATATCATTTTTCATAAAAATACGTTCAAAATATTTTTTTGAGTAAAAGGATAAAAAAAATCCAACGATATATCGTTGGATTTTTCATTTTCGAAATCAATCGAAACTCTTTTTCATATCTTTTATTTGGATGGTACAAATTTTAATGCGGCACCATTGATACAATGTCTTTCACCTGTTGGTTTGGGGCCATCTTCAAAAACGTGACCTAAATGGCCTCCACAAGTTGCGCAATGTTCTTCTGTTCTCGCGTAACCTATTTTGTAATCTGTATCATAGGCAACATTGCCCTCAATTTCTTGATAAAAACTGGGCCAACCAGTACCGGAATCAAATTTTGTCTCACTTTTAAAAAGCTCTGTGTCGCAGCCGGCACAAACATAAACTCCATCCTTTTTGTTATCTAGCAATTCGCTGGTAAAGGGGTTCTCAGTTGCCGCTTTTCGAAGAATGTAAAATTGCATATCAGTAAGCTGTGCTTTCCACTCCTCTTCCGTTTTAGAAACAGCATAAGCGATTTCTTTGGTATCCGTTTTTTTAGCTGTTTTTTCTTTCTTTTCCTGTGTGTTTCCTTGGCAACTGATAAAAAGGAAACTAAGTACGATCACTATATTCTTTAACATATTTTTCTTTTTTAAACCTTCTTAATTAGATATACAACATAGCCATTTATTCTGTCGGTAAATGATGCAAATCCTTTCAAAGTTACGTTATGAAATTAAAAAATCCTGTTCTCTTTGGAAAACAGAATTTTATATTCAACCTAGATTTGAAAAGATTAGTTCAATTTTATCCTTTGAATATCAGTTTCTGAAACACCTAAGCTAGACATCACCGAATTAATGTTAGTTCTATCTACACTAGATTTTCCGGTGCTTTCTGCGGGTAAAACGGCAATGCGAAAAACCTGATTATCTGTATCTCCTGGCATCAAAGTTGCAAGATCGAAATTGGCATCTAAAAAGATGTTAACATCTAAAAAAGTATGGTCGTAATTATATTGTAAAAGACCTTGATCTAGAATTATAGTTTGGGGCAATAACCTCCAAACATCAACTGCTTCGCCATTGCTATCCTCAGTTTGATCAAATAAGATGTATACTAAAACCACATCAGTTTCAAATACCTCGATGGTTTGTGGAAATTCAAAAAATATGGAATAATCATCTTGTGGTGTGAAATCACCTTCGATATCGATGACCTTTCCTAAAATGTTAATACCATCTTGCCCGTCAATACCATCTCTTCCATCTAAACCATCAAATCCGTCACGACCATCTAATCCGTTCACCGAACAAGAAACCATTAGTAGAGTTGCTATTGCGCTGAGTACTAGAGTTATTTTTTTCATAATTGTTTTATTTATTGAATCCGTTTTTCAAAGTTTAAAATTAATATTCAAAAAGCGTTCCACTTTTATTAGTTTATAAAAATTTTGGTCATATATTGATGAATTAATAATTCAAATAGATAAAAGTTCTACAAGCTAGTTCTTTGATAATCAGTTGTACAAAGTTGATTACTTTTGCAGCAAAATAATAACGAATGGCGAACGTACAAACACATAGTCTTTTTACTGATTTTGACATTGATTTATTTAAATCAGGAAAGCATTATCGGCTTTATGAAAAATTAGGATCTCATCTTGTCGAGGTGGATGGAGTAAAAGGTACTTATTTTGCGGTATGGGCACCTACCGCAAGAACCGTATCTGTTGTCGGGAATTTTAATGGATGGAATGACGGCGAACATCAACTAAATGTAAGGTGGGATTCGAGCGGTATTTGGGAAGGCTTTATACCTAACGTCGGTAAGGGCGAAATATACAAATACAAAATATTTTCAAATAATCATGGAGCTGTAACGGAAAAGGCAGATCCGTATGCGCGATATTGTGAGCATCCACCAAATACAGCTTCCATTATTTGGGATGCTGAATACAAATGGCAAGACAAGAAGTGGATGGGGTATCGCGGTGAAAAAAATGGATTAGATAAGCCCTACTCGGTTTATGAAGTGCATTTAGGCTCGTGGAAAAAGAAAAACGGAAACGAGTTTTTATCTTATGAAGATCTTGCGAATGAATTAGTTTCTTATGTTAAAGAAATGGGTTTTACTCATATAGAGTTTATGCCAATTATGGAATATCCTTATGACCCTTCATGGGGATATCAGTTAACAGGCTATTTTGCACCTACATCTCGTTTCGGAGAACCAGAAGGATTTAAGCTTTTGGTTGACAAATTGCACCAAAATGACATCGGTGTTATTTTAGATTGGGTGCCCTCTCATTTTCCTGAAGATGCTCACGGTCTTGGATTCTTTGATGGTTCTCATCTATACGAACATCCAGATCGCAGGAAAGGATACCATCCTGATTGGAAAAGTCTGATTTTTAACTACGGACGAAATGAAGTTCGTGCTTTTTTGATAAGTAACGCCTTATTTTGGTTAGATCAATTTCATGTTGATGCACTCCGTGTGGATGCCGTAGCCTCTATGATATACTTAGACTATTCTAGGGAAGAAGGGGAGTGGGAGCCAAACATGTATGGTAACAATGAGAACTTAGAATCGCTATCCTTTATTCGAGAATTGAATGAGGCTGTTTACGGAAATTTTGAAGGTGTTCAAACCATAGCAGAAGAATCAACAGCTTTTTCAGGAGTCTCAAAACCAGTAAATTTAGGGGGATTAGGATTTGGAATGAAATGGATGATGGGTTGGATGCATGATACGTTAGAATATTTCAAGAAAGACCCGATTAATAGAAAATACCATCAGAACGATTTAACGTTTAGCATGACCTATGCGTTTACTGAAAACTTCATGCTTCCCTTTTCACACGATGAGGTAGTTTATGGAAAACAATCTTTGGTATATCGTATGCCTGGTGACGAATGGCAGCAGTTTGCTAATCTTCGGGTACTTTATGGTTACATGTATACCCATCCTGGAGCGAATTTAATATTTATGGGAGGTGAGTTTGGACAAACTTCAGAGTGGAATTTTGAAAAAAGTTTAGATTGGCATTTGCTTGATTATGAAGTACACTCAGGAGTACAACAAATGGTGAAAGATCTGAACGCCTTTTACAAAAAATATCCTGCGTTGTACGAAAAACAATTTAGTCCAGAAGGATTTCAATGGATCGATTATGGAGATCATGAAAATTCTGTTTTAACCTATATTCGTAAAGGTCATGATTCTAAAAATGATATTTATGTAGCACTGAACTTGACTCCAGTTCCAAGAGAGAATTACCGTATTGGTATTCCTAAGAAATCAGGCCAAGTAAAAGAGTTGTTTAACAGCGACGCAAAAAAATATGGAGGTTCTGGGGTAAATACAGATATTTCAAAGCTAAGTACAAAAGCCTCACATGGTCATAAAAAATCGATTACTATGACCATTCCTCCTTTGAGTATGGTAATTTTTAAATAGAAAAAGTGTTGATACCGTAATAGTTGGCAGTTTCAACTAGTATAATTTCGGTATTAGATGCAGATGTGTTTTTTTTGCGTCTTTACATAAAAGCAACCTACAATGATTACAAATACAGAATTAGAATATAAAGGGAATTTATACCCAAACCAAATCGTCGACTTTTTACAGGATGTTGACAAACTATATTTTACCTCAGAGAACGGAGTTGTACTTCAGCTTACAGTCTTAAGAAATAGTATGTTGCGTTTTAGATATGCTACTGCCTATAATTTTGAACCTGATTTCTCTTATGCCATTAGCAAAGTAGGTTTAAGGGGTTACGACAAGCTAGAAGTTTCAGAAACGGAAACAGAATACTTAGTCAAAACTATTCGAATGACCGTTTTGGTAGATAAGAAAACCATGCGTGTTCAAATTTCTGATCCAGAAGGAAATATTATAAATGAAGATGAAATTGGCTTTCACTGGGAAGAAAACTATGAATATGGTGGTAATACCGTGAAAATGAGTAAAATCGCTCAGACGGGTGAAAGCTTTTACGGTTTAGGAGATAAAGCTACTCATTCAAACTTGAAAGGGAAAAGATTAGAGAATTGGGTGACCGATTCGTATGCATACGGAAAAGATAGAGACCCTTTGTACAAAGCAATTCCATTTTATGTAGGTCTTACTAATGGTAGAGCCTACGGCATCTTTTTTGATAACACCTTTAAAACGCATTTTGATTTTGCTCACGAGCGTCGTACTACGGCAAGTTTTTGGGCAGATGGAGGTGAAATGAATTACTATTTCATTTACGGTCCAGATATTTCGAAAGTAGTTCGTTTGTACACAGATCTTACAGGAAAGCCAGAACTTCCACCCTTATGGGCCCTTGGGTTTCAGCAATCAAAATGGAGTTATTTTCCTGAAAGTAATGTAAAGGAAATTGCTAAAAAGTTTAGAGATCTTAGCATTCCTTGTGATGCGATTTATTTAGATATCGATTATATGGATGGTTTTCGATGTTTTACATGGGATAAATCACGTTTTCCAGACCCAAAGCGAATGATAAGTGAGCTCGAAGAAGACGGTTTTAAAACTGTCGTTATGATCGATCCAGGTATTAAAGTAGATCGTGACTATTGGGTGTATCAAGAGGCTATGGAAAATGATTATTTCTGTAAACGAGGTGATGGACCTTATATGCATGGAAAAGTATGGCCTGGTGATTGTCATTTTCCCGACTTTACCAACAAAGATGTACGAGCTTGGTGGGCAGAATTATATAAAGAATTTATGGCTGAAATTGGGGTTCACGCGGTTTGGAATGATATGAATGAACCCGCAGTAATGGAGGTTCCTTCAAAAACAGCTCCTCTAGATACCAGACATAATTATGACGGTAACCCAAGCACACATCGAAAAGCTCACAATATTTATGGTATGCAAATGGTTCGTGCAACCTACAATGGGGTTAAAAAACATACGTACCCCAAAAGACCTTTTGTAATTACGAGAGCCGCTTACTCTGGAACGCAGCGTTATGCCTGTACTTGGACGGGGGATAACGTAGCAACCTGGGAACACTTGTGGCTTGCCAATGTACAAATGCAACGTATGAGTATGAGCGGTTATTCATTTGTGGGTTCTGATATTGGGGGGTTCGCCGAACAACCGAACGGAGAACTATTTGCCCGATGGGTGCAGCTTGGAATTTTCCATCCCTTTTGTAGAGTACATTCTAGTGGAGATCATGGAGATCAAGAACCTTGGTCATTTGATAGTGATGTTACTGATGTCGTTCGTAAGTTTATTGAACTGAGATATCAATTATTACCCTATTTATATACCATGTTTTATGACTATTCTCAAAATGGAATAGCCATGTTGAAACCATTGGTTATGTTTGATCAAGAAGATCCGCAAACGCATTTTAGAACCGATGAGTTCATTTTTGGAGATCAGATTTTAGTATGCCCAGTTCAAGAACCAAACGCTCAGGGAAGAAGAATGTATATTCCGAGAGGGAAATGGTATAACTTCTGGACAGATGAATTGCTAAATGGAGGGAAAGAACAATGGGTTGATGCAGATATTGACAGTATTCCACTTTTTATCAAAGAAGGGGCTATGATTCCAAAATACCCTGTACAACAATACGTTGGAGAGAAAGAAATTGACCAACTGCGCTTGGATGTATATTTCAAGAATGGTGTTGAAAATTCTACGGTATATGAAGATGGTCAAGATGGATATGATTATACAAAAGGTAGGTATAGCTTACGGAAGTTTAAACTCCTAGGAAAATCTAAACAGTTAACCATTCAACAATATAAAGATGGCACCTTTACCACAGGTTATGAAACCTTTGAATTAAAATTCCACGGACTACCGTTTAAGATAACTGGCATAGAGATTGATAACGAAGTAGTGAGCCTAGCAGATGCGAAGTTGAATACTGATCTTTCAATTGAAATCGATAAAAACTTTACGTTACTACGTCTGATAGGAAAATAATTTTTTTGTACATTTCATAGCAATAAACACTACTTACAATGAAAAAGTTATTATTAGTATTAGTCATCTTTTTAGGTGTTACGGCCTGTAAGACGAATCCTTTTACAGGGAAAAAAATGTTAAATTTTTATGGAAATAA
>CALHCJ010000095.1 GCA_937936275.1 uncultured Flavobacteriaceae bacterium
TGCATGCTATCAGGTTTTATTTTGGAGTTCCACAACTTAAAATATTTTGAACCAAATTGAACCGGTTCTGAACTTAGAAATTGTTCGTAATCATTGGTATTTGTAATCTTATTTTTTTCCTCAGTAACACAAGACCCCAAAAGAATTAAACAAATTAACCCTATGATAGTTTTCATCGCGTTGTTCTTTTTTTAATATTTTTAATTAAGGGAGGGAATAAGCCTTCCCTCCCCAAAACTTTCTCTTTCAAACAATTAAAACTTATTCAGGACTTCCTAAATATGGAAAAGTAGTGCTGATATCAGCAGTTAATCCAACGCCATCAGAAGTCAATCTCGGTAAATCTTGCATACCATCATCATCAGTGTCTTGACCACTAAAACGGATTCCATCTTCTCCTCCAAATAGTAGAATTAAAGAAACGTCAATAACATCGTCTTGAGGTGTTCTTCCCGTTAAACCGATAACAGCAGGATCATTTAAAACATTACCATCCATATCGGCATCTTCACCCGGCAAGAAATACGTTGTTGTATTATCAGGAGCAACTTCTAAAACGTCAGCTGCCAAATACCCTGTTAAAGTGGGTGCATCTAAACCTAGAATGTTATTTTCGTAATTAACATCTGCAGGGTCTGCACCTAATATATTTGCATATACATCGTGATACTGCTCTAAACGAGCTTCAAAACCAGCTTGAAAAACAGCTGCCATTTCAGATGGAATAGTAACATTATGTGCGTCTTTAACACTATCTTCTCCATCCATATCGAAACTTAAAACTGTATTGATACCAGGACGCCCCATATGATCAACTTGTGCATAACTTCCTGAAAAATCAGGATCCATTGAAACTGGTTCTGTAGGACAGGCATCACAAGAGCCACCACAATCGACTCCAGTCTCATCGCCGTTCATAATACCATCAGAACAAGTCGCCATAGCTATAGGCTCAATATCTGGACCATTGTTATCATCGTCGGAACAAGAAGCAAAAAAAGCCAAACTCCCTAAAAGGACTAAAGTAATTTTTATAGAATGTAATTTCATAATTATATATTTTTAAAAGTTTGTCTTATTGTTTTTGATTTGATGTTACCCAAGTTTTGTACACCGGTACACCGAGGGCATTCATTCCCGTTGGTGTTCCCAGTAGCGCGTTTGGAATCTCAACCGCAATGGATAAGGTATTAGCACCGTCAAAGGTATCTTCAGCTTCATCAGGTGAATTAAACCCATTAGGGGCCATACCACCGATTACAGCATTGAATTGAAAAAAGTCAAAAAAGAATGGGTCTTGTCTCGGCCCAGCAAACAAACTCACTCCGCTATCCGTTGTTTCAGTAATAGCTGTCGTTGTCGAAATCTCAACATCACCTAAAGGTGAATCAATCAATACCTCACTATTCAATCCTGATTGCATAGGCGCGACAGGTCCGAAGAAATACATTCTTCCATCTCTCGGAATTGCTTGAATTACCAAGTCTTCTACCAAATCACCATCCGTATCAATATTAATTTCTGTCAATACGTCTTCATCAAATGTACCATACGCTAAATCTGGTAATACGTTCGATTGCAGGTCTACAATAAAAACTGTATTATTAGAACCTTCTTCAGGTTCAAAAGCAAAAAAATCTGCAATATCAGCAGTGGTACCCATTGAACTTGGTGCATCAATATGGTCGGCCGCAACAAGAATAATACCCACAATTGCTGGAATAGCAAAAGCCAAAATTTGTTTTGTTCTTTTCATCTTAAAATTATTTTATAAATGTTAAATTCACGAGTACTTACGACAGTTTATCGATAAGGTTTGCTTTTGAACTCTTAAGTTTTAATGAATAAAATAAATACTACGAAAATTTCTCACCTTATTAACGCAATTAGCTTAGGTGAGTGCGGTACTGGGTTGGAGAAATGCCCTCATGTCTTTTAAAAAATTTAACGAAATACGAAGGATCAATAAAACCCAACTGAAAAGCAACCTCGTTAATCTGCAAAGAAGTAAATTTTAAAAGTCGTTTAGCTTCTAATATAACTCTTAAAGAAATGAGTTGAGAGGGAGACTTATAGACCAAGGTCTTTGTTATGGTGGCTAAAGTCTTTGAGGAAATAGAAAGAGATGATGCATAATCCTTTACTGATAGGTTCTTTGCATAATTTTTTTCTACAAGTTCTTTGAATTTGAGAAATTGAAACTCATAATTACTATTCAAAGTGATACTGTTTTCTATATTTTTCTTGTGCAAACGTTCAAGGCTAATTAAAAATGATTTTAATAAAAAGCGAATTACATCTTCACTGCCAAAATTATCGCGGTACTGAAGTTCTTTTTGTATTAAATTGAGATATGAAGTTCCGACTTCACTCGTATTGTTGTCTATGGAATAACATGGTTTCTGTAAGGAATTAAAAAGGTGATATTTTAAAAAAATATCAACATCTGTATGCATGAAAAAACTTTCATTAAAATGTATGAGCCATCCATTAATATCTGAACATTGATCAAAGGCATGCACTTGATCTTTTTTTATAAAGAAGATGGTATTCTTTTTTATATCATAAGATTTAAAATCTACAGTATGCACCCCACCCTCATTAAAGAACCAGATAATTTGATAGTAGCTATGAGAATGAGGGAGAGCAGCTTTTTCACCACTTCGTTTGCGATAGTCTTTCAAATCATAAACTTCAAACTGTAATCGCTCAGGATGCGCTTTGTGCAAATGATATTGCTCTACGTTTTGTTTCGGAGTTTTCATGTGCTCATTGTCAAACTTTAGTCGAAGTTGTGGGGGTTCATTTCAATACTTTTTCTACTGATGTTATTCCGCTGTAGATAGCTCCATCCATATACCCTCCATGTTTTGGAGATGTCTCTGCTCCTGAAAAAATAAGTTTCCCATTGAAATACGTTTTACTAAAAACAGGATTTCCGTAAGCAGGACTCATATAAACAGACTTTATCATCTCACAGGAAGTATTCCAATCTTGCGACCAGTCTTTCTCTTGATAGGTCATATAATCACTAATTTCTGTTCCTAAATATTTAATAAGATAATCAAGAATACGTTTTTTTCGTTTTTCAGGTGAATCATCTCGTAGTCCCTCATTCACAAAACCCATTAAAGCAAAATGATCATCGTTGGCATTGCTATGATCATAAAGTTCAGTAACAGATCCTACTTGGCCAATTAAGGTGCCTGATAAATTTTTATCGCGCCAAAATGGAGTTTTGAACGTTAATCCTACTTTTATAGCATTACTCATCCAAGTATGTGTAGCATCCATAGCACGTGTAACTGCCTCTGGAAGTTGAGGGGTAAATTCTAGTCGTGTTGCAATTTTCGGCGGAATAGTAAGAATAACTTTTTCCGCCTTAAAAACACCCCGATCGGTTTTAATTTTAAGGTAACTTCCTATTTCTGCAATTCCAGAAACAATGGTATTCATTTTTATTTTTTTTGAAAAAGAAGTGGCCAACGCCTCAACAATTGCCTTAGAACCACCAGCAATTCGAAAAGCAGAAGGGGCGTTTGGATCACTTTGAAAATAGTGTTCGGGTGCCATTGTACTGTACACCAATACACTTCTTCCCTCGCTGTACTGATGAAACTTTTGCAATTCTAACTCATCTAATAACGACGAGACTTCTTCATGATGGTTTTGAAACCATGTAGCACCTAAATCAATGCCATCATGGGTGCAGATACGCCCTCCTACTCGATCTCGCGATTCCAAAATAGTAAAATCTGTTTCTCCCCTTTTGTATAATTGAAACGCAGAGGTAAGTCCAGACAAACCCGCTCCAATGATGATGTATTTTGAGAATATTTCGTTCATGTAATTTAAACTAGGCGGGTAAAAATACCGATTCTTAAAAGAATTAATTTCTTCCAGACATAACGCCTCCATCTATATCCCAAATCGCTCCTGTAACCCATGAAGCTTGATCTGACAGCAGAAATGTAATTGTATTAGCCACATCTTGAGGCGTACCATACCTTCCAATTGGATGAAAGTCGTGAAACCCTTGGAGTGCTTTATGCGCTTCTGCTTTTCCACCGAACACGTTTTCATATACAGGAGTTTCTACTACAGCGGGAGAAACTGCATTTACTCGTATTTGATGATCAGCTAATTCCATCGCCAAATGCTGAGTAAAAGCATGTAATCCTGCTTTTTGCATAGAATACGCAGAAGAAGGCGTTGCTTTTACCGCTTGTTTAGCCCACATAGAGCCCACATTTACAATAGCGCCACCATTGCTAGCCGCCATTTTTTTTGCTACAGTTTGTGTTATAAAGAAGAAACCTCGGTTTAAATTCATATACGCGTCGTAATCCGAAACGGTATGTTCTAAAAAAGGTTTTGGCCCGAATATACCCGACGCATTTACCAAATAGTCTAAGTTACCCCAGCCATTAATGGTGTCGTTTAAAGCTTCCATTTCTCCACTATTGGTGATATCTACCTTATGAACTTCTAAATTTCCGTTAGCATTATTTTTGAAAGCCTTTAACTTCTTAATTTTTGTACCTACAACATGTACTTCTACTCCCTCATTCAAAAGTTTTTCTGCCGTTGCTTTGCCGATACCACTACTCCCACCTAAAATTAATGCCCTTTTCCTCATATTTGTTTGTTTTAAATCATATGTATTGAAATACAAAAGTATCTACATATAGAATCATTATATAGTTCAATATGGAGAATGAATGGTAATTTTCGGTAACCGGTTCAAGTTGACCACTAATTCTTTTACTTTTACCCTAATGGTACCACCTAATCACGAACTTCAAAAAAAAATTCACTTAGTAATATCTGCATTTGTAGTCATCAGCGTTAGTTTCGTTTATGGCGGAAACCCCAGTGTATTTTTACCTTATGTTTTTGGTTTCGAGGTTGCGTCAATTGATCTTAAAAACATCCTCAGAGCCATTATGGGATTGTATATTGCTTTTGGTTGTTATTGGCTTTATGGTTTACTAAAAACAGCATATTGGCGTGGAGCCGTTATTTCTAATATTTTATTTATGGGAGGCTTGGCCTTTGGAAGAATAGTAAGTACCCTAATCGACGGTATTTCACCTCAATTTATAGTGGGTTTGATTTTAGAGCTTACCTTTATGCTTTGGGGTTTCTATCTTTTAAAAATTGATAGCTTATCAAAAGAGAAATAGATCATATCGTTTACACCGTTTCTGATTTGGATAGCGCCATTATTGACTTTGAGCAGAAGTTAGGAGTGCGACCGGTTTGGGGAGGTTACCACAAAACCTTTGGAACAAAAAATGCGCTCATAAATCTTAACAGTGGGATCTACTTAGAACTTTTAGCCGCAGATGATAGCAATTTAGAAATTCTCACTCCGCGCTGGATGGGCGTCGATTTTCTAACTAAAAATCAAATTACGCGTTGGGCGCTAAAATCTGATCGCCTCGACAAAGATGGGTTAATCTTAAACACGCATCATCCTATGATGGGAAATATTCGCCGAGGATCTCGAGCTACACCAGAAGGTTCTTCATTACAATGGCAACTAATTATGCCACTGGCTGCTCCTGAGGTAGAGCTTATTCCTTTCGCTGTTGACTGGAGCGCTACTGAAAAACATCCTTCTGAAATACTGCCCAATATGGGCTGTAATTTTATTAAGCTTTACGGAACTCACCCTAGACCAAATCAAATAACTGCCGTTCTCAAGGAACTTCATTTTGATTTGAACATCAAAAAAGCAAAAGAGATTAGTTTAAAATTAGTCATTGACAGTCCTAATGGTCGCGTTGAAATTTAGCAAAATAACAGTATTAATATTTTATGGAAGTATTAGAAGTAATTAAAATGGGAAATCCAAGACTTCGAGAAGTTTGCGCTGTTGTATCTGAAGCTGAAATCAAAACGAATCAATTTCAAAGATTCATAGATAACATGATAGCGACCCAACGAGCGGAAAACGGGGCTGGTATCGCTGCCTCTCAAGTTAATATTCTACAACGCGTGTTTACGATGGAAATGGAAGAGAACCCTAGGTATCCGAATAAAGAAACGTTCCCCTTGTATGTGGCTATAAATCCAATAATTAAACCGATTTCGAATACTATAGTTGATAGCTGGGAAGGGTGTTTATCTATTCCTGGAATTCGCGGACAATTACCTCGCTTCAAATCAATAAAGCTAAGTGCTTTAGATCGGTATGCAAAACCTTACGAAATCGAACTTGATGGATTTGCGGCTATAGTTGCCCAGCACGAACTCGACCATCTGAATGGAATTCTTCTAATTGATCGCATAGAAGATATGCAAACCTTAACATTTCAAAAAGAGTACGAAAAGTATTGGATGTAAAAGTGTTCTAAGGATTTGTCTTTAAAGGTTTCTTTTAACCCTATGTACTCTCATAGCTTTAACTAGCCAACGCGGTAGCGGCCTGGTTGCGCTTCTATTTTTCATATTGATAAAGATTCCTAATTTCTTAATAATAGGAACCTTATGCGTTTCAACAAACTCCAAAAGCGTCCCGTCTGGATCTTCTACATAACTAAAATGACCTGCAGCATCGCCCATATCAAAACTATCAGCACTATCAACTGTGAAAGGATAGCCAACAGCAATAGCGTCTAGACGGTGCTGATTCATACCTCGTATGTCAAAACATAGATGGATATACCCTAAATCACCCCACAAGCGATCTTTGTAAATATGATTTGGTTTTCTATTAATCGTTTGAATCAATTCTACCTCACAAGGACCTAACAATTCTCCAAAACCACCTCTTTCAGTACTACTTCTTTGGAGCAATACGCGCCGAAAAATATGATCACCACCAGCCAACTCCTTAAAGTCATCAAAACTATCAGTGCTGTCATAAACGATATGATCAAAACCAAGAAATTGATTGTAAAATTTGATGGAAGTATCCATATCAGAAACCCCTAAAACGGCACCCATTACACCTCCACACTTTATCGCTGTGGTAGAAAAACAATAACTATCTTGAATAACCTGAACGATATTATTCCAAGGGTCTTTAAAAAAGAAATGTGGTGGTTGTTCCGTTTGAATTGAGATGGAAGTCAATAACTCTAAATCTAAGCTTTTAAGGTTTGCGTAAACACTAGAGACGTCGTTTGTTCGCAGTTTCATTATATGTATGCCGAGATCACCTAATGTAATTTCTTTCTTCGGGGCCTTAGGTCGACGATTTTGAAATTGCCAAATCTCTAATCCTCCGCCACCCAGCATATTCAAAGACAAATATGCAATACGTTTCTCCGCTTTTTCAGCAGTATATTTCGTCATTAAGCCAGCAGTAGCCTCATCTTTAAATACCAAAATATCGAAACCTAGGTATTGCCGATACCAGTTAAAAACTTCATTAACATTTGCAACACCTATACCTATTTGTTGAATACCGTTAACGATTTTATGCATATAAAGTAATTCTTTAATATGAAGTCCGCAACAGTTTGTTATGCAAATATTTCAATTTGTTCGGAGAAAAGCCAAACTTAAATAAGACAATTAAGAGAAGGTTAGAGAGGTTGACTTTTAAATAAGAGTTTTGCGTGTATTTTCTAGCCGAAACGATCAAATCATTTTTGATTATTTTATATCGAATATTCTGCTTTTTCATACGACCAAAAAATTCAAAGTCTTCCATTAACACTTGGTTTTCATCAAAAGCTCCTATTTTATAAAATTGTTCTTTTTTAATAAACAAGCACTGATCGCCTCCTCCAGTAAAAATACCATCCTTACTCGTAAATGATGCATTGATTTTTAGAAAAAAGCTATCTGTATCAAAACGATATGAAAAGAAGCCCGCCTCGAAACCCTGTGTAATGGTCTTTTCTATATCTGAAATAAATGTTTTAGGAGGAATAACATCCGCATGTAAAAAAACTAGGATGCTACCTTTTGCCCGAGCAACTGCTTCGTTCATTTGACAAGCCCTACCCTGCTTCGTGCACAAAATAAAATTCGTATTTAAGTTCTTCAATAACGAAACGGAAGCATCTGTGTTCTTAGAGGATAGCGCAATCAATACTTCATGATCACTATTCTTAATCATTGATTGTAATAATGGTACTAATTTTTTGAGATTTTCACTCTCATTATGCGCGGGAACTATAATGCTAATCATACACAAGGATAGCTTAAAATTTTAAAATCATTTATATTTTTAAATCGGATGTTATTTATCGCAATACCTACGTAATTTTGTGCGAAAGGTTTGCAGTTTTTAGCGACCAAACCCTTGAGTAAGTTTTTACGTACGTAATTATACCACAAACATAAATCAAAACAAATGAATGTTTATAAGTTCAGAGTACGAATTCTGTTTATTTTAGTTCTTTCCACAATCGCAAATGGCTTTTCTCAAAGCACTCCCGAAGGTTCAATTAACTTCAATGAGCTATCAGAAAAATTTTTATTAGCTACAAAACAGGGTAATGATACCCAGCAATTTCAAGATCAATTAGCGAACACTACTTTGAAGGCACTTGAAAACGGTCTACAGTCTGATCATCAAAAACTTGCATTTTGGGTGAATATATACAACGCTTATATTCAAGTAATTTTAAGCAAGAATCCTGAACTGTATGACGATCGCCAAGCTTTTTTCAATGAAGATCGAATTATGATTGCCGGAGAAAAAGTAGCCTTTTCTAAAATAGAACACGGCATAATAAGAAAGTCACAGTGGCCATTGGGTCTGGGCAAAATTCGTAAATGGTTTCCTAATAAATTTGAGCGCAAACTTAGAGTTAAAAAGCGTGATTATCGAATACATTTTGCTTTAAATTGTGGAGCAAAAGACTGTCCACCAGTAGCTATTTACCAAGCTAATCGGTTGGATGAACAATTCAAAAAAAGTACTTCTCGGTACTTAAAAAAGACAACGGTGTACGATGCCAATAAAAAAGAAGTAGCTATCACTTCTCTTTTCAGTTGGTTCAGAGGAGATTTCGGATCTAAGAAAGATGTGAAAAGGATTTTGAAAGAACAAGGACTCATACCATCGATTGAAGATATTGATATTCAATATAAAAATTACGACTGGACTTTGGATTTAGATAATTGGATAACGCTTTAAAAGGCTTCCTTGATCGTCAAATAAAAGTTACCGCCCTCGCTTGAAATACCATAATCCGCTCTTATTCGAGTACCTTCTTTCTTATTAAGCACATAACGAAGTCCAGTGCCTATTGCGTTCTTATATGAACTTGAGAAAAGTGACGTGAAATTTGGTGCGACGGTACCTGACGATCCAAATAATACACCACCAAACCGACCCTTGATCGGAAAACGATATTCTAATGCTAAACTCAATTCTGCATTGTCTTGAAATCTTCGATTATCATGCCCTCTCGTGCGACTAGTGCCGAGATAATTCAAGCTAAGAAATGGGGTGCCGCGTCCACTATTAGCAATAAATGCATTGGCTGCTAAGATATGTTCCCCTTTTATTTTTTGATAAAAACGGGTGTCTAAATTAAATTTGTTATACGAGAAAGATGATCCGATCCATTTTCGCGAGGTGAATATTGACCCTTGAATGAACCACCCTTTAGACGGCGTGAAAATATTATCTCGCGTATCATAATATGCTAATATGCCAAGATTTGAAATGGTTCCTCCTTCTTTACCAACCACATCAGAGTTTTCAAGAATACCATCCTCAGCAATTTTTATATTGTTGAATCCATCGAATTCATATCCTAAACCTATTGAAAAAGCGGGAATGATTTCTCTTAAGACAGAAAACCGTAATCTAGGAAAAGTGGCATCATAGGTCTCAAAATCTTCTTCCCTAGAGTTATCTCCGAGCCCATAAAAATTATAGAAGTATTTGTAATACCCCAACTCACCCTCGAATCGCCATCGTTCATCATCACTATATAATTCAAAAGGCGCAAACATCAAAAACTGTTTTTTACTCGTGAAAGTAATTCCTAATTGTACTGTAGAGGGTCTTGTTTCTTTCGCTTCGCCTTTGAAACGAAACGTACCGATACCGAATCCGCCATAACCTAAACCCGTTTCTGGTAAATAAAACACCACTGGAAATGCTGCCAGTTTAAAGTTTTTTGTAGAGTCCTTTTTTACCTTGTCATCGGTTTGCGACAGTAGCCTGTTTGAAGTAAAAAACGTCAAAAGTAAAAAACAAAAAATGACTCGTTTTATCATATCTGGTTACAACGTTTTTTTATCTATTGGTGGTATATTTGTACTCTAAAGAAATCCTATTTCCAATAACTACAAAAGACTAAAGGTAGGTGAAAGCTAACAAAGTGAAATGGTATGCAAAAATTATTAGGCCTAAAAAAAGCAATTATTTTCACCTTTCTACTTTTAGGCATGCTAGCTGCTTTCGCTCTAACCAACTTGAAATTTTCTTTTGATTTTAGTCAGTTTTTTCCTGAAGGAGATGAAGATCTTGTTTTTTATCAAGACTTCATTAAAGATTTTGGAACCGATGACAACTTCTTGCTAGTTGCTGTTAAAAATAAGAACTCCGTTTTTGAACAATCGTTTCTGAACGCTTTTCACGAGTTTTCTGTTAATTCGAAAGATCTGCCTTACGTTACCGAAAACCAATCATTAACGACACTTTTTTATCCTCTAAAATCACCTATCGGTTACACCAGACTTCCCATCATACGTCGAGACGATCCAAAAAAGTATGCAAAAGACTGGGAAAAAATCAAAGAAGATGACCTATTTATCAACACATTTATAGATAAAAACGCTACCTCTCTTGTGTTAACACTTGAGACCGAAAACAGTTTAAACTACAAGCAATCTGCAGAACTACTAACCGAAGTACGTAGCCGATTGAAGAAATCAGGGTTCAAAGACTACCATTTATTAGGTAGAGCGTTTTTCTACGAAGCTCTTATAGAAATGCAGAAAAGAGAGCTTATTATCACAACAATCGCCTCTACCATTTTGATTGTTCTCATTCTATTTTTAGTATATCGCAGAATAACTATTGTATTTTTGTCGTTGTCCTCAATTCTTTTAGCTCTTTTACTGTTCTTGGGGCTGTTATCTTTATTTAAGATTGAACTCACTGTTCTAGCCGCTTTCTACCCAATACTACTGTTAATCGTAGGCACATCTGATGTAATTCACATCATGGACGATTACTTAGGAAAACTTAAAAAGGGTATTGAAAAAGAAAAAGCTATACTACTTACAATGAAAGAGGTAGGCGTATCAACCTTACTCACTTCTGTAACAACAGCGATTGGTTTCGCATCACTCCTAACCTCTAAATCAAGTAGTGTTAGTGGTTTTGGTTTAAATGCCTCCATCGGGGTACTAGTGGCCTTCGTGACCATCATTTTTTTCACTAGCGCATTGCTTTTATTAATTGACAAAAAGTACCTCTTACATGAAAAGAGAAGCGGTAGCCAATGGAGTAATCGCCTGCTTTATGTGAATAGATTTACCAAAACTTATCCGAGAAGTATTTTGCTAGCAAGTTTGATTTTCGGTGGAATTTGTGCTTTTGGAATTACTAAAATTAACACTAATTATCAGATTAAAAATAGCTTTCCGGTAAATAGCGTTATCGCTAATGATTTCGATTTCTTTCAAAAGAATTATGGTGGTTTTCGTCCTCTGGAAGTTGCTGTAACTACGGTTGGAACAAATAAAATAACAGACTTCGAAGTATCTAAAGAGATTGAAAAAGTAGTTCAGGAAATGAAAAAAAATCCTGAAATCCAAAATATACAATCTGTCAATGCCTTCTACAAAGGACTTAATAAAGCAAACCATCTGAACAAATCTGAATATTTTGTTTTGCCAGATAAGGAAGAAGCTTTTCAAGAGTTTCAAAAACAAATCAAGAAGATCGCGCGAAAACCGTATCAAAAGTTTGTAAACGACGATGAGACCAAATCAAGAATCACCTCAAAGGTACTCGATGTTGGCTTGGATAGTATTACTGGTGTTTATAATGACTTAAGAAGCTTTATTCAAGAAAAAACAAATACAGCTATTGTGCAGTTTCGCTTAACAGGAACTGGTATTTTAATAGATAAAAACTCGTTTTATGTTCGAGATAGTTTGATCAACGGACTTTTAATGGGCACTTTGTTGGTCGCTTTTATAATGACCTTATTATTCAGAAATTGGAAACTGCTTTTGATCTCAATGTTACCCAACATTTTACCCTTGTTATTTGCCGCCGCCCTATTAGGGTTTTTAGATATTCCGTTAGAGGCTACCATCTCTGTTGTTTTCGCAATAGTATTTGGAATTGCCGTAGATGACACCATACATTTTCTTGGCCGCTATAAAGTGGGTATCAACCAAGGTTTAACCAAGGAAGAAGCGCTCAAAGTAACTTTTGCAGAAACCGGAAGAGCCTTAATAATTACCACCTTAGCCCTATTTTTTGGATTTATGGTTTTGCTGTTTTCAGTTCATGCGCCAAGCGTAACTATCGGTTTACTCGTGAGCGTAACCTTGTTAGCAGCATTAATTTTAGATTTACTACTGTTGCCTGTATTGCTTCGTAAACTGCTCTAGTTTAGTTTTCTATTTTTTAGGTTTTAAACTTTTCTGAAGTTGTTTGCGCGCAGAAATCACACGAAAAACGAGGATTACCATCACTAAAAGCCAAAGAGAAAATAAAAAATATTCCATAGTCATTCGGGGTTTAGGAATCTTTTATAGGTTAAACTTTTAAATACTCTGTAACACTTGGGGCATTGCAGAAACTCTTAAAGAGCCAATAAACATAATTCAAATGATGCTTATTTCCTACAAAAAAATGTTAATTATCGCGAATATTAGACCAACCTCCTATTTTTCAAGATAAACATTATTTACCCCCATCTAAAAACCTTTGCAAAATTGAGGTTTGTTGTTCAAACATGCTTTTAGAGTTATTTACGGTATATAAAAGAAATAAAGGCTTGCCTAACCTAGTCTATTTTAATTTACTTTTGCCTTTCTCAATTCTCACGATATGAACCCTTCCGCTTCTGGCTGGATAAACAAATTTGGTGAAATTGTAAGTGGACAAGGCACCACTTACGCCAATTTCTTAGAGGTGTACGCAACACTTAAGAAAGTAGGCTTTGTTTATGGCATAAATATCAAAGTGCCTCGCTATATAGACTCTGAATTGACCCTTACAGAAGATGAAAAGGCCAAAGTAAATCTCTTGAATGCCTTGTATCAAACTTACACCCTAGAAAGACCCAATTTTGAATTTACCACTTTTCTTGAGGACGTATTTCAATTTTATCAGGATTTGGGAATTGGTCAAATTTCATTTTTCAATAAGATTTTAACTGGTAGCAAAACTTCTGCACAGCTTGAGAAGCTGATTAACTCTAGGGTGTACTTAGCAGATAACTTAATAAGCAAAACATTCAACAGTATTATTACCAATACATTGCTCTTTATTGACGTGCTAACCTTTAAACGGTATTTAACCAATCCTAAGCATATTCGATCATACGCTCAAAACCTAGAATACATTGCGATTAATATCACTTATCATGCCTTAAGTTCTAAAGAAAAAAACAAGAATGACGAACGGCTAGAACAAGTGTTCGCTTCTTCGCTAACCTTCATCGATGTCGAAAAAGAAGGTTTCGACGGATCGTATCGTAAACAATTGATGAACAATGATGCAAGCTGGGAAAATCAATATTTTTTAGACATCGCTTGTCTGACCGTCTGGGAAGATCAATCATTAGAACATAAAGAATCAACCCTTATTTTTGGTTTAGGAGCCGATTTGGGATTTGAAGAGAAAGAAATTATCCGCGCTTTAGAAGAAATTAGCTACTTTTTTGAAAAAAATTCAAGCATCATTCCTTTTCTAAATGACAAAAACTTAGCCCTGCAGTTTTACGACAGTATGTCTAAGATTGTAAATAAATTGATTTTGAGAAATAGCAAGCGCCTACAAAAAGAGCTTTCCGAAAGCAAAGAATTGGTAGCTTTGATTTCTCAGTCCACCTTGCGAGACTTGAATGAAGAGGAACGAAAAAAAGTTCAAAATCAACTTATTGATATTTTCAAAACAATTCCATCACTTGCCATTTTTCTGTTACCTGGTGGAGCAGTTTTACTTCCAATTTTCATTAAATTGATTCCAAAATTACTGCCCTCATCTTTTGATGAAAATCGGATAGATTGACATTTTTTTTCCGGAAATATTATTCTAAAATGATCTTAAAATATTTCGAAAAAAGTACTTTTTTTAAGCAAAATACTTGGTATAAGAAAAATCTATAGCACATTGTAAGTAATTTTAAATCAGAATTTTATAACATATTACTCCAACCATAACTTAAAGTCTCGCACTCTTTCCCTACTTACGATGATTTCTTGTTCAGAAAAGTGATTTAACTTAATTTGAAGACGCGAATTCGTATATGAAATAATGTCTTTTATGTGATTGACATTTACATAGAATTTACGACTAACGCGGAAGAACATTTTTGGTTCAAGCTCAGCCTCCAAATTTTCAAGAGTAGTGTCTAAAAGGTAATTTCTTCCCTCTGAGGTCGCAGCGTAGGTACCTTTGTTTTCGCTGTAAAAACATTCCACTTCATCAGCATTTATGATTTTTAGATGCTGCCCTACCTTTACCGTAAATCGTTTTTTATATTCTCGCTCTAAGGGATTTACTAATAATTTTTTAATATCATCAAAATCTAATGCCATTTTTTGAGGTTCTGGCTTCAGCGCTTGATATTTCTTTACAGCGACGTCTAAATCTTCATCATCAATTGGTTTCAATATATAATCGATACTATTTAGTTTAAAAGCCTGTAACGCATATTCATCATACGCAGTCGTAAAAATAATCGCACTTTTCACCTCTACCGCATCAAAAATTTCAAAAGAAAGTCCGTCAGAAAGTTGAATATCAAGGAATATTAAATCCGGATGTTGATTGTTTTGAAACCAATTGACAGCTTCTTCTACAGAGTGCAACATGGTAGACACCTCAACATTTAATTCTTGCAGCATTCTATTCAACCTACGTGCTGCCGGCTTTTCGTCTTCTATAATTATTACATTCATAGGTGTCTATTCTTATGTTTAAAGTTGATATTAATACTTAGAATTTCTTTCTTCTTCTTTATTCAAATATTTAGCGATTTGCTTTTCCTCCCAGTTTTTTCCTAGAAAAGGATTTTTAACAAATACAGATAGCCCATGAATGGTTAGACCTATTCCCCAAACGATTAGCGTTCCATAAACGTTCCAGTTGATCCATGTTAAAAAATTGGCATCATCAAAAACACTGTTATTTACTAAAATAAAACTAAAATCATTTTTACCCAGCAATAATACAGTGTTAACGAGGAGATATATCACTAAATGACTATAAAATCCTTTAATTCGATCGACTCTTTGTTGAGCTCTACCCCTTGCGGTTGTTGGTTTTATATTTTTTGATTTCATGATTGATGTTTTAGTGGTTATTGATACTTCTCTGATTCACGTTGATCTTCGTCTAAATATTTTTGTATCTGCCTTTCCTCCCATTCTTTATTGAAGAATGGACTATAAGAGAACACCTTTAATCCGTGAAAGAATATTCCAATGCCCCAAAATAACCAAGTTGAAAAAGAACCAAAATTACCTATCGCTTCCCAAAAACTATATCCATTATGCATTAAACTAACGGTAACGACTACAGTAATCATGATATTGATAAAGACGTAAACCATGAAGTGGATGTAGAATCCTTTTAATTCCTCAATACGCTTTTTCGCTCTTTGCTTTTTATTTAAATTTAACTCTGCCATTAGTTCCATCTGTTTTGGTTTTCTTCTTCTTCCATAAATTCTCGAATCTTACGCTCCTCCCAATTTCTTCCGAAGAACGGACTCATTCCAAAAACTTTTATCGCCTGAACGGTGATTCCTATTCCCCATCCAAATGCAGCCCACAAGAACCACATGTAGCGCCATTCATTGGTGTAATAGTTCAATGCACCTAAGAAAACTATAAACACAATGTAGGATATCAAACTCGTATAAAACTTTTTTACCTCAGCCAGACGCTCTTTCGCTTTCAAGTACTTAGCGTCTTGTGTATTTCTTGTTTGTTTAATTTCTAAATATTCCATTTGATCTTTGTTTTTTAGGTTTGTCATAATTGCTTGTATCAAATTTCAATAATTAGTGTTGTTTTTCTAAAAGTAACTTTCTGAAGTGTAATTTTTGATGGATGAGTTGTGCTTATTAGAAATTCTCATCATCCATAAACTCTCGCATTTTACGTTC
>CALHCJ010000096.1 GCA_937936275.1 uncultured Flavobacteriaceae bacterium
TACTTCTGTGGCCTGCCCTGGAGAATAATTATAATCTTCAGGTTTTTCCGTTTGAATCTGAAGAACATTATGATTTATAAAACCAATATTTTGAATCTGAACTTTATATGACATATTCTCGTATTTATAATATTTCGTTTAATTTTTTTAATTACGATAATATTATAAAAACGTAAATCTGCTCTCTAACTCTATTAGCAAAAATATTAGTTCAAAAAACTGATCAGGTCAAAAAGAGAAATTAAAAATGTGATTTTAGTATTAAGCATCAGCAAACAGCTTCTCAAAGTGCGCTTTATTCCTTTTGTGATTTCCTAAGGCAACAATACTTTTTCGTAATGCTTCAAGCTGTTGAGTAATGAGACTCTTGGCATTTTCTGGAATAAGATGATCTCCATCTAAAGAATTCAAACTTTCCACTAAAGCACATAACACTGCAAAATCATCCTGTGCGTAATGATGAATAGGTTGAATTAGTATTCGTATGAGGTCGCTCGCAGATATATTATTCTGTACAAGCTGAATGGCTTCGTTTGAAGTATTTATACAAACCGTGGGATATATTTTAAGAGCTGTTCGCATAGCTTCAGTAAGTTTGGTTATCGCGTCAATGGCGGTACTGGGGTCGTTAATTCCAGGGGACATCGCTTTAACTGCAACTTCCATGAGCTTAATCATACCGCTGAGATATTCCTTACTACTGTTCTTATTCGCTGAAAGATTGAAGCTATCCGCAACATTGTTCTTTAGATTATTATTTACATTTTTAGTAATGCGAAACAAAGGATCTCCTTTCCAAACATATTTATCGACATAAGGCACAATTTCGATTTGAATTGGATTATTATCAATAAACTTTTCAGAAAATTTGCTATTAAAACTTCGATAGTAACCCGAACAATTGCTTACAACAGTTTCCATAGAATGGTTTTCATGGTGATGTGCTTCTTGATGATCTATGCAATGATTAAGTTGTTTCTGTATTTTCAAATGCAGATTGTTAATAATGTTGTCAATTTGGATTGCCTGAGAAATTCCGTGTATAAAAACCACGAAAAGCACTACGCAACAAATACCAAATATGGCTGCCATTAAGGCTGCGAAACCCAAATCATTTTCCCTTGTCGATAATATTCCAATGTTAATCAAAAGGATAAAAGCATAGATCAAAGTCCCAGTGTAAAAACCCAAAATGAGTTGATGTTTTTTATCTGAAATCAATCCTGGAAGCAACCTTGGAGAAAAGTTGGATGATGCTTGGCTTAATACGACCATAACCATTGAAAAACTAAACACGGTTAAAGAGAATACACCACCGATAATAGCCGATGCGATAGTTTGCGCAATCTCAGAATCAATCTTGGTCAGAAATTCCAAGTCTAACTTCGAAAACAGCTTGAATTTACTCAGCCCTACTTTGATTGCCAAATGGGCTAAAATCAAAAAAAACGTTGATATGACCACAGGGTAGAAGGAAATACTGTTTATGATCAAATAGTAAATTTTCTTTATATAATTTGGAACACCTTGAATAGAAGTTATTAGCATTTTATTCTCTGAATACGATAGTTAATTGTTGAAGTTGACAAGCAATACAACCTTTCCAAATTTCCGATATAGAACCTATAGGTAAAGCTAAATAAAAGTTTAAAAAAGAGCTGCAAAGTATAGGAGATTAATTGAAGTAAACAACAGCGTTCCACTAATAACCTTCCTTCCTAGGCTTGACGATCCGTTAGCTAAGTCTGGTTTAGTGAAAATAAGCCTTATGCGAAAACGCGACAAATTTGTTGGAATACCATCGCAATCATCAATGAATCTAACATTACATTAATTTCATATTATCAAGAGGGTACAAAGCTTTAGATTAAGAAAGTTCCAAAACTAAAATACTTTTGTAAAACACAAGGTCTGAATATGGCGTTGAATTCTCTATATTATCTATGTTGTGCAAAAGGAAAAATAGCATATTTGTGGAGAACACTAAAGCTCTGAAATCATTTATAGCCTACATCCATGACCAATAGCCCTAAATGAACAACATTTCCTTTATCGATTTCAGAAGTTATTTCTTTTTCTGCTGCTTTTTAATTGAATTTTGGTCGTAGTCAAAATCATTAGTTTCAAGGTTCGTATTGCCAGTAGGATTGGTTGGGTTCGTTTGTTCTACTTTTCTAGTGAATTTTCTGTTATTTTCAATTTTTCCCATGATGTTAATTTTATAATATCAAAATGTTTAAAAAGTCTATTCAAATTTAGATTATCACAAACTTTACTTTTACTTCAAATGCTAAAATTATTGATTGTTTTAGAAGCAGAAGATCATCTTAATGAGAACCTAGCAGGCATTTATACACAGGAGATGTGACTCATTTAATTCGAGAAAAACATATTCGTATGAAGTATAATCTCGTATCAGTGTTGTTCTATTGATTTTCTTTTTCTGATATGATCTTTATTGATTGTGGTACATCCAAGGTTCGAATTGGGAATGGAATGTTGATATCATTTTCATCAAAGGCTGATTTGATTAAAATCATGGCGTCTGTTTTTGCTTTAGCTACTTCCAAAGCAGAGGTTGAATTTATCCAAAATCGCACTTCAAAGTTTATGGAACTATCTCCAAATTCCTGATATAGAAAGATAACATCACTTTTTGCTTCAACCGCATCGAAATTTTTGGTTATAGTTTTGATAACTAAGTCTCGTACAAAATTCAAATCTGAGGAATAGCCTACTCCACAATTGAGGATTACCCTTGATTGTGCTGTAGTAGAAAAGTTCTTAATCGGATTTTCTACAACCAACTTGTTAGGAATATAGACCAAATTGTTATCGGGTTGTTTTAAGGTGACCGAACGCAAATCGAGATCTACTACTTCACCTTCAAATCCGTTGGTCTCAATCCAATCACCAAACTTTAATTGTTTAATGTATGCCAATACGATACCCGAGTAGGTATTTGCCAAGGCGCCTTGCAGGGCAAGTCCAACTGCAAGTCCGACGACCCCAGCTCCGGCAAGGATAGTATTTAGAGCTTTACCTAAATCTAGTATTCCTAAAACCAAGAAGAGACCAAAGAGTACTACTACAATAGAAATGACTTTGGAAATCAAATTCTTCATCGAAGCTTGCAGCTTACTCTTATTCATCAAGCGCATTCCTAGGTTACTGACATATCTTGAAAGTAGTACAGCAATGGCAAATACTAGTAGTGCAATAATAAGGTTGGGAATGTTGAGTACGAAGGTATCTACCCATGTATGCAATTTTTCTTTCATTTTGTTCCAGGCTTCCCCAAATTGTTCTGTCATCTTCAATAATTTATAATTTACCGCTTCAAGTATTCAAAACTAGAATAATCACTAGTAAATGATGTGCTATTTAGGCAGATTTCTTAACGGATAAAATTAACTTTAGATACAATAAAGGTAATAGAAAACGCAAACGAACTTTTTTATCAATCTAAGCTTTGAAAAAGTTGTGTTATTAAGTATGATTGAAAGGAGCAACAAAAACAATTGAACGGGGTAATCCATATGATTGACATATGATAGTTTCGATGCAATAAATTAATAGCTATAGGATCATGAAAGTAATAGTGACGCACAATCCGTATAATGGAAAGAAATTAAAGGAATACGAAAAGCATAGTTCTGAAGAAGTAGATATCATCCTTCAAAAAAGCCAAAAAATCGCTAAAAATTGGAAGAACGCTTCTCTTGAAAAGCGTTGTAGTCTTTTATCCAAATTGGCTGCACTGTTAATGAAAAAACAGAACTCTCTCTCCGAATTGATGACCAAGGAAATGGGAAAGCCTATCGCCCAGAGTAAAGCTGAAATTGAAAAGTGTGCATGGGTATGTGACTTTTATGCCAAGAATGCAGCTGATTTTCTAGCAGACGCTATGATTGAAACTTCAGCGGACGAGAGTTTTATTAGCTATGACCCGCTAGGAACAGTTTTAGCTATTATGCCATGGAACTATCCTTTTTGGCAGGTAATGCGGTTTGCTGCCCCAACCTTGACTTCAGGAAATACAGCTATACTAAAGCATGCGGAAAATGTTACTGGATGTGCCTTGGCCATTGAAGAATTATTTATTGAAGCTGGTTACCCAAAAGGTTGTTTTCAGACAATATTGGCTAGCCACGAGGAGATCGAACGCATTATTGGTAGTAAATATATTCAAGCAGTATCTCTAACCGGAAGCGAAAAGGCAGGAATCTCAATTGCCCAGACAGCGGGTAAAAACTTAAAAAAGGTTGTGCTAGAACTGGGTGGTAATAATGCCTGCGTTGTTTGGGAAGATGCCAATTTAGATGCTTATATTGATGTAATGGTAAAGGCAAGAATGCAAAATGTTGGACAAAGTTGTATTGCGGCTAAAAGGTTTATTGTAGTTGAAGATGTATATGATAATTTTATCTCTGCATTTGTTGATAGCGTGGAGAGATTGCAATCTGGCAACCCAATGGATGAAAGTGTCTATATCTCAAGTATGGCTCGTGAGGATTTAGCTGAATCGGTAGAGAAGCAAGTAAACGATTCAATATTGAAGGGTGCCAAAGTTATTTTAGGAGGAAATCGCAAAGGAGCTTTTTTTGAACCGACGATTATATCAGAGGTTACGGCAGAAATGCCTGTCTTCAAAGAGGAAGTATTTGGTCCAGTTGCGGCAATAGTTAAAGTCAAAAATAGGGAAGAAGCTATGACAATGGCAGCTGATTCGAGATTTGGTCTTGGAACCATGTTATTCACGCAAGATATTGAGTCAGCCAGAAAGATGGTTGGTCAAGTTCCTGATGGGGCATTTTTTATAAATGAAATGGTAAAATCAGATCCACGACTTCCGTTCGGAGGTACTAAAAAATCCGGATTTGGTCGTGAACTTTCCAAGGAAGGAATATTAGAGTTCGTAAATAAGAAAACCGTTTACCTCAGAAAATAAACTTTTATTAATTGATCAGAATAAGCACTGGTTTAGATTATTATTTCATTGCTTTAATTGACGTAGTCCACGTTATTCAAAAGGCACTGATCATGTAGACATTCTTTGGGTGGTTGTTAAATAATTATTGAGACAAAAGTCAAATCAAATAGCATACAAATATCCCTATTACGTCAAATTAAAGAGGTTTAGACGATTAGAAAATATATTAACTAACTTATGGTTTCCTAGAAAATAAAACCATGAAAATCATGCGGTAAGCAAGGTTTTGATCTTGTCTGGTGTTCCAATTTAGCGATCTGGTCGATTCTCTAAACCCACTCGATTAGACCAATCAAAGTTGAAAAATTGCTAAAACGTATACTTCGTGTAGACGATTTGTAAACTTTTTAAATTATAAATTTAAGTCTGTGTAGGAGATATGATAGAATTATTGTTTTTCATAGTTTATGACTAAAAAGTAAAAATCCATTACTTCAAATTTTTGAAGTAATGGATTTTATAAATCAAATTAATTTTTTAATTAGGTTCAGGATAAGGTTGATTCCTAACCGGATCATTTAAACTGTGTCCAATACCGTTATTAAAAACA
>CALHCJ010000097.1 GCA_937936275.1 uncultured Flavobacteriaceae bacterium
CTCGATTACCTGAGTCGTTCAAATAATCGTAGACGGTATTCCACGAAGTGTTATATAGTGTTTTGTGCCCCATAACTAGATTTTGGTCCAATTGGTTTTCAAAAAATGCGCTCGTATGCAGATTTTAAAGTAGAGGTGCTATATAACTTAGAAATTTAAAGGCTATGTATGCTATTATAACGGAGGTTTCGACTACTTATTTTAACAGAAACCCGAAAAATCTAAATAAAAAAACCAAAGGCGCTACCAAAATTTTTTAGATATCCGGAACAGGTATAAACGGTCATTTTTCTCCGTCCTCTTTGATGGAGATTTCTTTTCGCAAAGGAAGGAATAAAGGCGTTACATCTTCTGTTTCACCAACAACAGCTTCGATTTCTCGTTTCAAATAGTTGAGGTGCGCTATGGTCAAACGATCGGTCATTACTGGGAGGGTGTTTTTTATCTCTCCTTGTAATGAAATTAAATTATCCAACGCTAAGGAACGCACGTCGGTATTTGAAGTATAACCTTTAGAAAGTTCGGCTAGCAGTCCTTCAACGACTCCCTCGGTAACATCAGGCTTATAGAGCGCAATCATATTGGCCACATAAGACTTTTGTAGTTTTCTCTTATAAGCATTTGTTTGATAAAACACATTCATATCACCCCAAACCAATTGATTCAAATCATCAATATAGTCTTGCGGTAAGTATGGATTTTCTGTTTCATAGCGTTCCGCAATAAATGTCATTCTGCTCAATCTACTTCCACCGAGTAAATTCATCATGACACTTTCCATCGTTTTTGTCACTCCTTCTTTTGAACGTGGTGATCGAACAGCGTTTAGAATTTCATTACGCATGAGCCATTTGGGCTCTTTGAAAATATAGTTATTTAGAAAAACGAGGGCTTGTTTTTGCGTTTGTTTGTCTACCGGGCGATACACTTCACCTTTCTCACCCATAGTTTTGGGTGTCACATAAATTCCCCCAATGTTCTTGGAAACGTGAAAAATATAATCGCTATACTGATTGACCAAATCTTTATATATCTGATCGAGGTTTGAAAAGTCATCACTATCGTTTTCTTTCACCCATTCTTTGATACACGGGGCAATGCGCTGTAAGTTTAGAATACCATACATGCTGGCTTCCATAGCGTTATCTCCCAGGTCTTCGGTTTGAGATCTTGGATCAAAATCACGCCCTTCTCCTCCAAACCATAATCGGGGATTGTTACCAACACTATCTACAACCATTTGACTCAAAAGCTCTTTCTCTTCTCGAGGCTGTATAGTTTCAGGAAATCTAGAGTACCCCCATTGAATGGCCCATTTGTCATAATCTCCAATACGGGGCATCAGGTCTTCCACTGGAATATTATCCTCAGGTTGTGCTACGTAGTTAAAACGAGCATAATCCATAATAGAACTGGTATGACCATTTTTCCTCAACCATTCCGCATCACGAAGTTTGTCTACCGGAGTTGCAGAACTTGCGCCCATGTTATGACGAAGACCAAGGGTATGACCCACTTCATGAGAACTAACGAAACGAATTAAATTGCCCATAAGTTCGGTGTCGAATTCCATTTGTTGTGCGCGGGGATCAACGGCACCGGCTTGAACCATATACCAACTGTGCAATAGGTTCATTAAGTTATGGTACCATCCGATGTGACTTTCTAGAATTTCTCCGCTTCGAGGATCGACGATATTAGGTCCATATGCGTTCTTGGAAGGCGAAGCAAAATAACGAAGCACAGAAAAACGAGAATCTTCTAAGCTCATGGTGGGGTCGTCTTCTGGCCATTCCATACCGATAATAGCGTTTTTGAAACCAGCTTGTTCAAAAGCCACTTGCCAATCATTAATACCTTCAATTAAATAAGGCCTCCATTTTTTTGGCGTTGCCGGATCGATATAGTACACAATTGGTTTTTTAGGTTCTACCAATTCGCCACGTTTCCATTTTTCAAGATCCTCAGGTTTTGGTTCAACTCTCCAACGGTGGATGTAAGTGTTTCTATCCACTTTTTGCTGATCATCACCATATTCCAGATAGGAGCTAGCAAAATACCCCACTCTAGCATCGAAATATCTTTTTTGCATGGGCT
Organism: uncultured Flavobacteriaceae bacterium; assembly: GCA_937936275.1. Lineage (GTDB taxonomy): Bacteria > Bacteroidota > Bacteroidia > Flavobacteriales > Flavobacteriaceae > Maribacter_C. The sequence continues at coordinate 2,098 of CALHCJ010000097.1, forward strand.
CTTCAGGCAACAAAATGAACGAATTGTTGATTTCTAAGGTAACCACACCAGCTAAAACAGCAGCAGGTAATTGTTTCTTTCGTTTTTTAGTACTTGATTTCGCCTTATAAGTTTTAACTGTTTTGATCTCCGTATTTAAAGGAAACGTGTTGATTTCGTTGATATACGACTTGTTCTTCTCTATCCCTAACAGCTGATACGCATCTTTTTTTGGACCACTAAGTGCCAATAGGGGGTTTTCGCTGTTTAAGAAATCAGTAACCTCAATGAGATACGAGGTTTTCTTTTTATCTCTCCCTTTGATTTCAAAGGCTTCAAGAATAGGTGTGATGTTTGAATTATTGACTGCTTTCGAAATAGCATCTTCTTCATTCGCAGCACTTACTAGAGTTGCTATTCGAAGAAAAACTTGGTTCGTTGGACCCTTTTCAAAAATGACTGTGTTTTCAGCAATTTTTTCGCCACCATAGTTTCGTGCTCCTGAAGGAGTTTTGATAAATCGAGTAACGACTAAAATTTCACGATTCAAAAGGCTATCAGGAATCTCAAAAAAGTATTTCTCTCCAAGTTGGTGAACACTAAATAAACCATTCTGAGAAATTGCATCATCAGTGATGATATCAGCAATGGTTTTCATCTTGGTATGGAGACTTAAATTTTGAGAATTAGCTAGATTTTTAGTTTTGCCAAGGCCAAGTGTTCCACAGGAACTTACCAGAGAAAAAAGACCCACAAGTAGTATGAACAATCTCATAAGTAGCGAACGTTTCTATAAAGTGTTTCGTATGAATTGGGGCTGGGTCAGTATCGAATTTAACACAATTAAGGGCTAATCGATGAAACGCAAGATACAACTCCTGTTAAAAAGAGTCAATGTTATCGAAATAAAATCATCACTGCGCCTAAGGCGGTTAGCAGTAAAATCATTTTTCGGTAGAAGTCTTCTTTGATCAATTTGACCACTTTTATACCTATAAAAATACCGATGGCAATACCAGGTATAAGCTTTAAATCGAAAATAAAAGTATCTAAAGTAATGGTCTCCCAAACAAAAATATGTAGGGGGAGTTTTAAAATATTTACGATTAGAAATAACCAAGCGGCTGTACCAATGAATTCATTTTTAGGAACTCTCATGGCTAAAAAATAGATATTGCTAAACGCACCGCCTAGATTACCAATCATGGTGGTGATGCCGGCAATAGTTCCTACAACGCCAGCAAAAAGCCAATGACTTGGTACTTTTTTTGATTTTCTCCTGTCCCACCAATACATCATGACAACACTAACTAAAATGATGATCGCCATACCTATTTTAAAGGTAGATTCATCCATGTCGTTACCGACTTTGAGACCTATGACCACGCCAACTAGAATCCATGGTAAAAAACGAAATATATAAGACCAATTTGCATGTCGATTGTAATAAATTACAGCAAATATATCTCCGAAAACGAGCAATGGAACGACGATTCCAGTAGATTCTTTCGCTTCAAATGCCAAGGCCATTAAAGTTACGTTTACAACAGCAATTCCTTTAATTCCAGCTTTAGATAGCCCAATAACAATGGCAGCAGTTATTGCCAATGCCCAAGCAGTAAGTGAAATATTAGAAGCTAACAAAAAAGACACAGAGAAGGTTTAACAGTCGAGAGACAAATGTATTCTAATTTATTTTATCTTTAAAGGCTAACAACCAAACCACCCACTATGGAATTAAGTACGCTCGATTATAGTTTTATAATCGTTTTCTTTTCACTCGTATTAGGTATAGGAATTTACGTCTCGAAAAAGTCAGGTGAGAGTTCGTCTGAGTTTTTTCTATCGGGTAGAACGATGCCTTGGTGGTTGTTGGGTTTATCAATGGTTGCTACTACTTTTTCTACTGACACTCCTAATTTAGTTACAGATTTGGTAAGAACAACTGGTGTATCAGGTAACTGGGGTTGGTGGTGTATGTTGCTTACAGGAATGCTAACCGTTTTTATTTATGCGAAGCTTTGGCGTAAGTCAAATGTAAGTACAGATTTGGAGTTTTATGAAATGCGCTACGGAGGTAAGCCAGCTAGTTTTTTAAGAAAGTTTCGAGCGGTTTATTTGGGCGTAATTTTCAATGTAATTACCATGTCTGCGGTTAATTTGGCCGCTATCAAGATTGGGGGTATTATGCTAGGCTTGGCGCCTTGGCAAACCATTGTTGGCGCAGGGTTAATTACGGTAGTGTTTAGTGCCTTAGGAGGTTTTAAAGGGGTCGTTTATACAGATTTTCTACTTTTCTTTGTTGCCATGGCAGGTGCTATTGGTGCGGCCTATTATTTGATTAATATTCCTGAAGTGGGAGGTCTTGACGCCATGCTGGGGAATGAATTGGTTACTTCTAAAATGAACATTTTACCAGATCTCAGCAATACTGAAATGGTGATTACTATTTTGGTAATTCCTTTGGCAGTACAATGGTGGAGTTCATGGTATCCAGGAGGAGAACCAGGGGGTGGGGGTTATATTGCCCAGCGCATGTTGGCCGCAAAAGATGAAAATCACGCCATTGGTGCAACGTTCTTTTTTAATATCATGCATTATGCATTACGACCATGGCCTTGGATTTTAGTAGCCTTGGCTTCTTTAGTAGTATATCCTGACGTCGCTAGTATTGCGGATGCTTTTCCGAATGTACCAACAGATAAGTTAGGTCATGATTTAGCCTATTCAGCAATGTTAACCAAATTACCTAGCGGATTGTTAGGGGTGGTATTAGCTTCTTTAGTTGCAGCGTATATGAGTACAATTTCAACACAGTTGAATTGGGGTTCTTCGTATTTAGTGTTTGACTTTTACAAGTTGCAAATAAACCCTAAGGCTACAGAAAAACAAATGGTTGCTGTCGGTAGATTATCTACGGTTTTGTTAATGGTTCTTAGTGCTTTTCTAGCTTTAGCGATGCAAAATGCAGAACAGATCTTTAAGCTACTCATACTATTTGGTGCAGGTACCGGGCTCATATTTATTCTCCGATGGTTTTGGTGGCGAATCAACGCTTGGACTGAAATTTCAGCCATGTTTGCTTCAGGAATCTTATCCATTGTCTTAAAAACAACTGCTTTAGGTCCATTTTTATTCGCGGCAGATACTGGTGTATTTCCAGCATGGGGTGAAATTCCCTTCGTAATGATTGTCACAACTGCGATTTGGTTGATTGCAACTTTTGCAACAAAACCAGAATCAAATGAAGTATTGCGTTCTTTTTACAAAAGAATTCAACCAGGAGGTCCTGGTTGGGCAAAGGTGGTGAAGGATGCTGAAACAGATAATGTTCAAATTAATACCGGTGAAAAATGGAGCGTTCCTTCGGGAATTATGGCAATGCTTTTAGGAGTTCTTTTAGTCTATTCAATGATGTTTGCTACTGGACATTGGATTTATGGTAAAACTTCATCCGCATTGATTTTTACTGGTGTAGCAATTATTTCAGGGGTACTATTAAAGATTGCATGGAAGCGTATGAAAAAAGATATCCTCTAAATCAAAAAAGATGAGGCAAAGAATTCTATCCGTAGATATATTTAGAGGCGCGACTATCGTTTTGATGATTTTGGTCAATACTCCGGGCACTTGGTCTGCAGTCTATGCCCCATTTTTACATGCAAAGTGGCATGGATATACCCCTACAGATTTAGTATTTCCGTTCTTTTTATTTATTGTGGGCACCTCGATCGTTTTCTCGTACAAGAATAAAACAGCAAGTACAGAAACCTATAAAAAAATTGTAATCCGTACCCTAAAGTTAATTGGGCTGGGCTTATTTCTGGGGGCTTTTCTGATTGAATTCCCCTTTGTTAAAGATTTTGCTGATATCCGTTTTCCAGGGGTTTTACAACGTATTGGTGTTGTATTCTTTTTTGCTGCGATCTTGTTTTTAAATTGCAATTGGAAGACCCTGATCGGAATTTCTATTACTCTTTTAGTAGGCTATTGGTTACTAATGACTCTTATACCTGTTGATGGTGTTGCATCTACATTAGAACGTGCACCTAATAATTTTGCAAACTGGTTGGATGTAAAAGTATTCGGTACCCATAACTACAAACCTGATTATGATCCTGAAGGACTTTTGAGTACAATTCCATCTATAGTAAGTTCTTTACTCGGAATTTTCACAGGATTAATTTTAACCTCTAAGCAAGAGAAGAAAGCAACCATTCTAATGGGAATAGGTGGTGCACTTCTTATCATTGGGCACATTTGGGATATCTTTTTCCCCATTAATAAAGCACTCTGGACGAGTAGTTTTGTGCTCGTAACTGCTGGATGGGCAAATCTAATCTTAGCGCTTATCTATTACTTAACAGATGTAAAAGGACTTAAGTTTGGTAGTATTTTCAGATATGCGGGTGCCAATGCAATCACCTTATATTTTCTGTCTAGTTTTATTAGCAAGATTATGGGTCAGATAAAGATTAGTGAAACTAGCTTACACGGCTGGCTGTTTCATACTGTTTATGTTCATGATTTTATGTCTATGCAGCTTTCTTCTCTGTTGTACGGACTTACCGTTGTTGGCTTTTATTGTGTTTTGGCTTACTTTTTGTATCAAAAAAAGATATTTATAAAAGTATAATATGCTTAGCAAGAAAGTGGTTCCTTTATCCATCTTACTCTTAGTTTTTTTATTTTCAAAATCTCTCATGGGCCAGAATGATTATCATGAAGAATATGTTGTTACAAATGCGAATGACACCCTATATGGAAAAATAAGAAATAGGGATACTGGTACTTTCGATAAAATTTATGAGAAGATTCGTTTTAAAGGGAAAAAGAAGAGGCGTTACTCTCCTAAAGATATAAAGTCTTATAAAGTAGGGAATGATCTTTACCGAAGTTTATATTTAGACGGTAGATCAATATTTTTAAAAGTTGGTACTGAAGGCTATATCAATCACTATATTTATGAATTTCAAGAGCAAGGGGAGCAATTAGTTCAAGATGTAGATTACTTACAAAAAGGTTCAAATGGTGCCTTAGTCAGAGCGGATCAAGGTCTATTTGGGCTGAAGAAAAAAAGACTTGCCCGCATGTTTTCTGATTGTCCTGAATTGGCAGAAAAAATTCTAAACAAAAAAATAAAGTATGCTTTTGAAGTAGCAGATTTTTATAACACTTGGAAAGCACAGCAATAAAAATTAGGTAACAATAATGATTGTACTTTTTAATAGTATTGATAAGCCCATGAAAAATGTGTTGGGTACTACTTTATGTTCTTGTTGCTTCGAGCCCAAAACAGGTTTTTATCGAGACGGTTTCTGCAAAACAGGGGAAGAAGATTATGGCACCCATGTGGTTTGCGCTATCATGACCGAAGATTTTTTGGAATTTACGAAATCCCGTGGTAATGACCTATCGACCCCAATTCCGCAATGGAGCTTTCCTGGGTTAAAACCTGGAGACAAATGGTGCTTGTGTATAATGCGTTGGTTACAAGCTGAAAAAGAAGGTAAAGCACCAAAAGTAGTACTCGAAGCTACACATGAGAAAGCGTTAGAGTATACCTCTTTAGAACTCCTTAAAAAAAATGAAATCTCGAAGTAAATAGGTTTTGAGTTGTAAATTTAAGCCTATCTTCTGGCCATTAGCTTCGAAACATACTTACCAATAACATCAAATTCTAGATTTACAACTGTGCCAATTTCATAGCTATTAAATCTCGTATGTTCATAAGTATAGGGTATAATTGCTACACTAAATGTATTTTCGCCCGAATTCACTACAGTCAAACTCGTGCCATCAATAGTAATAGATCCTTTTTCAATAGTGGGGTTGTTAGTAGTGCTGTCATATTCAAAAGAAAAGTACCAGCTACCATCCTTCTTTTCTACTGAAGTGCAAACCCCTGTTTGGTCTACATGGCCTTGAACAATATGCCCGTCTAAACGGCTTCCTAAAATCATAGCACGTTCTAAATTTACTTTATCACCGATAGCCAGACTTCCTAAATTTGTTTTTTGAAGTGTTTCTTCTATTGCAGTCACAGTGTATGTACTTCCATCCAAAGAAACAACCGTTAAGCACACTCCG
>CALHCJ010000098.1 GCA_937936275.1 uncultured Flavobacteriaceae bacterium
ATATAAAAACAAGAAAGCGTCAATATACCAGTATTGACGCTTCTTTCATTTAGTAACTCCAACATTACAAAATACTACTCTCTTTCCGCTAACACTTTACCGTCAACATAAATGAGTTGACCATTGTTTAAAGCAACTTTATCATCAGACCTATCTTCTAGTCCTGGATAGGTAATGGTATAAATATCATCTTCCGAACTCCAACGAAAATCAGATATTACCACAATTTCTTCATTATTGTATTGGTGATACCTACCTAAGTAAGCATCATTGAAAATCCACTCATTTCTAATCGTATCATCTTTCGCCGCTTCTTGTGATTTTTCTGCATTAACCCAGATACCAATTATGGGGTCGTTGTTCTCTTCAATGGTAGAACAACTACTTACTAATACAAGTCCTATAATAGCGATAATTGGGATTAGATTTTTCATAAGTAGGTTTAAATCTTAAGGGGTTCAATAGTAAAACGGACCTAATTCGGTCCGATTGTCGGCTTTCGATGTATGACCTAATATCTCGGTCTTCTTCGCTAAATAACATAGCGATTTTACCAAAAATGCACTTTATCGAGTAAATAAAACTTTGTGTTTAGCGTATTAAACTGTACTTCACACTTCCTTTTCACATTTGAATTTGTATTTTTGAAACACGATAAAATCAATATAAAAATACATACATATGAAAGTTACTGTAGTAGGAGCTGGCGCCGTAGGAGCAAGTTGTGCGGAATACATTGCCATTAAGAATTTTGCATCAGAAGTAGTTTTGGTCGATATAAAAGAAGGCTATGCTGAAGGAAAAGCGATGGACTTAATGCAAACAGCTTCTTTGAACGGTTTTGATACTAAGATCACGGGTAGTACCAGTGACTACTCTAAAACTGCAAATAGCGACATTGCAGTTATTACTTCGGGTATTCCAAGAAAACCTGGAATGACGCGTGAAGAATTAATCGGTATTAATGCTGGTATCGTTAAATCAGTATCTGCAAGTTTAATCGAGCATTCTCCAAATGTCATCTTGATCGTTGTGAGCAACCCTATGGATACAATGACCTATTTGGTTCACAAGACGACTGATCTTCCAAAAAATAAAATTATTGGTATGGGTGGTGCACTTGATAGTGCACGTTTCAAATATCGTTTAGCAGAAGCAATGGAGGCACCTATTTCTGATATTGACGGTATGGTGATTGGTGGACACAGCGATAAAGGTATGGTTCCGTTAACATCTCATGCGACAAGAAATAGTATTCGAGTTTCTGAGTTTTTATCATCTGATCGTTTAGAGCAAGTTGCTGCTGACACCAAAGTGGGTGGAGCAACACTTACAGGTTTATTAGGCACTAGTGCTTGGTATGCTCCTGGTGCGGCTGTTTCTGCACTCGTTCAAGCAATTGCGTGTGATCAAAAGAAAATGTTTCCATGCTCTACATTTCTTGAGGGAGAATATGGGTTAAATGACATTTGTATAGGAGTACCAGTTATTTTGGGAAAAAATGGAATTGAAAAAATAGTTGATGTTCCATTAAGCGAAGCAGAAAAAACTAAAATGCAAGAAAGTGCAGAGGGTGTTACTAAAACGAACGGTTTGCTAGAGTTATAGCGTATAAAATCTATATACAGATAGGAAAGCGCCTTCGCAGTTCAACTGCGAAGGCCTTTTTTGTAAAATGATTTGTTACAGAAAGATACTACCTAATACTAGGTTTATTTTTATATTTGCCGCATGAATACAAAATGGTACATCAGTACTTTAATTATTCTTATAGCCTTACTAGGGTTAAATCAAGAGCAAACCAAAGTTGTTAATCAGCAAATTGTATTGCAATTCGCCGATGCAGAAACCACTTCGGTAAATGGGTATGATGATACGCTGGCGACAATTACCAAAAAGTTACAAGCTTTAGGTATTGCCAATATTGAAATAATAGAAACCGATGATGCACAATTAAGTATACGCTATTATAGTGATATCGATGCATTCCGTATTGCGGAGTTTCTTTCTAAGGGTAGTGAACTACCATTTACATATAAAGATATAGATCAACTACCAGCAGATCTTCCTAAAGAACAACTACCTGAAAATTGCAGTATAGTAGTTTCAGATCTCCATCAGCAAACTGATGATGGTTTAGGTTTAAACGGAAAGTTTGCTTTTGAATTAAATCAAGATTATCAAAGGTTTTCCAATCTTGTATTCATACCAAACAGTAATTCGATAATTCTTGAGCCAGACACCATCGTGCAGGTGGCTTACAGAATGAATAGCGTTATTGCTATTGCAATAGATAATACTTCAAATTCTTTTCCAGAAGTTCGGGCAGGACCTCAGTCGAATAGAAATAGTTAAAGTTCACATCTCTAATCTATGAACCGATGAAGAACTTTACTAAAATTATTTTCATAAAATAATACCGTCAGAGAATTTAAACACTTGTTTAAAGTAGTTTGCTCTTTAGATTTTCCAAATAAAAATATCATAATAAATATCTAACAATATTGTTCAGCATCATTGTGATGCAATATTGTAATCTTAAATTAACAATAAAATGCAAAATAAAGGACTTATAAAGCTTTTCGCTTTTTTGTTTGGGTTAGTGAGTATCTATCAACTATCCTTCACATTTATTACCAACAAGGTAGAAACTGCTGCTGAGGAGTATGCGGTTACCCAAATGCCTGATCTCAATACGAAAGATGCGTCTGAAGTAAAAGACCAATTAGTGGCTAAATATTTAGATTCAGTTGGCCCATTAAAGCAGTTCGCGTTCACCACTTATGACGACGCTAAGAAGAAACAACTAAATAAAGGACTTGACCTTGAAGGTGGTATTAATGCTACGATTCAAATTTCGATTAAAGATCTCTTAAAGGGTTTGGCTGATAATTCTAAAAATCCAGTATTCAATAAGGCGCTTGCTGATGCCGACGAGTTATCGAAAAACAATGACGATACCTATCTCAATCTGTTTTTTGAAGCTTGGGATAATATTAAAGGAGATACCAAACTTGCGTCGCCTGACATCTTTTTTACAAAAACGTTAAGTGATGACATCGGAGACTTGAATGCAGACGATGACACAGTAAAACCAATTTTACGTACGAAAATTGATGATGCTATTGTTTCTGCTTTTGAAGTACTTAGAGAGCGTATTGACGGTTATGGTGTTACGCAACCGAACATTCAACGTATTGGTAACTCTGGTCGTGTTTTGATTGAATTGCCTGGCGCTAAAGATGTAAAAAGAGCATTGGAGTTAATCTCTCAAACAGCCGAATTACAGTTCTGGGAAACTTACGAACAAAACAACCCAAGCTTTAGTACTTTTTTAATACAAGCGAATGAAAAGCTAAAAACCTTAGTTGATCTTCCTGAAGAAGCGGCAGAGCCTGTAAAGCCAGCATCCGAATTAGATTCCTTATTGTCAGACGTAAACGCAGATTCTTTAGATGTAGCTAGTCAGGTAAATCCGTTATATGACTTATTGCTGCCTCCTGTACAAGGAAACAACGCTATGTTTAGAGCTGAGGCCAAAAACAAAGATCTTATTGATTCGTACTTAAATATGCCTGAAATCAGAAGATTACTTCCCGCTGATATACAATTTGTAAAGTTTGTTTGGGAGCGTCCATCTGATGAAAATGCAGAATTGTTAAGTCTGTTTGCTTTAAAGTCCAATAGAGATGGGGTGCCAAGAATGGGTGGTGATGTAGTAAGTGATTCAAGACATGATATCGATTTGTCGAACAGACCTATTGTTCGCATGAGTATGAACTCAAAAGGGGCCAAGGAATGGCAGAAGCTGACAAGTGATGCGAATAAGAACAATACGGGTATCGCTGTTGTATTGGATAATAAAGTATATACCGCTCCAGGTTGTTCGGTAGTTGGAGGTATTACAGGAGGTGGAACTGAGATTTCTGGTAATTTTACTATTGCAGAAACAAAAGATATTGCTAATGTGCTACGTGCAGGTAAACTTCCTGCTAAGGCTGAAGTGATTCAATCTGAGATTGTTGGTCCGTCATTAGGTCAAGAAGCTATTGACAGTGGTTTAATGTCATTTGTAATAGCGATGTTGATTGTATTGGTATGGATGGTATTCTATTACGGTAAGGCTGGTCTATTTGCTGATGTTGCTTTACTTCTAAATATTCTTTTGATTTTCGGAGTATTGACGAGTATCGAAGCAGTGCTTACGCTTCCAGGAATTGCAGGTATTGTTTTAACAATTGGTATGTCGGTGGATGCGAACGTACTTATTTTTGAACGTATCAAAGAAGAATTGAAAAAAGGAAAAGGTAAGAGCTTGGCGGTCGCAGATGGATTTAGCAACGCACTTTCGTCTATTTTGGATGCTAATATTACTACTGGACTTACTGCCTTAATTTTATTTGTTTTTGGCTCAGGGCCAATTAAAGGTTTCGCAACTACCTTATTAATAGGTATACTTACTTCATTGTTTACGGCAATCTTCATTACACGTTTGTTGATTGATTGGTATTTGGAAGGAAAAACAAGAACACTTGATTTTTCTACACCGTTAACGAAGAATCTATTCCAGAACATTAATGTGAATTTCTTAAGTAAGCGTAAGATAGCCTATGTCATTTCGGCTATATTAGTAGGTATTGGTCTGTTTTCGCTTTTGACTCAAGGTCTACAACAAGGTGTCGATTTCATTGGAGGGCGTTCTTATACAGTGCGTTTTGAACAGTCAGTAAATACTGCGGAGATTACTTCTGATTTGAATGCGCCCAATGTATTTGGTAGCGGAACTCTCGTAAAAACCTTTGGTGATGACAATCAGATCAAAATTACGACTCCGTTCAAGGTGGATGTAGAGGGTATTGAAGTCGATGAGGAAATTCAAGGTCTCTTATTTACCGCTTTACAGAAGTATTTGCCTGACGGTATGACCCAATCAGATTTTGTAATTGGTAGTGATACAAAAACTGCAGGAATTATGCAGTCCGTAAAAGTGGGTCCAACAATTGCTGATGATATCAAGAACAATGCGTTTTTGGCAATTATTGGTTCGTTGGCAGTAGTATTCCTCTATATACTATTACGTTTCCGTAAATGGCAGTTCTCGTTGGGTGCAGTTACTGCGGTATTCCATGACGTGATGATTGTATTAGGAATCTTCTCTATTTTAGGAGCAACGAATATTCTACCTTTCAGTTTAGAAATTGATCAAGCATTCATTGCGGCAATTCTAACGGTGATAGGATATTCTTTAAATGATACCGTGGTTGTCTTTGACCGAATTCGTGAGATTATTGGTGAGAAAGGCTGGAGAGGTGGTGAAAATGTAAATCTTGCATTAAATAGCACATTGGCAAGAACTTTAAATACCTCATTAACTACGTTGGTGGTGTTATTGGCAATTTTCGTGTTCGGTGGAGAATCTCTTAGGGGATTTATGTTTGCGATGATTATAGGTATTATTGTAGGTACCTACTCTTCACTATTTATTGCAACACCAGTAATGTTTGATTTCTTGAAAAAGAGTGTCAAAGGAGAAGCTAAAATAGAAGAATAATACTTTATGTAGGTTATAGAAAAGAGCTGCATTTTGAATGCAGCTCTTTTTTTATGCCAAAACTTTAAATCACTTTACCAATTGATCCTTGGGGAGTCATTATAAGTTCATAAACTGAATCTGGATTTAGATTGGGTTCTTGTCGATGCGAAACAAAAACAATCGCCGTAGTGCTTTCCTCGGCTATCTTATTGACCAGTGAAACTAATAATTCGGCAGACGCATCATCAAGACCTTCGGTTGGTTCATCTAGAATTAGCAGTAAGGGATGTTTTATCATTGCCCGAGTGGTCATGATTAACCGTTGTTGACCCATTGATAGTTCACTAAATAAATAATCTTTTTGTTCCCAAAGGTCTAATAATAGAAGCCAACTTTTGGCAAGGCGTAGTTGTGCTTCAGTCGGTTTGATATATAAGCCAACAGAATCATTCATTCCTGAAATCAACATATGTTCTATAGAATGTCGCCCTGTAAATTTATCGGTCATTGATGGTGTAAAGTAGCCAATCTTCTCTTTGATATCCCAAATGCTTTCACCACTCCCTTTCTTTTTTCCAAAGAGAAAAAGCTTTTGGCCGTAACCTTTCGAATTGTCTCCAGTAAGCATTGAAAGTAGGGTTGTTTTTCCACTTCCGTTTTTACCTACAAGCTGCCAGAAGGATTTCTTTTTAATTTTCCATTGTATATTATTCAGAACCGTTTTCTCTCCGAAACCAATGGTTATTCCATCTAGGTGTATGAGCGTTTCATTTTCATAAATGATAGGATGCAGTGGGTCAGGAATACGATCTGTAAAATCAGAAGCTCTTGTAAGTGAAAAAATATCCTTTACATCATTATAAAAAGACAACTCATCAATATTTAAATAGGCAAAGTTTGATATGAATGGAAGCAAATCGTTCTGACGGCTTATAATTTGAATAAAGGTAGTGTGGTCAGAGCGTTCTGTAAGTGTATTTAAAAGTTCAGCTTGTGAAGTAGTATCGAGATTATCGAACGGATTATCAAGAATAATGAAGTCTGTATCTTGTAGTAGGAGATGAGCGAGCAGTGTTTTTTTTTGCTCACCACTTGACATACTTCGCAGTGTTTGCGGAGTACCTTTAGTTATTATTTTAGTTCCATGGCGATCTTCTTCATCCATTAATTGTTTTAAGGTATATTTCGAAAATAAAACCCCGTTCAAATCATTGAAAATGGAAAGCTTTCCCTCCATTTTTGATTTTAAAAATTGTCGAATGAGTTTCGCTTTGTTTGAATTATTATCTGTAAATATGGCCCAATGATCTATCATAACTCAATTCTAAAAATATGAGAAGGGTTATCATTGTATATTGTGGTTTTATCGAGATACATTCCATTATTAATAGCAACTTTTTGAGAAGGAATATTATCCACATGAATAATTGAAATAAGAGACGTTGCCAACCTATTTTTTATGGCATACGATTTACATTTTTTTGCAGCTTCTGTGGCATATCCATTTTTCCAATACTTTGGAAGGATGGAATAGCCTATTTCGATTTCTTCAATACCATCAACAGTTTGCATCAAAAGTCCGCATTGACCAACGAAATTACTCGTCTCTTTTTCAATAAGCACATTCATACCGCCAAGGTTATTGTCATATCTGTAAAAGGCTTTGTCGAACCACTGTTGACATGCTTTTAGTGGATCTTCGGGAAGTCCCTCCCAGAATTTAGAACTTAAAGGTTCTTGATGAAACGGTAACCAGGTTTGAAAGTCAGTGGCTTTCAATTTTCTAAATCGAAGTCGTTCTGTTTCTTGATTTGTTAATAACAGGTTGTTCATTATTGGTATTCTTTCTTTAGAATCCAGTTCATGCTTTGTTGCCAAAATTGTTCTTTAAAAATAGATTTAAAATAACCAAAGTGCTTGACGTGAGCCTCACCTAGTTTTGGTATATGGTGCACTCTTTCTAGATCGGCATTTGTAAATTGTTTGGCTAACCAATCAACTGTAGTTTTCGGAGCAAAAGTATCCTTAGAAAAACTTAGTACCAACAAGGGAATTTTAATCTTATCAAAGAAATAATCTTGGTCATTTCGAAAGTGCATTAGATATTCCTTTCGCTTGCCCCAAGAAGCCCATTCATATACCGCCCGTTTAGGTAAATTTTCAAAAAGCCCTAATTTTTTTGCAGGGAAATATCCAAAAAAAGGGGTTAAACAAGGAATGAGTACAAACCAAAAAAGCCACATCTTTGCGCGATGAAAACCCTTGAAGTATTTCCAATAACCGCTTTGAGAAGCCACTAAAATGGCTTGGTCAATCATTGGGTAATTAGGGTTGAAACCAAGTAATTGACCCCCTAGACTATGTGTAATCAAGGTTAGCTTTGCATTTGGATTTTCGTTTTTAGCAAATTCAATGACCGCTGCTTGGTCTTCACTACCCCAACTTCTTAAAGAACTTACATTAGTCTTTAAAGCACCAGGTTGACTATCAGATGAACCAATTCCATGATAATCAAAAGTGTACACAGTAAAACCTTGAGAAGCGAAGAATTGTGCGTATTTGGAATAATATTTTTGAAGGACTCCGGTTGCCGAAGAAATGACAACAATATTGTCAGTCTGTTGTTCTGAAGAGAACTTTACTGCACCAAGTTGATGCCCTTGGTTGGTTTGAATAGCGATCTCCTTTATTTCCACCCTCAAAGATTATATTTTACGAAAGTCGATTTTATCACCAATTTCTAATAACCACTTTTGAGCAAGACCTGCGTTCACTTCCAATACATATTGAATAGCCACTTGAGAGGAAAGTCCACTTTCATTAAATGGTTGTGCATTTTCTTGAAAACTAGCAATGGTAGAATCTGATTTGATGAAGATGATATCTAGTGGAATTTCTGTATTCTTCATGTAGAATGAATGTAGCCTTTCATCATCGAAGATAAAGAGCATGCCTTGGTCATCTGCCATGCTCTTACGGTACATTAAACCTGTTTGTGTCTCATATTCTGATTCGGCGAATTCAACGTTTAATTTGGTGATAATACTGTCTGTTGCTTGTTTTAAGAGAGTTAATTCACCTTCTTTAGTAAATACAACAGGTTCTGTTTTGATTACTTGTTTTGGTTGCTCTTTGCAGGAATTCACAATAACAGTTATCACACTTAGAAATATAATAAACGTTCCAATTTTCATTATTTTAATTTAATGTTAAGCCAGAATTGAAAACCATTTTACCACCGATTGCAATCGCTTACTGAGAACTCTTGCTAGGTCGAAACATGAAATATAACCCGATTAAAATAAACGGAATACTTAGCATTTGACCAATGGCTAAAGTAAAAGATTCGTCTAATTCATTTTGTCGCTCTTTTACAAATTCTACAAAGAATCGAATGCCCCATAAGAGCACTAAGAAAGTACCGAATAAGAAACCTGCTTTGTTTTTTTTATCAGTTTTCCAGTAGAGATGATATAGAATAATAAAAACGAAGATATACGCTACTCCTTCATAAAGCTGTGCTGGGTGCCGATATGGAATCTCTGCTAATCGATCAACAAACTTTGGAGACTTTTCTATGAGTTCATAGGCACTATCTAGTGACTTTGCTTTGGTGAGCTGAATGGCTTCACCGTATTGTAAATCACCAGTTTTAATACCTCTGCCTACTGTATTTCGAATAAATTTAGTAGCAAAAATAAAAGATTCTTGCGTTTTCGAACCTACAATTTCTGAGTTGAAAAAATTACCTAAACGTACACAAAATGCCCCGATGGCAACAGGAATGACGATTCGATCTAAAATCCATAATACTTTGAATTCTGGATATTTTCGAACATATAAGAACATGCCTATAATAATACCAATGGCAGCGCCATGACTGGCTAGACCAGTAAAACCTGTGAATTCATAACCATCAATCATCCATAATAGGGTAGCTTCTGAATTTTCACGAATGGGTAATAAAATCTCAGCAAGATTATTTTTATAATGATCCCAATCATAGAAAAACACATGACCCAATCGAGCACCAAGCATTGTTGCTAACACGGTGTAAATAAAAAGGGAGTCAAGCTGTTCAACAGATTTTTTTTCGTTGTTAAATATCTTCTTCATAATAAACCAGCCTACACCAAAAGCTGTAATCCAGAGTAGATTGTAATATTTAATCTGTAGGGGTCCGAGTGTAAAAAGCGTTTCATTCGGATTCCAGATAAAACTTAAAAAGTGCATGTAGATTTGTTTTGAGCGGCTAAGATACTAAAATAGCGTTCTTATTGATGCGTTGTAAGTTATTGAATTCAACGAAATCAAAACTTGAAGTATAAATGATCTTAAGGTACGGGGTCATATCCTTTTCCACCCCAAGGGTTACAGCTGAGAATCCGTTTTATGGATAGCCATCCTCCTTTCAAAAGACCGTGTTTTTGCAGAGCCTCTACAGTATATTGTGAGCATGTAGGGGAGTAGCGACAGGTAGCAGGCGTATATGGAGAAATTCCTCGTTGATAAAAACGAACCAAGAAAATGAAAGGAGCCGTAAGCACTTTTTTCATATGTACAAGCTATTGGTATTAGATAACATTGAAGGTTGTACCGTCCTTTCCGTCATTCAATTGAATCCCTAAAGCGGCCAATTGATCTCTAATTTTATCAGAAGTCGCAAAGTCTTTATTGTCGCGAGCATCTTTTCGTAGTTGTATCAACAGTTCAACAACACCTGAAAGTTTACCAGAGTCTGAGTCACTATTCGATTTTCCTTCCAAGCCTAAGACATCAAACACAAAAGCATTTAATGTCGCTTGCAATTCCTTTTTATCTCCCTTTGTAATGGATTGCTGATTTTCTTTTATTAAGTTGATGTGTTTTACTGCATCGAACATTTTCGCAATTAGAATGGGGGTGTTGAAATCATCGTTCATTGCTGAATAGCATTCTCGTTTCCAGTTAGCAATGTCAAAATCGGAAGTGTTACCAGTCTCAAGATTATCAATGGCATTAAGGGCATCCATTAACTTATGGTGCCCTTTTTCTGACGCTAATAGGGCGTCATCACTTAAATCTAAGATGCTAGTGTAGTGAGCTTGCATCATGAAGAAACGCACTACTGATGGCGAAAATGCCTTACTCAAAATGTCATTGTCTCCTGTAAATATTTCTCCTGGTAGAATATTATTACCAGTTGATTTTGCCATTTTTTTTCCGTTCATAGTCAGCATATTGGCATGTAACCAATACCGTACAGGCGAATGTCCATTACTGGCTTCAGCTTGAGCAATTTCACATTCGTGATGCGGAAATTTTAAGTCCATGCCACCACCATGTATATCGAAAGTTTCGCCTAAGTATTTAGTGCTCATGGCAGTACACTCTAAATGCCATCCCGGGAAACCATCTCCCCAAGGAGAAGGCCAACGCATAATGTGCTGAGGCTCTGCTTTTTTCCAAAGCGCAAAATCTTGAGGATTCTTCTTTTCGTCTTGGGCGGTAAGCTCTCGTGTATTGGCTATCATATCTTCCAATTTTCGACCACTTAATTTTCCATATTCGTGCGTTTCATTAAACTTAGCAACATCAAAGTAGACCGAACCATTCTTTTCATAGCCATAACCTTTTTCAAGAATATCTTTGATAATTTCTATTTGCTCGATGATATGACCTGTGGCTGTAGGCTCAATACTTGGTGGCAAAAAATTAAATTTTTGAAGTATGTTGTGGAAATCAACGGTATATCGTTGTACCACTTCCATGGGTTCCAATTTTTCTAATCGGGCTTTTTTCGCAATTTTGTCCTCTCCATCTTCGGCATCATCTACTAAGTGACCTGCGTCTGTTATATTTCGAACGTACCGTACTTTATAACCTAAATGTTTAAAATAACGGAAAATCATGTCAAAAGACATGAAAGTTCTGCAATTTCCGAGGTGAACATTACTGTAAACTGTAGGTCCGCAAACATACATTCCAATATGCCCCTCATTTAAAGGTTTAAAGATTTCTTTTTTACCAGAAAGTGAATTGTGAATTTTTAGTGTTTGACTTAGGTACAATTGCATTTGAGGCGAAAGCGTTTAGAAATTGGTGTCTAAATTAAGGTAATCTAAAAACTCACGGCGTACAGATTCTTCCTTGAATTTACCTCCATATTCGGCTGTAACGGTACTACTCTCAATATCTCGAATTCCCCGCGAATTTACGCATAAGTGTTTGGCGTCTATTACGCAAGCAACATCATCCGTATCTAATGCTTTTTGAAGCTCTCTAACAATTTGAATGTTAAGTCTTTCTTGTACTTGTGGTCGCTTGGCAAAATAATCAACAATACGATTCATTTTAGACAAACCAACTACCTTACCACTTGAGATATAAGCAACATGGGCCTTGCCAACGATAGGTAATAAATGGTGTTCGCAGGTCGAATACAAAGTGATGTTTTTCTCAACTAACATTTCGCCGTATTTATATTTATTGTCGAAAGTAGATGCTTTTGGTTTGCGGTCTGGGTGAAGGCCACCAAAGATCTCTTTTACGAACATTTTTGAAACGCGATCGGGAGTTCCTTTCAGGCTATCGTCATCAAGATCAAGGCCCAAAGTGAGCATGATTTCTCTTACGTTTGACTTTATTCTCTCAATTTTTTCCTCATCATTCAAAACAAACGCGTCTTCGCGCAAGGGAGTGTCTTCGGAAGACGAAACATGACCATTTCCCATCTCTTCAAAATGCTCTTCCAGTGTGTTGTCAATTTTCATTTAATTATGACTTTTACGAGCTGCAAAGATATACATAATATGAGACTTTATGCCCCATTTAGCCCATTACACAACATAAATTAGTGTTAAGGGAATGCTGGAGTTATTTTTAGGATTACGAAAGATTCACCTACTTATGAACTGTTTTAGGATTCTTTTTTGTTTTATATTCTTTTTGGGAATTAACGGTGCTGTCGCGCAGGTTTCTCCCGATTGTAATAATGCTATTCCCATTTGTAGTGACACTCCGGTAAACGGAGGAACCAATGGTTTCGGTGTTGATGATTTTAATGGAGCAGCAACTAGTGGCTGTTTAGAACAAACCATCACCAATGCCATTGAATCGAATTCTGCTTGGTATCGATTTAGAACTGGTGCCTCGGGTCAATTAGGATTCAATATTTCGACAGATGTTACCGAAGATTGGGATTTTGCCCTTTATAGAGCTTCTGACTGCAACAATCTAGGCGAACCCATCCGTTGTAATTTTTTTGACAATCAAGACCAAAATGCATTTTTGGGAATAGGTGAGGATCCGTCTGGTAACACAGACAATATTCAATATGAAGATTGGGTTGATGTAACACCTGGGGAGGATTACTATTTACTTATTAACAATTTTAGTAATAGCAATTCAGGATTTTCTATTCAGTTCTCAGGAAACATATTTGTTACAGATCCTTTCACGGCGTTAGATTGTTCTATCATCAGTAATTTATTAGGTGCTCCAATAGCAGCTTGCGAAGGACAAAATGTTACCCTTGATGCAACTACATCAGATGTGATCACGTATAACTGGTTTAGTGATACTGGTGCCGGTTTTCAACCCATAATGGGTGAAAATAACGCAACATTAGTGGTAACAACCTCTGCATTTTATAGAGTAGAGGTGATTACTGTCACTAACAATAATATCATAAGTGATGTTCAGGTTGGTTTTTCTGTGCAACCAACGACATCTACTTTAAGCGATGAAGTTTCCTGTTTAGATACTGCAATATTTGATTTATCTACCAAAGATGCCGAGGCTTTAGGCACACAGAGTTCTGATGATTTCTTAGTGAGTTATTACAATTCGCAGACCGACGCAAATAGTGGGAACAACTTTTTGCCAAAGGATTATCCTTTCCAAGCTGGTTCTCAAACTATTTACGTTCGGGTAACATCCATCGAAAACCCGAATTGTTATGATGCATCAGAGCATTTCGAATTAGTTGCTGTAGACACTCCGGTTTTAGATTTTCCAGAGGAGTTATTTTTATGTGATGGAGATTCTAGTATTATCATTGGTTCGCCAACTATGATTGCAAATTACACCTATTCTTGGGATACAGGAGAAACTACATCAAGCATAAACGTCGCTCAAGAAGGTATTTATACACTTACTGCTACGAATACGCAATCCGGACAAAGTTGTTCAAATTCTCGTACCGTTACTGTAGTAATTTCATCTCCCCCAGCAATTAGTGATATTGAAATTAATGACTTGCAGAATAGTAATGAGGTTACAGTTATTCCTGATATTGAAGGAAATTGGGAATATCAATTGGATACAGGTACACTTCAATCGTCAAACGTTTTTAGAGATGTCCAACCAGGGCTTCATACCGTATTTATTTACGATCCAAAAGGCTGTGGTTTCGTCTCGGAGGAAATTATAGTTGTTGGTTTTCCAAAGTTTTTTACGCCTAACGGAGATGCTATGAATGACTATTGGTATATCGAAGGAATTTTAACTCTTGAAAATCCTGAAGTAACCATATATGACCGTTTCGGAAAGTTAGTTCAACAAATGAATCAAAATAGTTCAGGGTGGGATGGTACCCTAAATGGTCGACTTTTACCATCTGCTGATTATTGGTTTAAGTTAACCTATACAGATACTAGAGGACAACAGGCCACAGCAAAATATATTAACAATCACTTCTCACTAAAGCGGTAAAATTAAGATTTATTACTGCAGTTCATCGATTAACAGCATAAATTACCGACGAAACATACTAAATTAAAAGGCGTTGAGTTATACTAATTATACAATTACACACTATTTAGCCCTAAATCTATGCGAACACTTTTCTGTGTCCTGTGTTGTTTCTTGTTTGCATCTTTCTTTGTAAACGGCCAGTCTAATAATTCAGCCGACTGTAGAACTGCTATTCCGATATGTGCAGATGGTGAGGTGATTCTTCCTTTTGTTGATGGTTCAGGAGATATTGATGATTTTGGTGACAGAGACGATTTTGCTGATGCGGAAGCATATGCAAGCGGTTGCTTGGTAAAAGGAAGCAACAGTAATGCAAATCTTGAAAATAATACGGCATGGTTTGTTTTTCGGGCCGGCACCGGCGGTCAAGTCGGTTTTAATATTCAATCATTGTGTACTGATGGCACTGAAAATTGTAATCCTACGGCCGAATGGGATTTTGCTGTATATGGACCAGATGTAAGTTGTGCAGATATCGCAAATAGAACAGCGCTACCCATTCGTTGCAACATAGAAGTAAATGATACAGGCTATACGGGGTTAGGTGTAAATCCAGTTAGCGATTTGCCTGGTGTACCTCCTGTTATGGACGTGACCGAGGGTAATCAAAATACTTATGATGAGTGGTTAGATGTGCAACCCGGAGAGGTATATTACGTTTTGGTTAATAATTACAATCGAAATTTCGATGATGATGCTGAACCCTTTGAGTTAACATTTACGGGAAGCTCAGTTGAAGCAGACCAAGACACTGCTATTGATTGTACGCTAAGAGATGAATTCTTAGGTTTAGATATTGTTGCTTGTGAGGGTGACCCTGATATCACGCTAAGTGCTTTAAATTCTCCTGCCGGTTCTGACATTCAAGGAAATGTAAGATGGAGTGTTGATTATGATGACGATGGTGTTGTTGACGATACCTTAACGGGCACTGGATTTTCTGAAGCAGAGTATGTGGTGACTAGTCCTAATTCTGGTCGCTATTTTGCTGAAATTACAACGAGCATGGGTACTATAGTTCGTGATGAGGGTGGTATCCTAATTACTTTTTTTGGAATACCTCTTTTAGATCGAGTTGAAATTTTGGATACTAATTTGTCCATAGATCCAGATCAAAATAATATTGAGATTTTTGTTGACGGTAACAGTAGTTACGAATATGCTATTAATGGCGGGGAGTTTCAAGATGATTCTGTATTTAATGATGTACCTCCAGGATTAAATACGGTTATTATAAATGACAAAAATGGATGTGGTATTACTGAACCATTGGAGTTTTTAGTAGTTGGGTATCCTAAGTTCTTTACCCCAAATGGTGACGGTATGCATGAAACTTGGAATATTCAAGGGATAGAAACCTTAGATAATCCCGCTGTATTTGTTTTCGACCGCTACGGAAAATTACTTAAGCAACTCAATGCTATAGGTGGTTGGGACGGTACGTTTAATGGCAGCCCAATGCCATCTTCAGATTATTGGTTTAGATTTGAGTACGGCGAGCAAGAAAATGGGGCTATCGTGGCCAAAACACGCAACACTCATTTCACTTTAAAGCGCTAAGCAGCTATAAAAAAAAGCAACCTGAAACTTCAGATTGCCTTACCCTCAACTTTTCAATTGAATAAGTTTTAAAATTTAACGGTATAACTCAAGGTTGCGTTAGTATTAATTGCATTTACTAAAGCGGGCGTATCAATACCAGTGTCAAACAAAAATTCAGAAGTATCTCTTTCTGTCCTGTTTAGTGCAAAGTCTAGACGGCTTGCCCCGAAATCATAACCTAATCCTCCCGAAATTCCTTCCAAATTACCAATAGTATTTCCGTTCTCATAAGGACTTCCTTCAAAGCGATACCCTGCTCGTAGGCTTATTCTTTTAATTCGATACTCTCCTCCCACTCGCAAAGAAGTTACTCCGCCTAACTCACCCGCAATCACAGTATTTGTATCCGCAAATTCAAGATCATTTGAAGAGCCTAATTGTGCTTGTGACATATCTTGATATCCATAGTCCATGCTAAGTAATCCATTCTTACCGAAAATAAGTGCTAAACTTCCTGTTAGTTTGGCCGGTGTTTTAATGCTGTAGGTTGGAAATCTATTCACCAAATCAAAATTGATAAAATTAATATCTACGTCAGCTAAATCAGAAGAAATACTCTGTTGTAAATTATCTTGTATTCTATACCATGTTGGCGATTGATAGCTGAGGCCTACTCGAATCACATCGCTAATTTTAGCTATTGCACCAAGGTTCAATGAGAAACCAGAACCTTCAGAAAATAGTCGGTTATCAAAAGTGGTTCGTTGAATTTCTGAATCGACATTATAATTGCTTTCAGTAAATTGATCTAAACGCGTATATAAAATACTGTGAAAGTTTAAGGAAGCTCCAATATGTAAAACCTCTTTGTATTGCGAGGCCAGATTTAGTGTGAATTTGCTATTGTAACCCGAAGTTATTCTTGAAAACTGTTGATTAACAGCAGTGTAGTCTGCATTGCTAATATAGCTCGTATTTCCATCTTCCATGACGGTTGGGTCTATCAAACCTCCAAAATAACCTAGAAAAGCCTGTTGATCTGCAAAACCTTGGTTTGCTCCAATATCTAAATAGGCATCTTCAATAAATTCACCATCACGAAGTTGAATATCACCAAAAGGAACTCCTTGCGCAAAATTCAAAAAGTAGTTATCAATTCCTTCGCTGGTATTTCCTGAAGCGAAAATTTCGTTATCAAAGTTTTCGGTCACATCATAGTTTAAAGCAACCGCTATCTTGTTCCAAGGAGACTCCTTTGAGGTGCTTTTAAATACTAAAACACCACCAGCTTGGTTTATATCAACATACCTCGGAAACGCTCCAGTACTTGCACCTCCATAATCAATTGTATTCGAACGATCGAAATACGATCCTGAGACCGTGCCTTGATTGGTGCTGAAGACCGATGTTCCTGCAGGATTTACATTCATTGCAGAAAGGTCACCTCCTAGAGCACCAAATGCGCCGCCCATACCTTGAAAACGCGCTGTACCTTGTAGGTTTTCGGTACTATAACGCAGTACGTCAGTACTATTTTGAGCGGTTAGTACAACGCATACCAATAGTGTTATGAAAGTTAAATTCTTTTTCATTTTGTAGCTATTTTTAGACTATGATTAGAAAGGTAGGCTTATTGTCTTCCCCTGCTAGATGAGCGACCTCCACCAGAAGACCTACCTCCACCAGAAGATCTCGAAGAACCGCCAGAACTTCTGTAGCTTCCACCAGAACTTCTTGAACTGCCTCCAGAGCTTCTGTAGCTGCCACCCGAACTTCTGTAGCTGCCAGAACTTCGAGAGCCTCTGCTATAATTACTACTGCGTGGTGCAGAACTTCTATAGGATTGATTGCCTCTAGAGCTAGAACTGTATGAACCTCGAGTTCTACTTCCTGAACTTCGATATGAAGAGGTTCTTGGCGTTGTTGCTCTAGAATTCCTTGAGCTTGAAGAACCACTTCTGTATGTAGTACTTCTTGGATTAGAATTTCTATAATATTGATTCGACCTAGAAGATCTGTTATATCGTGGTGTTGCTCTTGTGCTTCTACTTGTTCTATATGATCTATTTTGATCTACTCCAACAGTTCGTCTTGATGCAACGCCGCTTCGAGTACTTCTAGAACTTCTCACGGTACCATTTCTGTTGGCACTAGAACGTCCAGAGCTTGTTCTATATCTAGATGTATTTCCTCTTGAAGTATTTATGTTAGATCTTCCACTTCTTGCAGCGATAGAGTTGTTTCTAAAACCATTTGTTCTAGTAAATCCTCTACGTCCTGACTGATTTGCGTAACCATAACCTCTGTTACCCCAGCCTCTATTGTTGTAGCCGTATCCGAAAGGAGGGCACCAAGCATATCCTACACCAAAACCATTCCAACCCCAGTTGTTAAAACCCCAACCAAAGCCAGCGCCTCCCCAGCCCCAATTGTTCCATCTATTCCATCGGTTCCAGCCCCAGTTATTCCAGCCCCAACCACCGTAGCCTCCCCAGCCCCAGTTATTAAAACCCCAATATGGGTTGCCCCATCCAAAGCCAACACCACCCCAACCCCAGTTGTTAAAACCGTTGTCGTAGATATTAATGTTTACGTTTGATGGATTATCTCCCCATCCGCCATTTCCAGCATAGTCATTGTCTGGCGTATAATACTCTGTTAGGTTTACCCCTTCGGTACTATCATTTTCAACCCCACTTGAATACGATTCTACGTCTGTAAATATCTCACTTTCTAAAATTTCTTCATACTCGTCCGCTTTTTGTCCAAAATATTGCGCATAAGCATTGTCCTCAGTTTTTTGCTGAACTTGCTGTCTCTGTCTCTGAGCGCCGTCAACAGAAACTCGTTGTCCATTAGCATAAATACCATCATTATCGTAATACGATGCAGATTGGTATGTGCCGCAAGACGTAAGAAGTAATCCGACGATACTAAAGAAGGAGATCGTACGAATATTTTTGAGGGGTAAGGATTGTATCATCAGATTTAATTTAAATTGTTGAACACTATAAAAATAGTTAGTTTTACCGAACTATTACGATAACAATAGCACAAGATTTGTGCCAAACTAAGGAAATGGGTAAAAATTTAACTAAGAGAAGTGAAGATTATTCTAAATGGTATAACGAACTCGTTGTAAAGGCTGATTTAGCCGAGAATTCGGGAGTTCGGGGCTGTATGGTTATCAAACCGTACGGATTTGCCATTTGGGAAAAAATGCAGGCTGCATTGGACAAAATGTTTAAAGAGACAGGGCATGAGAACGCTTATTTTCCACTATTCATTCCGAAATCATATTTAAGCAAAGAAGCGAGTCACGTTGAGGGTTTTGCAAAAGAGTGTGCCGTAGTAACCCATTATAGGCTTAAAAACGCAGAAGACGGCAGCGGAATAATTGTTGACCCTGATGCCAAATTAGAAGAAGAGTTGATCGTTCGTCCTACTTCTGAAACTATTATTTGGGATACCTATAGAAGATGGATTCAATCGTACCGTGATTTACCTCTATTGATTAATCAATGGGCGAATGTTGTTCGATGGGAGATGCGAACACGTCTTTTTTTACGTACGGCGGAGTTTTTATGGCAAGAAGGTCATACTGCCCATGCGACTGAAAAAGAAGCCATTGAAGAAGCAGAGCAAATGATGAATGTGTATGCTGATTTTGCTGAAGAGCATATGGCGGTTCCCGTCATTAAAGGATTAAAGACAGAGAGTGAGCGCTTTGCTGGTGCTTTAGAAACCTATTGTATCGAAGCATTAATGCAAGACGGTAAAGCGCTACAAGCAGGAACTTCGCACTTTTTAGGACAAAACTTTGCAAAGGCCTTTGATGTCAAGTTTGCTAGCAAAGAGGGCACGAAAGATTTCGTTTGGGCCACTTCTTGGGGCGTTTCTACCAGATTGATGGGTGCTTTAGTAATGACGCATAGTGATGATAACGGGTTGGTGCTTCCACCAAAACTAGCACCAATACAGGTAGTTATTGTACCCATTTACAAGGGATTGGAGCAGTTAGATACTATTGTCGAAAAGGTAACTCCTTTAGTTAAAGAATTACGCTCGAAAGGTATTTCAGTGAAATTAGATAAACGTGATACGCACAAACCTGGTTTTAAATTTAATGAATATGAATTGAAGGGAGTTCCCGTTCGATTAGCTATAGGTAATCGTGATTTGGAAAATGGAACCTATGAGGTAGCGCGAAGAGATACATTAGAAAAAGAAACCGTAGCAGCCGATGAGGTAGTTGCTAAAATCGAATTTTTAATGGAAGACATTCAGAAGAATATATATCAGAAAGCCTTCGACTACCGCAAGGAGCATATTACACTTGTAAATTCTTACGACGAATTCAAGAAAGTGTTGGAAGAAAAAGGAGGATTTATTTCTGCCCATTGGGATGGTACCATTGAAACTGAAGATAGAATAAAAGAGGAAACAAAAGCTACGATACGATGTATTCCCATTGATGTTGTCAAAGAAGAAGGAAGTTGTATGGTTACAGGAAAACCCTCGTCACATCGTGTATTTTTTGCCAAGGCGTATTAAAAGAATTAAAAAATAACATACAGCTGTTGCGATAGTAAAAAATAATTGTATTTTTGCATCCGCATTTTATGCAAAGTATGGTCCGTTCGTCTAGGGGTTAGGACGCCAGGTTTTCATCCTGGTAACAGGGGTTCGATTCCCCTACGGACTACTAAGTTAGAAATACAAAATTTGAAGTAAAAACTAGAATAGTTACTCGTATTTTGTAGTTCGATTTTAAAATAATGGTCCGTTCGTCTAGGGGTTAGGACGCCAGGTTTTCATCCTGGTAACAGGGGTTCGATTCCCCTACGGACTACAAAGGTTCGCTTCGAATAGGCGGAGAAAAAAATAGAATTATAATAAAGAAATATTAAAAATGGCAAATCACAAGTCAGCATTAAAAAGAATCAGAAGAAACGAAGCAGTACGCTTGCGCAATAGATATCAGCACAAGACCACGCGTAATGCTATTAAGAAATTACGTTCTGAAGAAAAGAAAAAGGATGCTGAGGCTTTATTGCCTAGTGTAGTTAGCATGATTGACCGTTTAGCAAAACGTAATATCATTCATTCTAATAAAGCAGCGAATTTAAAGAGTAAATTGGCAAAGCACGTAGCTGCGTTGTAAATTGTCTTTTATCA
>CALHCJ010000099.1 GCA_937936275.1 uncultured Flavobacteriaceae bacterium
CATGTTTTTAATTCTTCCACTTGTACTTGCCGCAATGCCGGGTATTGAATTTACCTGGGCGACCGTGTTTATACCTGTATTGAATATTGGTTTAGGAGTGAAAGAAATTGCTGCTGGCACGATTGATATGACGCTGTACACAGTGATGCTTGTATCGCTTTTAGCCTTTGCGGTTGGATCAATATACCTCAGTTATAAGAAATTCTCAGATGAGAGTGCGATCTTAAAATAATGTAGTAGTCAATCATTGAAAGGGTGATACTTTATTTAAAGTGTTGCCCTTTTATCTTTGAATGAATTCTAAAGGAACTTCTTTCGGTCTTAATGAAATCAGGGGGTCTATTTCAATTTCCTCAACATTGGTTTGCACTCTATATTTTTTCAAAATTTCTGCCACCACCAATATCATCTCATACATTGCAAAATTGTTACCTACGCACATTCGAGGTCCAGCGCCAAAGGGATAATAATAATTTGAAAAGTCTTTTTTATTCTTAGGATTGAATCTCTCTGGCTCAAATACTTCCGGTTGTTCCCAAAAGTTCTTATCGCGATGCAGTTCATATACGGCTAACAAAATCATAGTATCTTTAGGAATATGATGTTCTCCTAATTGATCTTCTTCTATATTCATTCTATCAATATAATAGGCTGGCGGATACAAGCGCATTCCTTCCTCAACACACTGTTTAATGTAAGCTAGCGCAGAAATATTTTCTAGATGATTTTGATTTTCCAAATCAATTCCTGAAACACTTTGAAAAGCCTTTTCTTGAACTTTTGGATTCTTGGCTAAAAGAAATAGTGTAAAACTTAAGGCATTTGCGGTGGTTTCATGACCTGCGGTAAATAAGATGAGTACTTCATCTATCAATTGATCACGAGACATCGCAGTACCATCTTCATATCGTGCTTTAAGCAACATATCAAGCAAATCATCTTTCTCTACGCCAGAAGTAATGCGCTCTTCAATGATTTTGTCAAGAAGATTTCGTGCTTCTTTAGATAATTTCAAATGGTGAGCAATCGCACCATTAAGTTTGAACCACCACCCCAAATAGGGTTGACGCATTTCTTTGATCAACATTTGCTGGTTGGTTTCCGTGATTCTTTTAAGTTCTGCCATGTCCTCTTTGATGTCATTCCGGCTGAACAAAGATTGGGCGACGACTTGAAACGCCAAATCACCCATCAAAGGATGGATATCTTCTAACACCTCTGGCCTTATTCGTTTTAATTCATCGCGAATAGCATCACTCATAATTCCCAGAAGGCCCTCTAATTTCTTTTTATGAAAGGCTGGCTGCACCATTCTTCTATGCGTTCGCCAATGGTCTCCGTTAGAAGTAAGCAATCCTTTTCCAATATATTTGGCTAGATCTTCTGTTTGTAGGGTAGACTTATGATACTTCTTGTGGTTTTTTTGAAGGATTTGCTTGATATGTTCTGGGCTTCTAGTAAACAAAATCAGGCCGCTAGGACCTATTTTTACTTGAAAGATCTCACCCAGTTTTTCAAAATTTTCATTATGAAAAGGCAGGGGATTCTTTAAAATACTTTTTCGATTCTTGAAAACTCGGTACGCAGATACAGTTGGAATATTTTTCATTGAAAAAGTCCCGGTTGAGTTCCACCTTTAATCTTTCCAAGATGTTTATAGGCTAGTTCTGTTACTTCCCTGCCTCTTGGAGTTCTCATGATGAAACCTTGTTGTATCAAAAACGGTTCGTACACTTCTTCTATAGTCTCCGCACTTTCTGAAACGGCCGTTGCTAATGTTGTAATTCCAACAGGTCCACCCTTAAACTTCTCGATGATTGTGGTTAGAATTTTATTATCCATTTCATCTAAACCGTGGGCGTCTACATTCAAAGCTTTCAAGCTAAATTTTGAAATTTCCATATCAATATTTCCATTCCCTTTGATTTGAGCGAAATCTCGAACGCGGCGTAACAGCGCATTACAAATTCTCGGAGTACCCCTGCTTCTTCCCGCAATTTCTATTGCTGCATCGATAGTAATGGGTACGTTTAATATTTCAGCACTGCGCTCGACGATTGTAGATAATAATTCGGTAGAATAATATTGTAGCCTACTTTGTATACCAAAACGCGCACGCATAGGTGATGTCAGTAGTCCTGATCTTGTAGTGGCTCCTATTAGAGTAAACGGACTCAAATTGATTTGAACCGAACGTGCATTAGGTCCTGTTTCAATCATGATATCAATTCTATAGTCTTCCATAGCCGAATACAGATACTCTTCAACAATCGGACTCAGTCGATGAATTTCATCAATAAACAATACATCACGCTCCTCTAAATTCGTTAACAAACCAGCCAAATCACCGGGCTTATCTAATACGGGACCTGAAGTAATTTTAATTCCGACTCCTAACTCGTTAGCTAAAATATGTGCTAAAGTAGTTTTACCCAATCCTGGAGGACCGTGAAACAAGGTATGATCTAAGGCTTCTCCTCTCTGGTTCGCTGCCTGTACGAAAACTTTTAAATTCTCTAGCACCTGTTCTTGTCCAGTAAAGTCGTCAAAGCTTACTGGTCTTAAGGCTCTTTCTATATCGAGTTCTTCTCCAGAAAAACCATCCGTCGAAGGATCTAAATACTCATTCATATCTTAACAAAGATAGCAGAAAAAGAGGGAAGAGCGATATGCTTCTAGAGTGAATATCATAGCGCTCAGAGTGGTTAGTTTTCATCAAAAAGTCGTAATTTCAAGTTATGATAAAGAAGACTTACTCTCCTGCAATTTTACAATACATTCCTTTCTTTTATGTGATCTGGTCTGATGATTTGGTATCTACATCAGAAATTAATGTTGTAGAAAAAGCAATAAGTCAAGATGAAAGCTTAACTAAAGAAGAATCTAAAACGCTATTATCTTGGTTAAATACAAAAAATCCACCAGCAAACGAATCGTTGAAAAGCTGGAAACAGATTGTTTCAAATTCAAATGTAAAACTTGTAGAAAGTGACACCTATCCTTTAGCCACTTTCAGTCAAAACGTGGTTTGTAAGTATTACGAAGTATGCCCATTTAATAACTCGTTAAAGGATATTGAGATTAATTTAGGTATTCAGCCCAACCATTACAATCATCTTTTTGATGTAGAGGTGGAACATGAAATCACATCAGATTATTATGATGCTACCGAAATTGATACCATTCTAAAAGGAAAGCACGCCAAACTAATCGATCGCTTTAGAGCAGACATCGCAGACCCCATATTTAAATGGGATGTTCACAGGAATAAAGAAGCGTTTCGGGAGGTCGTTCTGAATCAGGTGAAATATCTAGCAAAGAAGGGCTATGGGGCCATAGCTTACCCCGAAGCTTATGGAGGAACTGGTGATATGGAAGGCTATGCTTATATGTTTGAAAACATGATGTATGTGGATGGAAGCCTTACCATAAAATTTGGAGTGCAATTCGGACTCTTTGGTGGTAGCATTCAAAAGTTAGGGACAAAAAAACACCACGACAAATATCTTAAACATACCGGAGAAACAGAATTATTAGGTTGTTTTGCAATGACCGAAACGGGCCATGGTTCTAACGTAAGAGGAATAAAAACGACAGCAACTTATGATAGAGAAACAGATCAAATTATTATTCACACTCCAGGCAAAAGTGATAACAAAGAATATATCGGAAACGCACTGCACTCAAAGATGGCATCTGTTTTTGCCCAGCTCATTGTAGATGGCAAGAACGAGGGAGTACATGCTATTTTAGTTCCGGTTAGAAATGAGGCGCATGAATTGATGCAAGGGGTTACTATTGAAGATAATGGCTACAAATTAGGACTTAATGGGGTTGATAACGGTAAAATTTGGTTTAACCAAGTTGCTGTACCAAGGGAAAATTTACTTGATAAATATGGCGAAATCAAAGATGATGGGAGTTATCATTCTTCCATAAAAAATCCTAACAAACGTTTCTTTACGATGTTGGGCACCCTAGTGGGTGGTCGCATTTGCGTAGCTCGAGCTGGTTTAGGTGGAGCAAAGATGGCACTTGCTGTAGCTGTTAAACATGCCTTAAAAAGAAGACAGTTCAATGATAGTATAAAGGTGCAAGAAGATTTGTTAATGGACTATCCCACACACCAATTACGACTAACTCCTTTAGTTGCTAGTGCCTATGTGTATAGCATCACTTTAGATAAAATGATGAGTGACTATTGTGACGAGAATCAGCCAGACAAACGTGTAGTAGAGACCCAAGTAGCGGGGTTAAAATCGATTATTACGTGGTATGCGAACGATACAATACAAGAGTGTCGTGAAGCTTGTGGCGGAAAAGGATATCTCATTGAAAACCGTATTGCTGATTTGAAGGGTGATGTCGACATTTTCACAACTTTTGAAGGCGACAACACTGTTCTGTTGCTCTTGGCTGCTAAAGGAGTGCTATCCGATTTTAAAGCCGAGTTCAATAGTGCAGGATTTTCTTCTGTTCTAAAGTTAGTTGGCACCCAAATCAGTGATAAGCTTGCGACTATAAATCCGTTATACTCAAATAAAGTGGATAAAGATCATCTATATAATCCTAAGTTTCATAAACATGCTTTAGATTATCGAACACGCCGTTTGACCTACACTTTGGCTATGCGTATACGTGGATATATCAAAAAAGGAATGCCCTCGTATCAAGCTTTTATGAAAGTACAGACTCATTTAATCGCGTTAGGAAAGGCTTATGCAGCAGAGTTAGCATATCAAACCTTCAATGATTTTACATCTTCCCTCCCCGAGGGTAAAAACAAAGCCTTATTTGAAAAACTAGGAACTTTGCATGCGCTTTCAGAAATTAGGAAGGACTCTGAATGGTATTTAGAACAGGGATACATTGGAGGAACAAAATCAAAAGCGATACGGCAACGTGTAGAACGTTTATGTACAGAACTAAGACCTCATATTGGAGTTCTGGTAGACGGTTTCGGAATACCTGAGCATTGCATGAGTGCTCCAATAGCACAATGAACCTTCCCAATGCCTTAAAGCTACTTCTCTTTATGGAGCTCAGAAGTATCTAAAAACTCTATAATGTCAATTTGGGCATCGCCGCTTAAATATGTCTTTGAAGACCCTCTAGAGGTTAATTCGAAGTCTTTGCTAGCATAAACTCTTGCACTTGGTGAACCTTCTGCTACCATCTCTACGCCCTCTGCTTGAAGCTTTCTTGCTTTTAAATTTGCGTTGTCGAATAAATGTACGCTCATTGCATACGTAGTGCCATCCATATTTACGGCAGAGTTGGTGTTCATCTGAATCGTATTTATCTCCGTTACCGAGTAAATACGAGCGTCAACTCGATCTTTCAAAACTATATTCAACGAATCACTTTGTATATTAAAATCTCCAGAACTGTTACCCTCCATAATCAAATTGGTATATGAAGTTTCGGCATTTAATTCAACTTTGGCAGAAGCATAAGTTTTAATAGTAAGTTCTTCAGTATCGATAACATCTTCGGTTTCTACTTTCCCATCGCGAACAATGAGACTCGATATTTCATAAAAATTAATGGTAATATCTAGTTTCTTTTTACCTGTAATTTTATAAAATGAGCTTATGATCAATGTACTATCTTCAACTTTGAATTTTAATACATCGATTAGGTTATCATCAGCTAGCAACTCATAACCTTCCTGATTAGCTTTCTTTAATATTATATCAATATCATCATTCAACTCAATCGCGTTGAAGGCCGGTAGGCTTTCACTTACTTCTACAACATTTTTGTTTCCCTTAATCTTTGGTTTGCGTTGGCTAAATGCCTGAAAACAAAATAAGAATGCAAATAGGACAATGGTATTTTTCATGATAGTGTTCTTAGTTAACAGATCGTATTCTAAATATAAGACATAAAAGTTAGATGCCTTTTTAAGTGTATTGCAAAAAAAATGCCCAACTATTGAAGTTGAGCATCTTTTTTAGTTAATCTAAAATTACCTAATGTTGTAATTCTTCTTCGTCTTGTTGCAGAGGAACAGTTTGAGGAACAAAATCTTGTCCTGGAATAATGTATTCTCCGTCTGCATCTACCTTGCTGTAATCATATGCCCAGCGATGTACTTCAGGAATTGGTCCATCCCAATTTCCGTGAATATGCTTTACTTCAGCCGTCCACTCTAATGTGTTCGAATTCCAAGGGTTCTTCGGACCCCTTTTACCGTAAAACATGCTTCTTACAAAATTAAATACGAATACCAATTGTGCCGCACCAGCAATTAAAGCAAACGTAGTCATCAATACTTGAATATCCGTAAATTCATCAAACATAGGGAACGCGGTGTTCTGATAGTAACGTCTTGGTAAACCTGCCATACCTACAAAGTGCATTGGAAAGAAAACACCGTACGCACAAACGGCTGTTACCCAGAAATGAACATACCCTAAATTCTTGTTCATCATCCTACCTTCAAACATTTTAGGGAACCAATGATAAACACCAGCAAACAATCCATAAAGCGCAGAAATACCCATTACCAAGTGAAAGTGAGCTACTACGAAATAAGTATCGTGAACGTTGATATCTAGAGTACTATCTCCAAGAATAATGCCCGTTAGTCCACCTGTAATGAAAGTAGAGACTAATCCGATAGAAAATAACATCGCTGGATTAAGCTGTAGATTTCCTTTCCATAAGGTAGTGATATAATTAAATGCTTTTACCGCTGATGGAATTGCAATCAATAATGTCGTAAATGTAAAGACAGAACCTAAAAATGGATTCATACCTGAAATAAACATATGGTGACCCCAAACAATGGTTGATAAGAATGCAATCGCCAAAATAGATGCGACCATAGCACGGTAACCAAAAATTGGCTTACGAGCATTAGTTGACATTACTTCTGATGTAATACCTAAGGCTGGTAAGAGAACAATATAAACTTCAGGATGACCCAGGAACCAAAATAAGTGCTCATACAATAC
The DNA here is from genome assembly GCA_937936275.1 of uncultured Flavobacteriaceae bacterium. GTDB lineage: Bacteria > Bacteroidota > Bacteroidia > Flavobacteriales > Flavobacteriaceae > Maribacter_C. The sequence goes on from CALHCJ010000099.1 coordinate 6,963, forward strand.
TGGAGAACCTCCCTGATAGTGCAATACTTCGCCTTGGATGAAGATATCAGATAAGAAGAATGATGTTCCAAAGCTTCTATCCATAATCAATAACAAAGCTGCTGAAAGCAACACAGGAAACGAAATCACCCCAATAATTGCAGTAACAAAAAATGCCCATACCGTCAAAGGCAATCTTGTCATAGACATACCCTTGGTTCTCAAATTAATTACGGTAACAATGTAATTTAGGGAACCTAATAGGGAGGAAGCAATAAAAATAGCCATAGAAACTAGCCATAAGGTCATACCCATACCAGAACCTGGCTGAGCCATAGGCAAGGCACTGAGTGGTGGGTATATAGTCCATCCTGCCGCTGCAGGACCCGCTTCTACAAATAACGAAATGACCATGATCACTGAAGAAAGGGCGAAAAGCCAAAATGAAACCATATTTAAGAAGCCTGATGCCATATCTCTAGCACCAATCTGTAATGGAATCAATAAATTACTAAACGTACCACTCAAACCTGCGGTAAGAACAAAAAATACCATGATGGTTCCGTGCATGGTTACTAATGCTAAATAAATATCAGCATCCATTACCCCGTCAGGAGCCCACTTTCCCAGTAATGCTTCAAAAATAGGAGAAGCCTCACCGGGCCAAGCTATCTGCATTCTCATTAATAGAGACATTGCAATACCTATGAAACCCATTATTAATACACCAGTGATCAAATATTGCTTAGCAATCATTTTATGATCGGTGCTGAAAATATACTTTGTTACAAAGGTTTCTTTGTGATGATGATGTCCATGATCATCGTGTGAATGATCTTCGGTGTGTGCATGTGCTGTCGCTGACATAATCGAATTCTTTTTATATTAATTTTCCTTTTATAGCCTTATTCCATTGATGCCATTGTTTGACCGAAAGTCTTTTGACTTTCCATCCAAGCATCGTACTCTTCTTGTGTCTCTACAATAATCTTCATCTGCATATTGTAATGAGACTTTCCGCATATTTTATTGCAGAGTAATATATAATCATATTCCCAAGGATCAGAATTATCTTCACCATTAGCAGCTCTTTCAGCCCTAATTTTATTCGTTCTTTTCACCTTATCGACAACATCAGGATCTTGTCTAATCTCAGCTGTAGTCTTAATCGGAGTAAATGAAAACTCGGTCGTCATACCAGGTACACAATTCATTTGTGCTCTAAAGTGAGGCATGTATGCGGAATGTAACACATCTTGAGAACGCATTTTAAAGTTAACTTTTCGTCCTACTGGCAAGTGAAGCTCTCCAACAATGACATCGTCTGAAGCATAAGTATCCGCCTCGTCTAAACCTAAAATATTAGCTTTATCAATATCTATCATACGAACATTAGCACTCCCCAAAACATTATCAGCTCCACCGTACCTTGCAGTCCACTTGAATTGTTGTGCGTATAATTCAACAATTAATGGATCATCTTCATCATTAACATCCATAATGTTGGTCCATGTATATAATCCCCACAAAATCAAACCTGCTAGAACAATTACCGGTATAATAGTCCATATAAACTCTAAGCGGTCGTTATCAGAAAAGAATAATGCCTTATTATCTTTCTTTCCGCGATATTTATATCCAAAATAGTGCAACAAGAATTGCGTAATAAATTGAACAATAAAGATGATAACAAAAGAGACTAACATAAGATAGTCATACTCAGCACCGTGCGCTGAAGAAGCGTCTGGCAATAAGAATTTACCGTAA
>CALHCJ010000100.1 GCA_937936275.1 uncultured Flavobacteriaceae bacterium
GTTATACCTGTTACGGGTATATATAGTATCAAAAATGTTATTCCGAAAGTAATTAAGATTTCATGATCTGTAATTAATGCAACGAGCATGAAAATCGTACCTATGACAAAGCTTGTAATAGCCAAACGAACGGCCATACGATTCCAACGATGTTTGAATAGTTGTATCATTTTATAGCGTTGTTTACAAATTGGTACCAGGTATATTCTTGCCATGTTTTTTCCTGTTGGGCTTTGGTGAAATCAATATACTTATCTGTAATACGTTCTGACAAGCTCGTCTCAATTTGCCTCATTTTTGAGGTTTTATACTGGTATAATTGCTCACTATTGGTGTCGCCCAACTCAATCAAGTACTTGACATCAGGATTTTCAATTGTAGTCAAGTTATAATGGGTAATCATACGATCCCATGGAATGGCAGCACCTATGATTAGAAAAACAAAGACGGTTGCAATGTTGGTTCGCACCAAAAAGACAAAGTTTTTGATTTGCGATACTTTGATGTAGGCGGTAATGAGTCCGGTTAAGGTAAATAATAGGTAAATAAACACGCCAATACGCTTGTAAGTGAGTCCTAAAGCCTCAACATAAGCAAAGTTTTTAACACAGGTAAAAATAGCTAGAATAACATTTAAAACAATCCAGGAATAGGTAAGTAACTTGATACGTTTATTGCCTTTGTAAAAATTTAAATTTCCACGGAAAAAGTATAGAATAAGCGTAATTGCACATACAATAGAGAACATTAATGCATACACGCCTTCATGAACAGCTTGTGAATATTCAGCGTTAGAAATCTCGTTAGGGGTAAAGAGATAAATGGTATCCGTTATTAAAAAGAACACTAATAAAAGGTTCAAAGCGAGAAACACCATACTGCCCAATGTATGTTCTCTTGATAGTTTGTGTTTTAACTCAATCAGCTTTATTTCAGTAGGCTTTACGAGCTCATTTCCTTGTTTGATATCAAAATCAATTAATTCTTTAGGTTGTAGTGGCGCAAGCAAATTGAGAAATAAAAAGTATCCCAATATGGTAAACAATAACCATGGGAGGCTAATAAAACTAAAATCAATTTCAGCAATCAGTTCTGCAAATACAGGATTCGCATTTTTATACATCAAGGTAAAGACACCCATTAAGGCTGCAGCTAGAAAACTACCTTGTATATAAGTTTTCAATTTAGGTGTTATCTCCTTTTTTTCTTCGGAAATATTATTTCCTTCCATCAGATTGGCGATGGAAGCAATCAACATATTGATCAAGCCGATAATCCAAGAGATGTAAAGTGAACTTCGATGCGTAATGGACTTTCCGACGAATACTAAAAACGCCATAAAATGAACAAAAATGCTGAATCCAGTCGGATTCAAGAATACCAACACTGCGGTAAGCAGATAGGTAAAAGAATAGACCCAAGAAACTTTACGAAGTTTAGATAGCGTTGAAACCAAAACGATGACCAACATGGCGATAAGCACTAGGTTTAGACCAAAACTCTTACTGTAAAAAAGTAAACTAAAAAGAACTGCTGAAAAAATAGACTTCAGATGAATATTCATGATATTATGATTTAAATTGAAAAAATTGATTTGATACGTACAACAAGAAGCACGCATAAAAAACCGATTAGGAGTGCTAATTGCTGAGCAATGATGATGACTTTAGAAATATGTGCTCTCATTGTGTTATAAAATTTATAGTAGATTCAAATAGAGTAATGTGATCGGAATATTGGCTAGAATGATTACTATGGTGATGAGGTGTTCCGTGTATTCCTTATAGCGTTGAATGCCATGAAATATGACCAAAAGAAGTACTATGGTGTTTACAAAAGCTGCAAATAGTGTGTAGAAATATCCGATGCCAACAAAACCAGTATCGCCATTTGTTTTAAAAAGTAGTAAGCAAATAGTGCCCAATACGAAACTTATGATCGCAATTCTGATGGCGGTGTAATTCATAGGGTATTTAAATTGTTTTTTCATTTTTGTGGGATTTATGAGATTAAAAATGTTGATTTAATGCGTTCGAGGGGTTGATCTAATAGCCGGTAAAAATCAAGCTGATGAAAGGATAGTGATGATTTACCCAATCGATATTTGGTTCGAAAAAGTTTGTGATAGTCAGGAAAAAAGAGTCCACCTAAAAAGATGACAGCGAATAGATACAAACTTCGTTTACCATTACCGAGAAGATAGAACTGCATGCTAATCTCTTCCGGCACGGTAGTACCCGTTTCTGTAAGTACATGAAAGACGTCATGACTTTCCAATTTTTCTTGAAGGTCAAAGTTGTTGCTGAGTAAAAAGTAGCCGATTTGATAGCCCAGAGAATCTTTGGGATATTGTAATAAATCTTCTATGCCAAGATTCCATGAGTCATTCTTTTTGAAAGACTGGTAGGGAATCACGCTCCACTCATATAGCTTTTCTAAAATTAGTGCTCTCATAATAATTATAAAGTACTTTGAATTTCAAAGTAATTGAATAAAAAAATAGACTTCATTTTCCGATGAGCTTTTCAAGCGCATCAATATGTTTTTTGAATTGTAATTTTCCCAGTTTTGTGGCCGAGTACCTGGTATTTGGTTTACGTCCTATAAATTGTTTTTCTACTTTAATATATTCTTCTTTCTCAAGTGCTTTGGCATGACTGGCTAAATTGCCGTCAGTTGCCCCCAAGAGTTCTTTCAGCATTTTGAAATCCGCATAATCATTCACCATGAGAACGGACATGATGCCCAACCTTATGCGGTGATCAAATGCTTTATTTATGTTGTCGATTAAACTCATGTACCTTGTTTAGAACTACTTAAATGGATGATACAATTACTTTCTGTCGTATTTAACATACATCATTCCGCCGTAGATGATATGAAATAAGCCAAAACCTAAGGCCCAAAAATACAATCCGTAACCGAGAAATTGCGTTGAAACCAATCCTAGTATTATAAAGGCAATTCCCATATATCGTACATCTCCTAAGGTATATTTGCTAGCGTTAACACAAGCGAGCCCATAAAACAAAAGCGTAGCTGACGATACAAGGGTGGAGCTTCCATTCTGAATGAGTACCAAACAGAAAATACCACCTGCCAGTAGCGGTAAGAAAAAATTGACGATTAAACGTTGACTTGATTTGTTCCAAATACTTTCATTACTCTTTTTTGCTTTTCGAACGGACAATAAAATACCTGTTAGCATTGCAGCGATAATGACACAAAAAGCAATAGTACCTAGATCTAAAATCAACGAGGTTCCGAATGGAGCTGAATTCGTCCTTGAATAGTCGATAGGATTTATGTTAGCGAATTCCTGTAACTTAAGATAAGCGAAAAAGGCTCCAACCAAAGCATAAATTCCAGCTAATACTCCTGATAGCCCACTAAGTGATATGAACCGTGACGAACGGTTCATAATATTTTTGATTTCTGTAATGTCGTCGAGATACTTATTTGAATCCATAATAAAGTACTTTGAAATACAAAGTTAAATTAAATTCTCTAATGAAGATGAATAAATGCCTAAAAAAGTAAGTTTTTTACTTTTCAACAGGAATTTCCCACACTACAACGGGAGATACTTTGGGAGCAATGAACGTACCAATCGCTTTCAGTTTTAAATCAATACTTGTTTTTTCTTCAAGGGTTTTGATTCGTAAGGTGTACGATCCCATTGCCGGAATTTCGAAAACAGGAGAGCTGCTATACAAACTATATTCCATCTTATTTTCGAACAACAAGGGACTACTAGATACATTTTCTAAAAGCACTTCTAAAACCTGGGTATTTGAAATATA
>CALHCJ010000101.1 GCA_937936275.1 uncultured Flavobacteriaceae bacterium
GACTAAAAAGTAAAAATCCATTACTTCAAATTTTTGAAGTAATGGATTTTATAAATCAAATTAATTTTTTAATTAGGTTCAGGATAAGGTTGATTCCTAACCGGATCATTTAAACTGTGTCCAATACCGTTATTAAAAACATAGTTATAATTTCTGATTCTTTCATTATTTCCCCCGCCCGTTGCGGTACTTGGAAGTGGCGCCGGAGTTCGGTTCACATCTACGCGTAAACGGTCATCTCTACGCAAAACAATCTTTCCTGCATCCCCCGGAATTAACGTTTGAAATTCATAATTAACGTTAAATTCCACCAAGGGATCGTTTTGTGTAATATAGGTCGTTATGATATGATATTGCAATATCAAGCGTAACACATCAATATCTGCCCTCGCCATTACTTCAGCGGGCGTTTCACCTTCACCTACTTCTTCTGAACCAGTTATCAAAGCGATTACGTCTCCACCCCCAGTAAAAGCGTTATTGTTAAGCATTAAATATGTTCTTGAACTATTAGGAGTGTTGTATTCATCTACCATACCTGCCGCTTGAATGGCTGCTGCCATATAGTTATAGTGATCTCCAATAAGTTCACCATCTTCATTAAGCGCATTAACTTTTGGAAGATTGAAAAACTCCCAAGCCGTAAGCTGATCAAAGGGATCGCTAAGATCTACATCGGGCTCAAAGACAAAACGTTCTTGCAAGTCTAAATCACAGCCCACAAAGACCAGAGTTAGACTAAGCAGCCCCCAAATTGTTATATTTTTTATTGTTTTCATTTTTGCTAGTTTTAGGTGAAAATTGATTTAGTATCCTGGAGTCTGATCCAGCATCGGGTTCTCAACGATGTGTTCATCGAATATTGGGAAAAGTAATCTTTCCTGAGTCAATGGTACTCCTCCGCTTAGGGTGTCTAAAATAGGATTGAGTACTTCTAAAGCTCTATTCGTTCTTCGGAGATCCCACCATCGTTGTCCTTCGCCAATTAATTCCAAATGTCTTTCGTCAAGAATAAAAATCTCTCGTTCATCTTGAGTGACTCCAAATTCTGCTTCGTCAACTAACGGTAACTGCCTTGCTGTTCTGAATTCATTTATAATTTCTAGAGCTCGCGGACCATTTCCTAGTCTATTTTCTACTTCTGCCAAATAAAGTATAATATGCGCATATCGGTATAAAACGATGTCGGAGTCATCTAGGCTTACGTTGTAATTAACCTTGTTGTATTTAGCTAACCTAGCATTACCAACGCCCTTTGCTTCGAGATTAGTAAATTGCTCTCGGCATAAATAATAGCGGTAGTCTCCGTAAATAAAGTCTCCTGTTTCCAGATCGGTAAGCATAGGGTCTGTATCTGGGTATTTGGTCACCCAACCTAAAGAATCAATTGGAAATCTTTCGCGCCATTTATTTTCTAAAGCGGGAGATAGGGTAAAGGAAGGTATTCCTGCGAAAAATAGAGAAAAAATTCCCGCTCTGTTGGCATTTCCTGTTCCCTGTGATTCATCTAAACTATATCTAATCGACATTATTAGTTCCGGTCCTTCTTGTATTTTTAATGGTCCAGTGCTTTCTGAATTTGGATCGAAAGGATTTCCATTGTCATTCAAAAACTGATTCTGCCATTCTGCCGGAGAAGTGGCTAAGCTAAATCTGTTGCTATCTACAATCTTTAGGAGCGCTTCTTTTGTTTTTTGATCATCTCCTAAAAACCCATAAACATCAGCCTGAAGTCCCCAAATGCTAGTCAGTGAAAAACGGAAGCCGTCTGTTAATCTACTAAGATCCATGTTTTCCTCGGCAGCCAACATATCAGGAATTATAATTTCATTGATAATGATTTGAGCATCAGTACGTGGTCGCTGTAATTCTTCAGGTGACCTTGTAGGCTCAGTAAAAACAGGTACTGCGCCCCAAACACGAACTGCTTGAAAATATGCATATGCTCTTAAGGCTTGAGCTTCTGCTAAAAGATTAGCATCAAACCCTGGAATGTTAGGGATATTAACAATGGCTTCGTTAGCACGATTGATCATATTATAATAATCGTTCCAGCGTAATGCTGGTGTATTTCCAGAAGTAACATCGTTAGTCGTTAATTCAATGTTATTGGCATTCGCGCCGTCATTACCATTAATGTAACTATCACCTCTAAATTCTCCCCACAAATAATGCTTTAACCTAAATGCTGGCTGCATGGCATCATAAATACCAATAACTGCAGCTAAGGCATCGTTGTTATTTCTGTAAAAGTTTGCAGGATCTATTTCGCTTATAGGCGATTCATCAACCAACTCATCACAAGATAGCACAGTACCTAAAATTAGGAACAGCGGTAATACTATAGTGATATATCTTTTTATATTATGAATTTTCATGTTTGATAAATTTAAAATTTGAAATTAGCACCAAAAATCACTTCTCGGTCATTTGGAAACCTGAGGTTATCTAAACCAGGTTGTAAAGGATTACCTCTGCTTCCCAGCTCTGGATTATAACCCGGATAGTTAGTCCAAGTTAAAAGGTTGTTACCAGAAATAAAGAAAGAGCATTTCTTGATAAAACCTAGCTTATCTAATATGGATTTAGGCAAATCATACCCTAACCTAACAAAACGAAGCTTAATAAAGCTTCCGTCTGTTACAAAGAAGCTATTAGGTCTATCTCGGTTTTGTGGAACTCTGCTTAGTCTTGGATAAACAGTTACATCACCCGGATTTTGCCAAGATCCTTCTATTCGGCGAGGCCCGGGAGTCTCGTTAGATGAATTTAAATCATTTCTTAATTCGTCCCAGCGTCTCCAAGTGTCATTACCTAAAGTAAAATCGAACAAAAAGCTTAAGCTGAGATTGTTATAAGCAAAATCATTAGAGAAACCACCAAAAGCTGTGGGAAGACCGTTACCGATTACTTGTCTGTCATTATTGGTTATCACAAAATCACCATCAACGTCGTCCCAAATGATATCTCCTCCTTCAGCAACACGCCCGTCATTTCTTATTTGATTCACCTCACCAGTGAATTCTGACCCGTTTAGCGTGTAGTTTACAAAATCGCCATCAGCATCAAAATTTGGGGTTAATTGAATGCCCTCGTTCGTGAAGGCATTTGATTCGTCGTATTGAAATACACCTAAGTTCTTAAAACCAAATATATTACCTATAGACTCTCCTTCTTCTATGATGTAATCACCGGATTGAAAGGGGGTTCCGCCTGCAAGTCGAGTAACTTCATTCTCTTGAAAACTAATGTTGAAGTTACTATTCCAACTAAACTTTTCCGATTGTATGATTCTGCCTCCTATACTAAAATCTATACCTTGATTACGTACGGCACCAACGTTTTGTCGTATGCCACTAAAACCCGATTCTTCTGGTAAAGGAACATTAGCTAAAAGGTCTTCCGTATCTTTTCTCCATGCATCAATATTAAGAGTAAGTCTGTTTTTAAACATACCCAAGTCTAATCCTAAATTGGTTTGGTTGGTGCTTTCCCAACTTAATTCAGGGTTACCTAATCTTGTGGGTGATACTCCGCTGATACCGTCGTAGATGGCACCAGGCACAAAAGCCGATGTGAACTCATAATCTCCAATTCTATCGTTTCCAGTTTCTCCGTAACTCGCTCTAAATAAAAGATTATTTACGATATTGTTCCCTTTCAAGAATTCTTCATTACTTACTCTCCAACCAATAGACCCGGATGGGAAATAACCAAACTCACGATTCTCGCCAAAACGTGAAGAACCATCTCGTCGAACGGTTGCACTTATTAAATATTTATTATCGAAATCATAATTAAAACCAGCAAATAAGGAAAATAAATTACTTCGCGTATTGAAAGTCTGTGCTGCGTTGATGGCAAGGCCATCTGGATCTACATTATTGAAGGTTTGTATATCTTCAGAAACAAATAGCGCATTGGAAATTCCGAATTCTTCTTGGTATCTTTTCAAGATTTGCATACCCGCGAAAGCTGAAACACTGTGTTTGCCAAATTTATTTGTATAGTTCATAAAATTCTCTTGCTGAATATCATAATCTATTCTGTCTCTAAAACTAGCTAGTGGATTCGTATTTCTTGGATTTAATACCAATAAGGGCTGAAAATCATTATTCCTTCTAAGTCTAAAGTTAATACCCAGAGTAGATTTGATTGATAATGATGGGGTTAATTTGTATTGTATCGAATTAAAACTCTGCCCTCTCCATGTTCTGAGTTTAAGTTGCCTTAGGTTCGCCTCCGCAAGTGGATTTTGACGACCGGCAATCTCAGGAGTGAAATCACCATTTGGTTCCAAAACTGGAAAATAGGCAATACGTTCTACCAATTGCTGAAAAACCTGATTTTCGCTTAGACCGCTGAATTCCTCAAAAGAAGCATTAAAACTAGAGCTTATGGCCAATTTTTTGTTTGGAGTAAAATCCAACTTGAATCTCGTATTGATTCTTCTAAAATTACTATTAACAACGATACCGTCCTCATTTAAAAAACCTGTATTCCAATAGGCCTTTAGTTTCTCACCACCAGCACTGACGGCTACGTTGACTTGATTTCTAAACCCAGCTCTGGTAATCAAATCCTGTAAATCAAATGAGTTTCTTAATAATAAATTCAATGAATCACGGTCATTACCTGTAGGGTTTTGTCTTTGTGCATCAGTACGTCTCACATCCTCATAGAATAAACGTTGTCTTGTGTTGGCCACCGGAATGGCTCCGTTAAGACTGTTAATCCCTGTTACTACATTGACATCAAGACTAACGTCTCCTGATTTACCAGACTTAGTGGTTATCAATACCACTCCGTTGGCACCCCTTGTACCATAGATTGCTGTTGTTGCACCATCCTTTAATACTTCAAGAGAAGCGATATCATTGGGATCAATATTATCGATATTATCCAACTGCTGACCGTCAACAACATAAAGAGGTCCTGTACCACCAGCACTGAAAGTTGATGTACCTCTTACTCTTATATCGAAGCCGGCACCAGGTCCACCATTTGTTGCAATTTGAACACCTGATAAACGACCTTGAACACCTTCAAATGCATTCGTTGGTGTAACCTCTGCTATTTTTTCTGACTTAACAGAAGAAAGAGCACCTAGCACCTTATCACGTGATACTGTGGCGTACCCAATGACCACTACTTCATCTAAATTCTCAGTATCTTCTTCGAGAACTACATCTAGGTTTGCAGCGGTAGCCACGATTTCTTTTGTGTTGAAGCCTATATAGGAAAAAACCAGTACGCGAGATCCCGGCAGCATAGTTATGGTATAGTTTCCATCAAAATCACTAGATATTCCGTTTCTAGTACCTTGTTGAACAACATTTACTCCGGGCAATGGTTCTCCATTAACATCTGTTATTGTTCCAGTAACCACCGATGTTTGTGCTAAACCAAAAAAGCTGCTCAGTATGCACAACGCGAGGGTTAAAAAAACAGTAAGACCGGTATATCGCGATCTTCTGGTATATTTTTTTTTCATTTCATTAAGTTTAATAAGAGTTAGTTTTTTAGGGTTTATCAATGAAATACTTTTGAAAAATACAATCGATTGTATTTTGAATATTTCGTCTCAAGTTATTTTCAAAAGTAAATATTGTCAATGTTTAACTATCCTGTGGAGTCCTGTTATTTTAAAGATTTGTCAAAATATCGATACTCTTATTTCATAAATCGTCATGATTAAGTGTTAAAATTATACAAATCACAATAGAAGTAAAGTGCCATATTTTTATCAACGTTCTTAAATCTTCTAACTATCAAAATACTGACAAAAAAAGGTGCGTCAAAAAAACATAACTTTGAACAGCGATTCTTCTGTTACCAATTAGTAAAATGTTAGACTAAAAGCCTAATGGTTTTAAAATGAAAAAGGTTACAATTCATGCTATTGCGAAGGTTCTAGGCATTGATAGTTCTACGGTATCTAGAGCTTTAGCAGATAGCCCTCGGGTAAGTTTAAAAACAAAAAATAGAGTTTTGGAAAAAGCTAAGGAGTTAGGTTACAGGCCTAACCTTTTGGCTTCGAATCTTAGACAGAATAGGTCGAATACCATTGGTGTTGTGTTACCAAGAATTTCAAGACATTTTTTTTCATCGGCAATTTCAGGAATTGAAGAAATGGCTTACAATAAAGGTTTTAATGTATTAATTTCTCAATCCTTAGAGAAAATAGCCAGAGAACAAAAAATAGTTAATAATCTTTTCTCAAACCGTGTTGATGGAATTTTGATTTCAGTCTCTATGGAAACGGAAGATAGTCCTCATTTAAAGATAATAGAAGAATCTGGTTTACCTTTAGTTTTCTTTGATCGGCACTCGGCAGATATGGAAAATAGTAATCGTGTTATTGTAGATGATTTTGCAGGTGCCTATGATGCTGTAAGCCACCTCATTGAAAATAATTGTAAAAGAATTGCTCATTTCTCTGGCCCCCAAGCTTTAGAAATTTATAAAAATAGATTAGCGGGTTATACAAAGGCATTAGAACACAACGATATTTCATTTGATCCTAACCTAGTGCTTTTTTCGAATTTACTACAAACAGATGGAGCCACAATGGCAAAACAGCTAATGGAAAATGATACCAACATTGACGCTATTTTTGCTGCGAACGATCTTGCTGCGATTGGGGCTATGAAATACTTAAAGAGTATAGGTAAAAACATTCCTAAGGACGTCGCTTTGGTAGGCTTTAGCAATGAACCAATCTCTGAAATGTTCGAACCTTCTTTAACTACGCTAGACCAATTTGGTTTTGAAATTGGTAAAATTTCTTGTGAGCTATTATTAGATAAGATACGCAACAAAGACTACGACCAAAATACTAAAATAATAATGCTAAAACCTAAGCTTATTATTAGAGAATCTTCATTAAAAAATGGGTAGCCTGCTTAACCATTTTTTTTTCATTACTTACTTAGGTTAAGCTAAACGGAAAAACGATCTATAAAATTAAAATCGTTTTTTATTTCTTGGGGCTTATTATTTAAAATCATTTTGGCGGCTTCTTCACCCATGCTTTTAAAATTGGTGCTAATTACGGTAATCCCCAACAGTTCTTTAAGAGGCGTGTCGTTATACGAAATGATACCGATGTATTCCCCTAATTTATAATGCCTGTCTCTACTCTGTTTTACCAAATTAACCAAATCAGATTCTTCGATGGTTATGTACAAATCTCCCAGTTGTAGTTCCATACTGTCATAGATTTCGTCTAGGATCTCATAATCGATATCATGCTGTATACAGAACCTTTTAAACCCAGTAACTATACCCTGAGGATAGGGGTATACACCTTTATTTGGATAGACTAATATTATTTTTTTGTACTTCTCCAGTTTTTCCAGACCAGCGGTTAAGGCATTATAAATGTCCTCGGTAAAGTCTTGATAAATTCTACCAGCCTCTTTGGATAAACTTTTAAGATTGCGATCCATGATGATCAACTTCCCTTTGGGGATAGAATGAATAGCTTTAAGAATCTCATCGGTACAACCCATATGCTGTAAGTTTTCATTCTTAAAATGAGGCATAATAACATAATGGTCGTAAAGATGTTTTTTATTTTCTAGTATGTTACTGAAAACTAATGGTTCACAGTGATAAATATCTAAATCAACATGCACATTAGCTCCCAAGCTATTAACAAATGAATTGAAGATGCGCATTTTATAGGTGCTTAATTTATTAATTAAGAAAAGCACCTTAATTTTTACTGAAAGATCTGTTTTTGAGATATAATAACCTTTTCCTTTAACAGAAACTATAATGTTCTGTTCTTTAAGAAGGCCATACGCTTTTTCAACAGTATCCCTAGATAATAGATATTCTTCACTAACCTCGTTTATTGAAGGTATTTTCTCTCCCATACCTAGTGTGCCCTTATGGATACTGCTTATAACGGAGTCCATAACTTGCTTATACTTCGGAATTCGAGACTCGGTGTTGATATCTATGTACTCTAGTCTTTCCACTTTAATTTTTTTACTGTTGATTTAAAATTGTACTTTTTATAAAGTTATTTAAAAAAACAAAACTAGGTATTAACCTTGGATTTTTTTATAAAAACTACCTGTCAGCATAGTACAGGATGCTTTGTTTTTTTTCATAATCTATTTTCGTTGACAAGCATCTTATAAAAATAACAATTAATGCAGGTTAAGACATACAAACACGTAGATTATCTTTGGGATGAATCCAAAGCAGCCAAACTAGGCGACAATCAAGTTGAATTATTCCTATATAGGTCCAATATTCTTGGAGCCGATCTGAGGATCACGAATTACGG
>CALHCJ010000102.1 GCA_937936275.1 uncultured Flavobacteriaceae bacterium
TTGCGCGGAGAAATGCAATAAATAACGATTATAATTTCTCTAACTAATATTTTTTTTGTTATTTGGCGAACCTTAAAGGCTCAACTAGAGAGGTGGCCGAGTGGTCGAAGGCGCACGCCTGGAAAGTGTGTATACACCAAAAGTGTATCGAGGGTTCGAATCCCTTCCTCTCTGCATTTAAATTTTACTTTTATTATTGCTATTTTTTTTTATCTTTAACCCGATTGATTAACTAACTAATTTTAAGTTTGAACGAATTATGAAAAGATTATTCTCTATCCTAGCCTTGGCTGGGTTGTTTGTATTAACTACAAATACCGTAAATGCAAAAACAACTACTGCAACAGTGGTATCAAATCTAACGACAACAGCAGCTGTGACAACGGTTATGTTTCAAGATGAGGCTGTGGATTCTGGCGACAGGAGCTTTACTCAAGTGTTGAAAGAACAATATATTAAAGGTGGTGCTGGTTTTATGAGTTTTGTACTGATCTGTTTGATATTAGGTCTTGCAGTTGCTATTGAAAGAATTATTTACTTGAATTTAGCAAGTACAAATTCGACAAAACTTAAACAACAAGTTGAAGACGCATTGGCTTCTGGTGGTGTTGAAGCTGCAAAAGAAGTTTGCAGAAACACTAAAGGGCCTGTTGCTTCTATTTACTATCAAGGGCTCGATCGCGCAGGTGAGAGTGTAGAGGCAGCTGAAAAAGCGGTTGTTTCTTACGGTGGAGTTCAAATGGGTCAATTAGAAAAGAATGTTTCTTGGTTGTCTTTATTTATTGCAATTGCACCAATGCTTGGTTTCATGGGTACGGTAATAGGTATGATTCAGGCCTTCGAAAAGATTAGTGCAGTAGGTAACCTTAGTGCATCTTTGATTGCAGGTGATATCCAAGTTGCACTTTTAACAACAGTATTTGGTTTGATAACGGCGATTATTCTTCAAATTTTTTATAATTATATTATTGCTAAAATTGATAGTATTGTAAATGATATGGAAGACTCTTCAATCTCCTTGATTGATATGTTGGTAGATCACAAAAAATAATAGTCCAACCCTAATACAAAAGTATAATGTATAAAATTGTAAAAATTGCATTGGTTGTTGTCAGCGTAATTGGTTTCGTATTATTGTTTATGATGCCAAGTTCTGATATGCCAGTTGGAGAACAAATGGGTGAGGCATCTATAGATGCGATGCATTGGCTAGCTTATATTTTACTTGCGATCGCTGTTGCAGCCACCTTAATATTTGGAATAAAGAATATGGTATCTACGCCGGGAGGGCTTAAAAAGTCACTTTTTGGTATTGTTGGTCTTCTTGTTGTCGTGGGTATTGCCTACGGTCTTTCAAGTGGAACCGATATTAGCGTAGATGAAATGATGTCTAAGAATAAGATTGAAACTTCAGAAAGCGAAATAAGAAGAGTTGGAGCTGGTATTTACACCTTCGGTATCATGTTATTAGCAGCGGTAGTTTTAATCGCATGGGGGTCAATTAAGAACGCAATAAGTAAATAAAAAGATATGGGTAGAAGAGCAGGAGCACCAGAAGTAAACGCCGGATCAATGGCGGACATCGCGTTTTTACTGCTTATCTTTTTCTTGGTAACAACTACCATAGAAACTGACGCAGGTCTAGACCGTATGTTGCCCCCTATTGAACCGCCTGAGACTGACGTTATCATAAAGCAGAAAAACATCTTTCAGGTGAGTATCAATAAGAATGGTCAATTATTAGCTGATGAAGAATTAACCGATTTGAAGGATCTAAGAGAAAAAGCAATGGCTTTTTTGGATAATAATGGAGATGGTTCTTGTAATTACTGTAAAGGTAAAAGAAACAGTGAGTCATCTGATAATCCAGAGAAGGCTATTATTTCCTTGAAGAATGATAGAGAAACGAAGTATAGCACCTACATTACCGTTCAAAACGAATTGGTAGGGGCATACAATGATCTTCGAAACAGAGAATCTATGAGATTGTATAATCGTAAATTCGTTGAATTAGAGGCTGATTATTTGAACCCTGAAACCGATAGTGATACGAAGGAGGAGCTCAAAGAGAAGGTTCAAAAAATTCAAAAATTGTTTCCTCAAAAATTATCTGAAGCGGAAACCTCTTCATCAAATTAATTAGGAAGCTTAAAACAAAAAAATATGTCAAAATTTGCAAAGAAAAAAGACGGTGAGTTGCCAGCGGTATCAACGGCTTCATTACCTGATATTGTTTTCATGCTTTTGTTTTTTTTCATGACCGTTACGGTTATGAAAGATAGTTCCTTAAAGGTTGAAAATACACTTCCGAACGCTAGTGAGATAAAAAAGCTAGAGAAAAAAGATCGAGTAATCTATATTTATGTGGGTAAGCCAACCCCAGAGTTTGCTAGTAAATTTGGCTCTGAACCTAAAATTCAGCTGAACGATAAATTCGCTGGTCCGTCGGAGGTAGGAGATTACATCTTGATGGAGAGAGCGAAAAAGTCTCAAGATTTACAAAATGTTTTGACTACAGCTTTGAAAGTAGACAAAAATGCAAACATGGGATTGATTTCGGATATCAAGCAAGAACTTCGTGAGGTAAATGCCTTGAAGGTAAATTACACGACCTACGATGGTGATGCCTTCAATAATTTACAGTAGTTAATCTATTATCAAACGTATACGAATGCGCTTCAAACTTTAAGTTTGGAGCGTTTTTTATTTCCTTAACTTTGAGAGGTATGCGAATACTTTTTATACTTTTCTTGATACCACTTTTTAATAGTGCACAAACGGAGCACGATTCAATAGGCGTTGATCAAAAATATTTAGAAGATCAGTTTTATGCAGGCGTCACCTATAACTTTATTTTAAACCAACCCGATCAAGTAAATCAAAGAAATTTTTCTTACGGATTACAAGCGGGTTTTATTAAAGACATTCCTCTTAATAAAGAACGTAATATTGGTTTAGGCGTTGGTCTAGGTTTGGGGTTAAACACATATTACACAAATATCAGAGCCCAAAAAGAGGAAGGAGTCATTGAATATTCAATTATATCAGACTTAGATTTTAAAAGAAGTAAGTTAGAAACACATTTGGTCGAATTTCCTATTGAATTTCGATGGCGTAATTCTAATCCTGAAACGTATAGTTTTTGGAGAATCTATACTGGAATCAAATTGGGCTATGCTTTTGATTCTCGTTCGAAGTTTGTGATTGATAATTCCAAGGATTCTTTTCGTAATGATGATGTACAGAAATTACAATATGGTTTAACCTTCAATTTTGGTTATCATAACTTTAATGTACATATATACTATGCTCTTACGCCACTTTTTGAAGATGGTATTCTGATAGATGATCAGGAACTTGGTATTAGACCACTTCAAATTGGCTTCATATTCTATATTTTATAAACACCTTCACCTATAACTCTTAGTTATCTAAAAGTTAAGCTTTAACATTTCTTTAAGGACTGGCATACTTATTGGTGGTCATATTAGAATAAATGTCATTACGACGTAATTCTGATCACAGCTCCATTTACAGAACTACACCGACTGCTAGAGGCTATCAAATTCATTGTTAATCCTTTAAATACAATTGTATGTCTAGTAGAGAAGAAGTGCCCAAAGTGAATGCAGGTTCGATGGCGGATATTGCATTTTTATTATTAATTTTTTTCTTAGTAACCACAAGCATCGAAACTGATGCTGGTATCAATCGTATGTTGCCAGGTGATGGGGAGTCTGTTGTCATTCCACAACGCAACATCTTACCAATATTAATTAATGGTAATGATGAACTGATGGTTGACGGAGAGGTTATAGAGATTAAAGATTTGAAAGAGCTAACGATTGCTTTTTTAGATAATGGTGGTGAAGTACCCGAAGGACGTAATTATTGTGAATATTGTCAAGGTGCCAGAGATGTTTTGTCGTCTGATAACCCTGAGGAAGCAATAGTTTCACTAATGAATAATAGAGAAACTAGTTACGGTGCCTACATCACTGTTCAGAACGAGCTTGCAGCGGCTTACAGCACTTTACGAAATCGAGAAGCACAACGACTATTCAAAACCGATTTTACGAGTTTAGAGGAGCGCTATTTAAATGAAGAAACTTCCGCAGCCGAAAAAATTAAGCTAAAAGAAAAAATTAAAATGATACAAGGCTTATATCCGATGAAATTATCAGAAGCAGAACGTAACTAAAAACTTTAAGATCATGTCAAAATTTAAGTTTAAAAAAAGTAAAAATACTCCAGAAGTATCAACCGCATCTTTACCCGATATTGTTTTTATGCTGCTATTTTTCTTTATGACGGTAACGGTTATGAAAGACGATACGCTCAAAGTAACGAATGAGCTACCCAATGCTTCTGAAATTAAAAAACTAGAGAAGAAAGATCGAATTATTACGGTCTATATTGGCAAGCCAGAAGAACGTTTTCAAGCTATGTTAGGTACTGAATCTAAAATTCAGATTGATGATAAATTCGTTTCTATTGAAAATTTTGGATCGGTTATGTTAGAGAAGATTAGCGAGAAACCAAAGCACATAAGACCCTTTGTAACGGTTTCTTTAAAAGTTGATAAAACTGCGTCTATGGGTTTGATCTCAGATGTTAAGGAGAAGCTGAGAAATATCAATGTTTTAAAAATTAATTATACTACTTATGAGGGAGATTCTTTTCAAAACCTGCTCAAATAATAGTTAAAGCCAAAATTGCACTAGAAGTAATTGAGAGATAGAGCCTATGCAAAAACCAATAATAATTTCTGGTTTTTGGTGGGCTCTTAAGTATAAGCGAGATGAGGCCACTACGCCGGTCGCCAAAATAAAAAGGCTTAAAGCTAATGTGATATTTATTTCGAAATGAATGCTAAGACTTACCAAAAACATAAATAGACTTCCCATGCCCATCAAATGTATACTGCTCTTAAACTTAAAAAGTAGCAGCGCTAAACAGGTAAAAGTTCCTATAACGAGTCCGATGAAATAGAAATGCAGCTCAGCCGTAAAGTTATTAGGAATTACCTTGTAGATGATCATTAGAAGTAAAACTATACCAATATAAAGCGGGTATTTACGCTCTTTAACTGTTGGCACTAAAACCGAATGTACGAGGCCTAAATTCTTTAAAATTAAAAATGATATTATTGGAATTATAACGGTCAATATAAAGATAGGTAGCACCGTTCCACTTTGAAATGCAGATGTACTGTACTTTGGCGTAATTAAAAAATAGGCTAAGGTGCCAGCAATGGGAATTAAAATAGGATGAAATAAATAAGAGATAAAGAGGTGGAAACCGCGCATCATATTTTTTTTCTCAAACGCGCTACGGGAATGTCAAGTTGCTCTCGATATTTGGCTACAGTGCGTCTTGCTATTGGGTATCCTTTTTCTTTTAAAATGGCGGCCAATTTATCATCAGTCAAAGGTTTTTTCTTAGATTCTTCTTTGATCACTGTTTCTAAAATCTTTTTAATTTCTCTCGTAGATACATCTTCTCCCTGATCATTTTTCATCGATTCAGAAAAGAACATTTTAATCAATTTTGTGCCATATGGAGTATCGACATATTTGCTATTTGCAACACGAGAAACTGTAGACACGTCCATTTCAATTTCGTCAGCAATATCCTTCAATATCATCGGACGGAGGTTTCGTTCATCTCCCGTCAAAAAATATTCTTTTTGATATTGCATTATAGAATTCATTGTGATAAACAAAGTCTGTTGCCGCTGACGAATCGCATCAATGAACCACTTTGCAGCATCAAGCTTTTGCTTAATAAACATCACGGTATCTTTTTGTGATTTTGATTTATTTTTGGCGTCTTTGTAACCCTTTAGCATGTTGCTATATTCTCTAGAAACATGAAGTTCGGGCGCATTTCTACCATTAAGGCTAAGCTCTAGCTCTCCTTCAACAATTTTGATCGAAAAATCTGGTACCACATGTTCAATCATACGGTTGTTGCCAGCATAAGATCCACCTGGTTTAGGGTTCAACTTTTCAATCTCAGAGATCGCATCTTTTAGCTCTTCTTCGGTAATGCTGTGTTTCTGTATAAGTTTCTTGTAATGTTTTTTGGTAAATTGTTCAAAAGACTTTTCAAGAATAGTAGTTGCAAGTTCTATGCTAGGGGTAACCTCTTTTCTTTTTAATTGAATGATTAAGCACTCTTCTAAAGATCGAGCGGCTACACCTGGTGGGTCTAGTTCTTGAACGAGGCTTAGCACTTTCTCAATAGTTTCTTCGTCAGTATAAATGTTCTGAGTGAAGGCTAGGTCATCGGTAATATCAGAAAGAGGTCTTCTTATATATCCACTCTCGTCAACGCTACCAACAAGAAATTCTGCAATACTCCACTCTTCATCATTTAAATAGGTTGTATTGAGCTGACTTAATAAATACTGGTTAAATGATATACCCGCAGCATAAGGGACACTCTTCTCATCATCGTCTGCACTGTAGTTATTAGCCTTTGTACGGTAATCAGGTATTTCATCATCACTCAAATAGTCATCAATATTGATGTCTTCGGTATTGATGTTTTCA
>CALHCJ010000103.1 GCA_937936275.1 uncultured Flavobacteriaceae bacterium
TAAACCTCCATAAAAAAAGCTTCGTTTTGCGAAGCTTTTTTTATGTTTGACTCTTAGGCTTTACTTCTGTGTCTTTCTCTTGCCAATAAAGTGTTCTTTAACAACATAGCAATCGTCATCGGCCCCACTCCACCAGGGACAGGAGTGATATAAGAGGCTTTCTTACTTACATTTTCAAAATCTACATCACCGGTAATATAATAGCCTTTTTCTTTGGATTCATCGGGTACTCGGGTTATCCCTACATCAATCACCACAGCATCATCTTTCACCATCTCAGCCTTCAAAAACTTGGGAACGCCCAATGCTGAAATAACAATATCTGCTTGCGAAATAATCTGAGTGATATTCTTGGTATGGCTATGGGTGAGCGTCACCGTAGAATTACCGGGCCAACCTTTTCTTCCCATTAAAATACTCATGGGGCGACCTACAATATGACTACGACCTATAACCACCGTATGTTTTCCTTTGGTATCGACTTTGTAGCGCTCTAACAACTCCAATATTCCGAAGGGTGTGGCTGGTATAAACGTACTCATATCCAAGGCCATCTTTCCGAAATTCATAGGATGGAATCCGTCTACATCTTTATCAGGGTCCACGGCCATTAAAACCTTCTGCGTATCAATTTGAGGTGGTAGCGGCAACTGAACAATAAAACCATCGATATCATCATCTTGGTTGAGTTCTTCGATCTTCTTCAATAATTCGATTTCACTCGTCGTACTTGGCATCTGCACTAAAGTAGATTCAAAACCAATACGCTGGCACGACCGAACTTTACTACCTACATACGTCAAACTAGCTCCATCATTACCGACTAAAACAGCAGCGAGATGAGGCACTTTCTCTCCGCGTTCTTTCATTTGATCGACTTCAGCTTTTATTTCAGCTTTTATGTCGTTTGAGACTTTTTTACCGTCTAATATTTCCATTCTTAAAAGTATTCGGTGGGCAGTGGCAGTGGGCAGTCGATGTGGTCAGTTGGCGTTATAGTTGAAACATCAGCTACACTACCATTCACTTCTATTGCTTTACTCCAAACTTGCCAGGGTTACTAATCATGTAATTTATTAATCTACCGACCTCTTCACTTTGCTTTGTGAGTTGGCTATAGGTCTCTTTATTTATATACTCACAAGAATGGGCAAATTCTAGCCAAACTTGGGTCTCTGAATTCTCGCCGTCAGAATCAGTCAGTTTGCTGATCCAATTTTTAACGTAAATTCTTTTTCGATAGGCTTCCGAGATGTTCGCACAAACTGATCTCGAAGATCTTCTTATTTGATCAGTTAAAGCATAGGTCTCTGCCTTTGGAAAACTCTTTGAAATCTCAAAAATGTCATAGCCAAAGCGAAACCTTTTTTATATCCGTCAAGTGTTTTAAAACTCATTCAACGCTCATACTTTAACTATAAACAACCATTAAAAAACTGCCACTGACCACTGCAACTGCCAACTATTTCATCCCCTTCATACCACCCATCATCTGCATCATTCGTTTTCCGCCGCCACCTTGCATCATTTTCATCATCTTACTCATTTGATCAAACTGCTTCAACAATTGGTTCACATCTTGAACATTGCGGCCACTGCCTTTTGCGATTCTCTTTTTACGGCTTGCGTTCAACTTACTCGGATTCGATCGTTCGTCGGGAGTCATCGAATGAATTATCGCCTCGATATGCTTGAATGCATCATCATCAATATCTAAACCTTTGAGTGCCTTACCAGCACCGGGTATCATCCCCATCAAATCTTTGATGTTCCCCATCTTTTTGATTTGCTGTATTTGGGATAGAAAATCATCAAAACCAAACTTGTTCTTGGCGATCTTCTTTTGAATTTTTCGAGCTTCTTCTTCGTCAAACTGATCTTGGGCTCTTTCCACTAGGGAAATCACATCACCCATACCCAAAATACGATCGGCCATACGATCTGGATAGAACACATCAATCGCTTCCATCTTTTCCCCTGTACCAATAAACTTGATCGGTTT
The DNA here is from genome assembly GCA_937936275.1 of uncultured Flavobacteriaceae bacterium. GTDB lineage: Bacteria > Bacteroidota > Bacteroidia > Flavobacteriales > Flavobacteriaceae > Maribacter_C. The sequence continues at coordinate 2,003 of CALHCJ010000103.1, forward strand.
ATCAACGACAGATTTAATAGAAATCGCTGCACCACCTCGGGTATCACCATCTAGCTTAGTGAGAATAACACCGTCAAAATTTAAAATATCATTAAAAGCTTTGGCCGTATTCACCGCATCTTGCCCCGTCATAGAATCCACTACAAAAAGCGTTTCTTGGGGTTGAATGGCTTTATGAATGTTTGAAATCTCATCCATCATCGCCTCATCTACCGCTAAACGACCGGCGGTATCAATAATGACCACATTATGTCCGTTTGCCTTTGCGTGGGCAATACCCGCCTGTGAAATAGCAACTGGATCAGTGTTTCCACGATCAGAGAATACTTCAACACCTATCTGCTCACCGACAACATGCAATTGGTCAATCGCCGCTGGTCGGTACACATCACAAGCCACCAACAATGGCTTCTTCGTTTTCTTTGTTTTTAAATAATTCGCCAGCTTACCAGAAAAAGTAGTTTTACCAGAACCTTGCAAACCAGACATTAATATAACCGATGGATTACCAGAGAGATTTATACCTTCAGACTCCCCACCCATTAAGGCTGTTAGCTCATCTTTGACGATTTTAACCATCAGTTGACCTGGCTGTAAAGTGGTCAAAACATTTTGACCCAAAGCCTTTTCCTTCACACGGTTCGTGAATTCTTTGGCAATTTTAAAGTTAACATCCGCATCTAATAAAGCTCTACGAACTTCTTTAGTAGTTTCAGCAACATTAATCTCGGTAATCTGCCCATGTCCTTTAAGAACATGTAAGGCTTTATCTAGCTTTTCACTTAAATTATCAAACATCGTCTTACTTGATTTTGAAGAAAAGCAAATTTAATAATAAGAATGGGAAAGACAGGACTATGGCACTTAAAATATTAAACACAAAAAAGCATCCATCAGGTGATGGATGCTCTCTCAAAAATGTGGGGCAAAAAAGGTTAAGAATATTGGGCTATTCTATGTTGAAGATGTTTTATTCACAATCTTTTTCAAGAACTAAATAATCATCTTCTCCACGCTTTAACTTAAATCGTTCGCTGCTACATTCAATAACTTCCCATTCACCAATGTAGTTCGCCAACTCCATGCTCAAATCATTGAAGGTTAGCGTTGATCCTGAAATTCCCCAGTTTCCTTCGTCAACTACAGTATCGTTAGGGTTACGTACGTGAATGTTCATATTAGAAAAATCAATTCTTAAATTATCAAGAAAACTTTCACTTTCTCCATTTGAAACTGCCCAGACACAGTTTTCTAGTTTCTCTGCGATGAAATCTTCACCACATTCTGTCATTGGCTCATCGCAATAGCGTTTCAATATGATTTTATCACCATCGCTATCAAGCACGTGAAGCTTAATTCTATCTTGATCAATTTCATAAACAAACCATTCTAAATTAAAGTCTTCTAAAAATTCAAACGAAAGTGTCAACTTTACACGGTAGTCTCTCACTCGAGTTTCCCACTCGCCCATCACCATATTACCTTCTCTATCTTTAGCTGTAACTGTACCATCTTCCTTAAAGTTAAGACCATAATCAAAATATTGCTCTGAATTATTTTGATTATCTCTTTTCAATTCTTTGACTAACCAAGGGCAGTCTACTAAGAGATTATCTAACCGTTCTTTGGTGAAATCGTCATCATTATGATCATTATCATCATCTTCATCACAAGCATCTTTAGCGCGCTCTATGGTATCGGCTAATTCTTGATTTGTATTTACGGTAACTTTAGTACCGTCATACATTTCAAAAGTCACTGGAAAATCGATACTGATGACATCAGTTTCACCTAAACCTGCGAAAAACCGTCTCATTTCTTTATCACTATTTACCTCAACAGAACCCGTTTGTTGAAAATCAGGGTCAAAAGTGAAAAAGGTAACGGGATAGATCACATCAATACATTCAATGTCTTCATCATCACCGCCTTCTACACACTGTGCAGCAATTTCTCTCAAATCAGCAGGGCTATTGATCGTTACTTCGGTATAATCTGCTTTTGTGATGGTGATCGGAAAAATAATATCAAGAATATCATCATCATAATCAATAGCATCGAAAAGCTCTTCAATCAGTTCTAAATCTTCTTCAGAATTGATTGTAATTTCCAATCCGTTTACTTCAACCGTATACGGAAAACGGATATCAAAACAACTGGAGCCATCGACGATATTGTCATGAGACCCATCATTGGAAACGGTACGCTCCATTAATTTTGTAGTAGCAGAACTTGCGCTAAGTGTCTGCTCTTCATTGATTTGAGACTCAAAAGCCTCTTCAACCTGACATGAGGTAAAACTCAAAGCGGTCACAAGTAGGGTTGTGTAAACCGCGTAATTCAAAAACTTTTTCATAACGATTTGGAATTAATTGTTAATACGCTCTTAAAACAATCGATTTTTAAAAGACCCTACTTTTCGTATTTATATTTTTCTAAATACCTTTGAAAAAAACCATCTCTTTTTGAAAACCGAAAACAACGATAACATTTGTAACGACAAGGTCTTTAGCGATATCTTCAAAGCTAATTCTAAAACGATATTTAACTACATATATTATAAATTCGGAAATGAAGAAAAAGCGCATGATGCTGTGCAAGAGGCGTTTGTAAAGTTATGGGAAAATTGTGCTAAGGTCACACCTCAAAAAGCAAAATCATTTGTCTACACGGTAGCCAACAATTTATACTTGAATGTCATCAAGGCGGAAAAAGTCCGTTTGAAATATGCCGACAAAACCTTAAAAACCACTCACGAGACTCCGGAATTCATTATGGAGGAAGGTGAGTTCAAAATTAAACTCGACAATGCGCTCAACAGTTTACCTGAAAATCAACGGGTTACTTTTTTACTAAACCGAATTGATGGAAAGAAATATAAAGAGATTGCTGAAATAGAAGGTGTCAGCGTAAAAGCCATCGAAAAACGTATGCATTTAGCGCTAAAGTCGTTGCGAGAAAAAATCGATGGAATATGAAACAAAGTACATCAGTGGCAGTGGCAGTAAGCAGAACTTTGGTTTCTGCCTACTGCAACCGCAGACTGCCTACCAATTTAAAAGTAGGGTTTTTACCTAAGCAGTTGTTATTAAGATACTAAGAAAGAAATCATGCAAGAAAATCACTTAGCGAAATGGCTAAACAATGAACTCTCAGCGGAAGAGCTTTCGGAATTTAAAAATTCTGAGGCCTATGCGTCCTTCGAGCGTATTGTTGCGGCTAGTGGTTCCCTAAAGGGACCTGATTTTGATGTAGACGAAGCATTGATGGCTTTTAGAAATAAGCAAACCTTGCAAGACCCCAAAGTAGTTCAATTGCGTCCGTATAAAAGATTCTTACAGGTTGCTGCCGCAGTGGTTATTTTACTTGTAGGTTCTTATTTTTATGTAAATTCATTAGATGCCACTATTGCTACCCAGTATGCCGAGACAAAGGAGATAGTGCTACCTGATCACTCTAAAGTTATTTTGAACGCAGATTCTGAGCTTTCGTATAGCAAGAAAAACTGGGATGCAAATAGAAACTTAAACTTAAAAGGAGAAGCTTTCTTTAAAGTTGCAAAAGGAGAAAAATTTACCGTAGCTACTACCGATGGTACCGTATCTGTTTTAGGAACTCAATTTAATGTTGAAAACCGAAATGACTTTTTTGAGGTTAGCTGCTATGAGGGCTTAGTAAGTGTGTCTTTTAACAACAAGGATTATAAATTACCCGCTGGAAGCTCTTTCGTTGTCATTAACGGAGCCATTACTACCACTCAAAAGTTAGATGCTGAATCCCCCTCATGGATGCATTCTGAAAGTTCGTTCAAAAGTGTCCCGCTTAAATATGTTTTCGACGAATTTCAAAGACAGCATAATATTACAGTGTCTACTGAAAATATTGATACTAATCAGCTTTACACGGGTTCTTTTAGCAATAGCGATGCTAATTTGGCGTTACAAAGTATAAGTGCGCCTTCGCAAATAAAGTTTAAATTAGAGGGCAACAAAGTGCTCTTCTATGCCGAGAACTAGTAGTACGCTTATTGGAATGCTGTGTTTCTTTGGAATACTACTAGGTTCCATAAGTAACGCGCAAGAAAACACCGCAGATACCACCTATCTTATTCCATACATTCAAAACCTTGAAAGTACTTTTGGGGTTAAATTTTCATATGCTGATGCCGATCTAGAAGGACTAGAAATACGAGTTCCAAAATCTAAAAGCTTATCTAATATTGTTAAAAGTATAGGGATACAAACCAAACTTGAAATCAAAAAGCTAAACGATCGATACTATACGATTAGCAAACGAACCACGATTGATATTTGTGGTATTGTACTTGATAATTTTCAACAAAATACGGTCAGCGGTGCCTCTGTAAAAGTTTTGGGGACAACTATCGAAGTGGTTACCGATACACTCGGACAATTCGCCATAAAAGATGTTCCTGCCAATGCCAATCTCGAAATCAAACATTTGGGTTTTAAAACCTTGTTTGTAGATGCAAAACAATTGACTAACGCGAATCCCTGTGAAACCCTTTTACTTCCACAATTTTATCAACAGTTAGAGGAGGTTGTGGTATTCGAATTCTTAACGAAGGGGCTGGTAAAGCAATTTGATTCAAGTATTGAAATGAATACTTCTGAATTTGGGATTTTACCCGGACTTATCGAACCTGATGTTTTACAAACCATTCAAGTACTGCCAGGAATTAAAAGTATTGACGAAACGGTATCTGATATTAATATTAGAGGCGGTAGTAACGATCAAAATCTTATTTTATGGGATGGTATTAAAATGTATCAATCTGGTCATTTCTTCGGATTGATTTCTGCTTTCAATCCCTTTTTAACAGATAAAGTAACTCTCATCAAGAATGGTACAAGTGCGGCATATGGTGATGGGGTTAGCGGCATCATCGATATGCGGACTAATGATAAGTTAACAAGCTCATTTTATGGAGGTGCCGGATTCAATCTTATTAGTGGCGATCTCTATGGGCAAGTGCCTTTAGGCGATAAAGTTGCTTTTCAATTTTCAGGAAGACGTTCCCTGACCGATTTTTTCAATACCACAACTTTTGATAATCTTTTTACCAAGGCCTTCTTAAACAATCAAGTAAAAGACGGTATAGCGACCAACCGCGATATTGAGCGAGAAGATCGGTTTTATTTTTATGATTTTACAAGTAAGCTCTTATACGACATCAATGACAAGCAAAAACTTCGATTTAGCTTTATCAACATCAACAATTTCTTAGACTATACCGAACGTATACCGAGCGTCAATAGTGAAACTGTCAGCGAATTAGATCAAACCAACTATTCACTAGGCGGAAGCTTGGAAAGTACATGGACGAAAAAATTCTCTACTTTCTTAAATACCTATTACAGTAACTACAATCTTGATGCAACAAATATTTCTGCCGCGGGAGAACAAATATTTTCTCAGGGCAATAGGGTGATCGAAAAAGCGATTCGACTGAATACCAATCTTAAATTAAAAGAGAATTTAAATTGGTTGAACGGTTATCAACTTACGGAGACAAGCATACTCAATGAAACGCAAGTCACCCAGCCCCTCTTTGGAAGTAGTGTGAAAGATTTAATCAAAGTACATTCTGTATTTTCTGAACTCAGTTATTCTTCTCCCAACACCAAATTAAATCTTAGAGGCGGAGCACGTTTCAATTATTTTGACAACCCGAATACATTTACCGAAATTGTCATTGAACCCCGATTAAATATTAACTATGCTATCACTCGAGAGTTAAAAGCCGTTCTACTCGGTGAATTTAAAAGTCAGGGCGTGAATCAAGTTTTAGATCTTGAGCAAAACTTTTTGGGCATAGAGAAACGCCGTTGGATTCTTTCTGATGGCGACGAGCTACCTGTTACCAAAAGCAAGCAAGTCTCTTTTGGGTTCAATTATGAGCAAAAAAACTTATACGTTGGGCTTGAAGGATTTTATAAAGATGTTAATGGTATCAGTACTGCAACACAAGGCTTTCAAAATCAGAATCAATTTGGAGGAGAATTAGGAAAATACAACATTAAAGGCGTTGAGTTTTTGATCAACCAAAAGACGTCGAAATATAGTATTTGGGCTACCTATACCTATAATCTCAATGATTATACCTTTGATGCTATAACCCCGCCAACCTTTCCGAATAATTTCGATATACGACATACTGCAACACTTGCAGGAACACTTACTTTCGATAAATTAAAGATTGGTGTCGGGCTAAATTACCGAACAGGGAAACCCTTTACAGAACCCGATTTAATAAATCCTATTGATACTACTTTTTTTCCAGGTCTCATTAACTATCAAGAGCCCAATAGTCAAAGATTGAGTGAGTATTTGCGTGCCGACGCTTCTGCTATTTACAGTTTCAATATCGGATCGGGCGTCAAGGCCTCAACGGGTATTTCTGTCATCAACTTTACCGACCGACAAAATGTTCTAAATCGTTATTACCAGGTGAATGATAATAACACGGTAGAAACGGTAGAAAGTTTTTCTTTAGGTATAACGCCCAACTTTAGTTTTCGAGCGAAGTTCTAAATGTACGCCCGCCCTTGTTGTACTCAAATTCCATATTCAGCATGCCGTGTAATTCTTCAAACAAAACCGGAAAATCATTCCTAAATATGGATGGGGTTTCGAAGTAATTCTCTACAGCGACTGAAAAGAACTCCTGTATATTAGTTAAACCATACTCCCTAAAATATTGAGAAGCTGCCAATTTCACGAGAAAATCTTCTTGTGCGAAAAGCTTTTTTATTCGGCGGAGTCCCACTCTAAACTTACGTCCTTGCCAAGAACTGGTTTTGTTCATTTCAAAACTCAAGGCATGCGCAAACTCGTGCATAGCTAGGTTTCGATTGTCTGTCAAATGTGCAAAACCGGTGCGAACATGATCTGCTGAAAGAATTAAAGTTTTGAACCTAGGATTGTATTCGCCCAAATGGTGTCTTTTATTCATTCGTGAATAATATTGGGAGGGATAGATAATGATTCGATTCAACGAGCGCATCATTCGAAATTGGCGTAAACCTAGTGTCATGATTACCGCAGTAGCACTTAATAGTAGTTTTAATTGTTGTTTGTCTTTAATGTTGCCATAAAAAATAAAATGTTTCTTGCTGCGAAACCAGATAATTCGCTCGTTGCACCTTGCCTTAAGCTCAGGAGAAAATTCTTTGTAAATAGGAAAATTATTAATGATGTACTGTTCTTCTTCAAGTGAAAGTGGTTGAAGACGAACGAAGGGGTTAAACTGATATAAATCTATAGCATAGTAGATTAAATAAAGGGTATGTCCTATAATATATAGAATCGCTACTATTTTCAGAAATTCCCATAAATGCATAGGCATACAACTGTAAAAGCAGCTATTAATTGCCTAAAATTCGATCACATGCGCTCAGGAACTTCTATTCCTAATAATTTAAACCCTGATTCGATTACAGAACCCACTTTATCAGCCAATTGAACACGTAAGGCCTTTTTCTGTACATCAGCTTCTCCTAAAATGGAAACCTGTTGATAGAAAGAATTGAATTCCTTCACCAAATCATAGATGTAATTTGCAATCAAAGCTGGACTAAAGTGAGACGCCGCCAGTTGAATCATTTCTGGATATAGCTGTAACTGCTTAATCAATTCCTTTTCTTTTTCATGTAAGTCAAAAGAAGCTTCGATTGGGCTTGACCACGACACCCCAGTATCGTTCGCCTTTCTTAATATCGACTGAATACGCG
>CALHCJ010000104.1 GCA_937936275.1 uncultured Flavobacteriaceae bacterium
GTATTTGAAATATGTACTTCAACTACAGGAGTCTCAATAGCTTTTACCGCATCACCAATACCCACAGAAGTATGCGTATACGAAGCTGCATTCAGCACGATACCATCGTAAGAGAACCCTACTTCTTGAAGTTTATCGATAATTTCGCCTTCGATATTCGATTGAAAATACTCAAGCTGAACCTCTTTAAATTTAAATTGTAATTCGGCAAAATAATCATCAAATGTTTGTTTGCCATAAACCTCTGGCTCACGTTTACCTAAAAGATTTAAATTTGGTCCGTTGAGTATTAAAATTTTCATGTGCTAAAAATAGGAATAATTCTGTCTGTAAAGAAAGTACGAACCTATCAATATTGCAGATACCAATTAGCACTACATCTAATTGCTAAACTAAAAAAGAAATAAGTACCCAAGCAAGACCGAAGAAAAGGTAATATCATCACTTACTGCGAAATACGAAATATTTAGCTCAGAAGTACCTTGTCTTAAATCAATACCTAAGGATGGTCTGTAATATAACGCACCTTCATTTCCTTCGTTGATACCAACGGCATATCCCACATCTCCTCCAAATTTAAAGCCAACATTTTTACCTGGGTAAACTCTAAAGGAAGCCCCGACGGGTAAAAATTGCACATTAGCGAATTCAGTTTCAATGGCTACTCCACCCGCTGAGATCGTTTGTTTTTCTCCAAAGGCATTAAAAAAACCTGTTGTGACACCTATATCTAAAGCTTTTGATACCCCCCAATGATGATACAGATCAACACCCAAATTAAGACTGTAGGCATCAGAAAAATCTCCTATGACAAGGCCTCCATTTATACCTGCTCTAAAATTTGTTCGATCGACATTTCTTTGTGCTTGTAAAGCAAATACTGTAAAAACTAATACGAAAGTAAGTATACCTTTTTTCATGTTTGGTTGGGTTGTAGTTTGTTGTAAACAAAACTAATTGCATTTATAGCAGTACTATAATTTTTGTTGTCAAACCAGCTAAACCGTCTTTAAAAGTGAGGATAATGTAGGTGATCTGTTTAAATTAGATCAAAAAATAGCCGCTTTACAGCGGCTATATAAATCTTTTCTATTTAATATCTTTTAAAAAAAGTAATTGGCTCCTACTTGAAAAGCAAAATTCTTAGTGGTCGTCTCTTCAATAACCCTAGTTAAAGCAGGGCTTAGCCTTAAGTTAAAATAAAAGTTCTCATTCAGACGATAACCGCCTCCAAAATTAAGTCCGATATTTACCTTTTTCGTATCAATAATAGAAACATCCTCGTCCCAATTATCTGCAAGTAAGAATCCTATTTGCGGTCCAAATTCAACGGCTATTGCCTCTGTAATGTGATATTTTCCCATAATAGGTAAATGCAAATAGAGAAGGTTCAGGTCACCTGCACCGATATCTGCACCCTGAAATTGAATGATTGCTTCTGGTTGAAAATAAAATCCATCAAAAAAGGCAGGTATTTCAGCAACTCCACCAACATAAAACCCTGGTTTAGGTGTAATATCTACATAGTCTCTTCCCAAAAAGGTAGAAAATCCGAAGCCCGCTTTGACCCCAAAAGTGATATCACCTGTAGCGCCTCCTGCTGAAGAATTACTCGTACCTTGAATTACTTGTGCTTTTAACGCTTGTAAACCAAAAAAGGCAACCGCGATAAATAAAATTGTTTTTCTCATAGTATTTGGGTTTTAAAGAATATACGGATAAAAACAAAGTTCAGTTTAGGTGTTTTCTAGAAAAAATAAGCAACGCCTAAAATAAAGTTGTTTGCTTTCAATTGGTTGATGGAATTACCAGGACCATTATAACGATTCGTTAACTCTGTTGAAAACCTTGCTTGTACCGCCAAATTATCTAAAATATCATAACCCGCCCCAAAACCGATGTCAACACCAAGGCTATTAACGGCATCACCCGCATCAACTAGATCTAAAATATCCTTAATTTGATCCGCATTCGTAGAGATACTAAATTGAGGGCCTGCCTGTGCATAAAGACCTTCAATGATATAATACTTCACCATAATTGGTAATTGTATGTATTCTAAGTCTCCCGCATTCGCATAAGTTAACTCAGGTTGTATGCTAAATTTTTCTGAAAGACTCACATCTGAGATTGCACCAACATAGAAACCTGTTCCGCTCACCGCGGTAAAGTTTGCTAGATTTATTCCAAGTGGAGATAATTGATTATTAATTCTTGACGTAATCAATCCGCCTGTAACTCCAAACTTAAAATCTCCTTGCGCCTGGATTCCTGAAATAAAAATAAAAGACAGGACAATTGTAAATAGTACTTTTTTCATAATAGTTATGTTCTTGTGTTATTAATCAAATATAAAAAACTTTAGTAAGCAACTTGTGTACCAAAATGGTATTTCACCGAAAAACTTCTACTTCATGACCAGCTTAAAAGTCTCCCCTTATCCCTTTATCCGGAATTAGAGGAATGTGTATCTTTAAAATATGAATTGGAAACAAGCCCAAAATGACTATCAACATTACCTTAAAATCGAGCGTGGCCTTGCCGAAAATTCAATTGATAATTATGTAAGAGATATTGAAAAGTTGATCCTATTTCTCGAAGAGCTCAAAATTCATGAAGCTCCCACCAAAATTCAAAAAGAAACTGTTCAGCAGTTTGTTTATAGTGTTGCAAAAAAAGTAAACCCAAGATCACAAGCTCGAATTATTTCTGGTCTGAAAAGTTTCTTTAATTATTTAGTTTTTGAAGATTACCGAGAAGACAACCCTATGGATTTGATAGAATCTCCAAAAATCGGTAGAAAACTACCCGACACTCTTTCCGAAGGAGAAATTAACAATTTAATCAATGCCATAGATCTGTCAAAAAAGGAAGGAGAAAGAAATCGAGCTATACTAGAGACCTTATATGGTTGTGGTCTTCGAGTTTCTGAGTTAGTGAATCTGAAAATTTCAGATCTCTATTTTGATGAAGACTTTATTAAAGTAACTGGCAAAGGAGATAAACAGCGTTTCGTTCCTATAAGTCAGATCAACAAAAAATATATTAATATCTACAGAAACGAAATTAGGGTGCATCAAAATATTCATAAAGGTTTCGAAGATATTGTTTTTTTGAACCGAAGAGGTAAACAATTGACACGTGCTATGATTTTTACCATCATACGCCAACTCGCAGAAAAAGTTGGTTTAAAAAAGAGTATTAGTCCGCATACCTTTCGACATTCATTCGCAACTCATTTATTAGAAAATGGCGCAGACCTGAGGGCTATTCAACAAATGTTAGGTCACGAAAGTATTACAACTACAGAAGTTTATGTACATGTAGACCGTACCCATTTAACCAAAGTGATGAATCAATTTCACCCTAGAAAATAATTGAATTCTTAAAATTTAATTTTACTACTCAGAGTATAAACCTTCGGCATGGCAATACCTTGTTCTCCGAATACTCCACTTTTTGAATTGTTCAGTTGTCCATTATAAGTAGCATCAATCAGCCAACTATCTTCCACATGATATCCTATTTCTGCCTTAAGACCAAATCTAGGAGAATATAAATCTGGCCTTAGAATTTTCGAAATATTCAGTTCCATATCGGTACCTGAGAGTAGATAGAAGTTCTCATTAATAAATTTTTTGAATAGAAGACTATTGTTAAATCGATTGGTTAGTAAATACGTATCATAAAAACATCGTAGTTCTATTTCCAAATTAGGTTTCTGTTCGTAATTTATTTTAAGCGCGGCATGTTGCTCATTGAAACCTAGATCATAAAAAGAGGTGCTCGCATTTAATTTTTGATTTGGCGCAGGACCCGCAGGTTCCTGCGCAGCAATCGGAAAAATAAAACAAAGAAAAAGGGCAAAAACCAGAAAACTAATTTTGATCATTCATCTAGATTTATACGATTCTTCTATCATAAATATAGTACGTTAAGGTTTTTAGGTCGTGAGCTTTAACATGCATTTAGACAAGTTTAACTTGACTGTAATCTTTATCTTTAAACGCCTG
>CALHCJ010000105.1 GCA_937936275.1 uncultured Flavobacteriaceae bacterium
TTGAAATTGAATCGAATCAAATTCCGCAATATTTTCAGGAGACACTGTTTTTATTTGTAGTGCTTTAGCAAAATTATCAATTGCTTCAGAATCTGCTTTTACCGGAGTTATCGGACTTACTGATAATTGTTTTGAATCGAAGTTAAATGTGTTGAAAAGTAAATATGCTATGAATAATAAAAGTGCTACAATAAGTACTAGAAAGGTCTTTTTAAAAAATCGCATAGTATAGGATTGGCTTAATAGAATAGCCAAAATAGCGAAAACAATTGAATTAAAATCTGGAATTGTTTTTACAGCAATCCTCTCGCTTTAATCTCTAAATACTTATTAATCGTATTTACGGTTAAATTTTCTGGCTTGGTAAGAATGGTTTGTATACCATATTTTCGAAGCTCATTTACAATGAGTTTCTTTTCATACATAAACTTTTCAGCAATAGTTTGCTCGAAAATTTGCTGTGAAGTTTGAGCCTTTTGAGCTGCAAATTTAGTAAGCTCTGTATTTTCAAAAAAGATAACGACCAATAAATGCTGTTTTGAAATTGCCTGAAGATAGGGTAGTTGTCGATGCAATGCATCTAAGGTTTCAAAATTCGTATACAATAGTAAAAGACTTCGATGATTTAAATTGCGCTTCACATCTACATACAAACGACTGTAGTCGCTCTCTACAAAATTGGTTTGCATTTTATAAAGCGTTTCTAGAATTAAATTCATTTGTGCGCTCCGTCTTTCTGCAACCACTCGATTCTCTACCGTATTACTAAAAGCAAACATTCCGGCTTTATCTTGCTTTTTAATAGCGATACCACTGATCACCAAAGTTGCATTAATAGCATAATCTAAAAGACTCAGGCCATCAAAGGGCATTTTCATCACACGACCCTTGTCAATAATTGAGTATATCGGTTGTGATTTCTCATCTTGAAACTGATTCACCATCAATTGGTTTTTCTTGGCAGTGGCCTTCCAGTTGATGTTACGAATGTCATCGCCTTGAACATATTCTTTAATTTGCTCAAACTCCATCGTATGCCCAATACGACGTATTTTTTTTAGTCCGAATTCCATCAATCGATTTGAAAAAGCCATCAATTCATATTTCTGTAGTTGCAGAAAAGATGGGTATACCGGTACTTCTTGTTGACTATTAAATGTATAGCGTTTGGAAACCAACTTTAGTGGCGAGGTGACAAAAATGTTCAAATTGCCAAAAGCATATTCTCCACGTTCAACAGGTCTTAGCTCGTAGTTGAACACTTTTTGCTCCCCCTTAGTAAGCTTCGTTTTTATTTCAAAATCTCGTTTTTGAAACTGATGTGGAATTTCATCTAATACTTTTAAGCCTACCGTAAATAAATATGAATTGAGTACGCGTATTGTTATTGGATTTTGATCTCCATTCGAAAATTTATCAGGTATGATGCGCTCGCCAACAATACTCCCTTTGGATGCAAACACCAAAATAAAATCTACTAAAATTGCGATGATAAACAGGTAAAATGCCAGTTCTAAAACTCCTAAAAAATCTGAAAATAAATAGGAAAGCACAAAGCCTAGCACAAGGATTGCTAAAACGATAAAAAATCGTTTTTCGAGGTATTTATTTCTGAAGAGTTTTTTCAAGACTAAGGTTTAAAAATCTAATATATTCAAATTGCTTTTCCGCGCTCTACTAACGCGGTATTTCAATACCTTCAATAATTTGTTGAACTACTTTTTCCGCGGTAAAACCTTCCATCTCTCGTTCGGGTGTCAAAATAATTCGGTGGGCTAGAATTGGCGCAGCGACTTTTTTAATATCATCCGGAGTTACGAAATCTCTTCCATTGATCGCGGCTAAAGCTTTAGAAGCTTCCATCAAAGCGATCGAAGCTCTTGGTGAGGCACCTAAATATAGGTTAGCATTGGTTCGTGTGTTATCAACTATCGATGCGATATATTTGATGAGGTTGTCTTCAATAATGAGCTCCCGAATGGTCGACTGATATTCCGCAATTTCAGTAGCACTTAGTACTGCTTCGATCATGCTTTCCACATTTTTAGTTTTCTGGTGGTGTTTGCTTTCTAAAATTTGCACTTCTTCTTCTAAGGATGGATATTCTACCTTAATTTTGAATAAGAAACGATCGAGTTGGGCTTCTGGTAAGCGGTAGGTACCCTCTTGTTCGACCGGATTTTGAGTAGCAAAAACGAGAAAGGGTGGTGCCATTTCATATTCGGTACCATCAATGGTTATCTGACGCTCTGCCATGGCTTCAAATAATGCAGCCTGAGTTTTTGCTGGTGCCCGATTAATCTCATCAATAAGGATAATATTAGAAAAGATCGGTCCTTTTTTAAACTCGAATTCTGAAGTTTTAACATTAAAGATCGCTGTACCTAATATATCGCTAGGCATTAAATCAGGGGTAAATTGAATACGGCTGAAATCAACATGAAGTGTTTTTGCCAATAGTTTTGCAGTCACTGTTTTTGCAACTCCGGGAACGCCTTCAATCAAAGAGTGCCCGTCTGCGAGAATAGAAATAATCAACAACTCGATCATATCTTTTTGACCAATGATGACCTTGCCTAGCTCTGTTTTAATTTGACTTACGGCAGCTCGTAGTTTGGTAAGATCAATTCTGGAATTAAATTCTAAAGAATTCTCCTCCTGATTTTCTGATACCGTAGTCTCTTTTGAAGCTTCCTCTTGCTTGTTGTTTTCTACAGGAGCTTCATCTTGAGGTAGGTTCTCTTGATTTTGATTTTTGTCTTCCATACTTATTTTTTAAAGGCAGTTATTTTTTTATTCAATTCAATCATATCGCTTTCGGTATGATGTGTTTTATTTTTGAGATACTTTATAAAATCTATTAAAGCAACAGTTTCAGTTAGCGATGTGCCTGATTTGGCGGCTAAGTCTTTTGCAGTTTTTTCATTTATAGTGTTGGTATTTAGATGATATGTACTACGGATATATTCTAAAAAGTAATTTAGTTTTTTTGAGATCAAATTGGTGTAGTCTTTATGCTGATAGTATAAACTACCAACCGTTTGAGCAAAATCAATAGATGAGTTTTGTAAAGGCTCGATGATAGGAATAATACGTTGTTGTCTTTTTGTTCTAAATAGATAAAACAATAAAATACCAATAAGTGTAAGATAATATGCCCATTTCAAGGCTGTTTGGGTCAACACAAATCTTAACGGTGATTCAATGACAATGCGACCAGCCTTTTTATAATTATCCCAATACAATACTTCCTTATTTTTTAAATATGAAAAGTTTTGAGCTACATAGTCTTCATTGCCTTCGAGCATATAAAAATTAGTAAAGGCTAGGGGAGTGCAGTTTAAATAGAAATGACCTTTTCCGAATTTAACTTTAATGAAGTTCGGTAATTTACGAATGCGGTCTTTGTTTTCATCTACTTCAAATAACTTTTCTTCCAGATAAGTGATGTGCCCTAAAATAGTGGTATTTAGGGAATCAACTGAGGTGAAATGACGGTTATACATTCCCTTGGTATATAAAAATTCTTCCTTGGAAAATTTGTTGTTAGTCATACTCAAACTCACAGTGTCTTCTTGAATGGCATAATCGGCTTCAACACGAACGTTTAAGGTGTCCGATAAGTGATATCCGAAATAACTCGAAGCAATAAAAACATCATTTCCTTGAGAAACATAAGAAAGTAGTTGATTGTATTCTTGATCGTCAAAATCGATATTGTTGTTAACCATCAAATAGTTAGAACGTTCTAAAGAATCTCTATCAAAAAACGTTTGATACATGCTCTCATTGACATCTTTAATTTCTTGGTTACTAAATAACGTTGGCAGTTCATTGTGAAGCACATAACAACCAAAAGGAATCTTATCTGTAGCCGTATACGACGGCTTCCAGTTGATTGGTTTAGGTCTGGTCACCTCAGTAATGATGATTCCAAGAAGAACCACTACAAAGATGCCGATGATTATTTTTGTTCTTCTATCCAAAGTTATTTGATTCGTTGTTGCAATGCTGCAAATCGCCCTTGGGCAGCACTAAATTTGACTGCATCAATATCTTGCTCGCCGTACCAAATGTAATCGTAGAGGTATGATACTTCTTGAAACAATGGTTTTAAGGTACTGTTAGATATCTCTTGTTGGTAATCTAAATTTGTTTTTTCATACTGCCATTCAATGATGTTTTTGAGGGAAAGATTTTTTAACACTCCCAAGTAATGATATCGAACGGCTAGGCGATAATTTTTTTGATCTACCGCATCTTTAATGAGGGCATCTAAATCAAGTTTTTCAATGTGTTCTTCAGAAAGGTTTATGTCAATAAGTGAAGTTGCTTTTTTAGAAAATATGGCACCTAAATTTTCTCCAACTAAGAATTTTACCAACAGATATATGGCTAAACCACCCATGAGAGCGTAAATAAGATATTCAATAAACTTAAGGGTGCCGGGCGGAATATCTATACCAAACATATCGCCAAATAGGTTTCTAAACCATCGTAAAAAACGACTCATCATATTTTGAGCTTCTCCTTCAGCACTGCTATAATTGAAGTCATCTCCTGTATATTTTTTCTTGATGTCTTCATCGTAGGAGCGATTTTCTAAAGGGGTAGCAATATCTTCGGGTATGACAATAGAGTCCTGCTCTTGCTGAGAAAGGCCAACAAAAGCGAAACATAATGCTATAGTTAAAAGAAAAGTTTTTATCACTCGGCTAAAACTCCTATTTGTTCAATTTTACTTCGGGTATTGGTATTGTAGGTTTTCTCGTGTAGCGCACTATATAGAATACAGTTGACGAATTGCGATAAGCACTGGTAATACACAAACGTTATTAATACGGCACATAAACCTATAGTCCAAACTATGGTAGGAATAATCGAAGTTGACACGTCTAAGTCTGTATCAATAACATGATAGGTATATAGGGTGATTAGGCCACCTGGAATCATTAAGACTAAGAAGATTAAGAGAACATTCAATATTCCAATAATGAACTGAACACCAACTGATTTCCAAAAATTCTTAGTAACTAAGTTCCAGCCTTCTCCAAACGATTCGGTAACTCCTTTGTTTTCAGCGAGCATGCAATAGAATGAAACTCCGATCCAAGCGGTGGTGAAAAATTGGAGAATATACCGTGCGAAAACACCCACGATTGGAATAATTAATAGAATAAAATTTACAATTGTCAACCCAACATAAAGTACAATCAATAGTAATACGAAGACGATAATGTTACCTAATCGATCTTTGAAAAAGTCCCAAACCTCTTTCTTTTCAAAGTTTGGACCTTCTTTACTTTCATATTTTACCATGTAAGCGCCCGCCAAACTATAATTTAATATCGCTACAATGATGAAAATAACAGCAAATAAAATTCCTCCTGCTATAAAGTAAAATACATAAGCTTCGTCAGGTGTACTTGTACTATCACCAAAACCACTATTATTTTCATAGGTTACCAAACCTACAAAACCAGTTACTAGTAGATAGCTCACGATAAGTAGTCCTACTAAAAAGATGCCGTTATAACTTAAAAATATATTGGTGAATTTTTTAAGGTTTTGCTTTAAAAAATCAAAATATACGGTGATAATATCACCAAAGTCACGGTTTATCTTAAGCTCGATATACCGATTCGGTGGGTTGGTTTGCATGGTTTCGGTTTAGTATAATGGGGTAAAGAATATAATAATAAATGATTAAAAATAAGGAGCCGCCTATGATTAGAAACGCCAACCAATCAGGCATATTTGAATATCTGGTAATAAAACCTTCAATAAGTCCGGCAATAATGAAAAACGGAATCGTACTCACTACTACTTTTAATCCATCTTTGGCACCTTTCATAAATGAGGCTCTTCGTGAAAAAGTTTTAGGAAACAAAAAGCTATTTCCCATAATGAGTCCTGCACAGCCTGCTATTACGATTACTGATATTTCGATAGTTCCGTGAAGCCATATTTGTCTATTTGCTTCTAGGAAAACACCTTTGGTGTAGAAGAAGGTAACAAAAGTACCGAGCATCACTCCGTTCAGAAATAGCACGTAGACTGTTCCGACACTAAATATAGCTCCAAGTGCAAACGCTAAAAAGCCCACACGAATATTGTTGATCGTAATGCCTAAGAAAGAACCTATTTCGCTACCTCCCTTATATATGGCAGTAGGGTCGCCTTCCGCAATGTTGTTAAGCGTTTCGTTAATATAGGCATCACCTAAAATTAATCTCGCAAAAGTGGTATCATTGATTGCTGAAATGCTTCCAATAGCTGTAGCTACTGCAAAGATTAAAAATGTGATGGCTAAGGTGCCGTGATATTGTTTAAAAAAGAGTGGAAACTCCGTTTTCCAAAAGCTCACAATGCGATTTCGACTTTCTTTCTTGTTTTTGTATATTTTTTGATGCGCTTGAGAGGCTAAAGAATTTAAATACAATAAAGTCTTACTTTTTTCGTAATACGTTTGTGCATAGGCCAAATCATTGGTAAGTTGAATGTAGCCGTTGGCAAGTTCATCCGGATCAATATTTGAGTTGAAACTTATAGCCTTTTCAAAAGCTATCCATTTTTCTTTATTTTGCTTTACAAAAGCAGCCTCACGCATAGAATTTTCTTACTTGAATATAAAATTAGTGCTAATATGAATAACCTTCAAGTCAATACAACGCAAAATGTGAACTTAACGTATACCATTGTGGGAATTGGTGAGCGAATTTTAGCGTTTTTTATTGATGGCTTTATTATCTATTTGTACGCTTATTTAGTGAGTTTAATTGGAGATGCTATTGATTTTGCTTTCAATGACCGTTGGACCACTATTGGTCTGGTTAGCTTAATATTTTTACCAGCCATGTGTTACAGTCTTTTAATGCATATTTTGTTTAAGGGGAGAACCGTTGGAAAAATGCTTTTAAAAATTCGGGTGGTACGTCTCGACGGAAGCCCAGTGCATTGGTCAAATTATTTGGTTCGATGGATGCTGAGGTTAGTAGATATTTGGATTACCTCTCCTGCGGTAGGGGCTGTTAGCATTTTGTCAATTTTATTTTCTGAACGCGGTCAGCGGGTGGGTGATGCTGCTGCCGGAACGGTGGTAATAACCAATAAGAATAAAACCAAGGTATCTCATACCATACTTGAAGAGGTTTCTGATGATTATGAACCTAATTTCACTATGGTCACCATTTTGAATGATCAAGATGTTCGGTTAATCAAAGACACATACTTAATCGCTAAAAAAAGTAATGATTTCAAAACTTTAAAAATGCTACGCAATAAAGTCGAAAGTATTATTGGTACCAAGTCTGAACTTTACGATAAACAATATATTGATACCGTTTTAAAGGATTATAACTTCTACACTCAAAAGATTTAAACTGAATCTTTAAGTCGTAATTTTAAACTTGTATTGATATCTTTAAATACTCAATATGAAGTGTAATTACCAATTTATTTTCATACCTCATGTTCTATCTAGCCATTGATATTTTAGGCACCATAGCCTTCGCCATTTCTGGTGTATTAGTTGCTATGGAAAAAAGGCTAGACCTGTTTGGCGTATTTATCATTGCTTTTGTTACCGCTATAGGGGGTGGTACCTTAAGAGATGTACTAATTGGAAACACTCCTGTTGTTTGGATGCGTGATTATACCTATTTAATGGTTGTTTTATGCACAGTAATCTTGGCAATCTTATTTGTCAATCAATTGAAATATTTGAGAAAGACACTCTTTCTTTTTGATACTATTGGTATTGGTTTATTTACGATGGTTGGTATCGAAAAAGGACTAGCTGCTGAATTATCTCCTGTCATGTGTGTTGCCCTCGGAACTATGACAGCGAGTTTTGGTGGAGTGATTCGAGATATTTTGTGCAATGAAATTCCCGTAATATTTCGTAAAGAAGTATACGCGACGGCGTGTATTCTAGGAGGATTCAGTTATTTTCTATTTCAGAAATTACCCATAGATGCTGCCTTTGCATACCTTGGGGCTATTATTATGATTATTGCTGTTCGTATTCTAGCGGTAAAATTCAAGATTTCATTACCGAATATCTATAGAGAATAGAGTTTACATGGCATTATAATGATTACTCGATCACTTCTGCCTTTTCGATGTATACGTTTTTAGAGGGCCAATCACCTTTTCCAACTTTTACCTTATTGATTTTATCAACGATATCCATTCCTTGAATGACTCTTCCAAATGGGGTAAAGTCCCCATCCAAATGATATGATCCTGGCTTCGTTACGACGATGAAAAATTCATAAGGTGAAGCCAGCTTATGCGGATTGTCGCTTTCACTGCTTGGCATTGAGATGGTGCCTCGGTCATGTTTGTAGCCTTTTCGAGTATCTGGTGGTAACAGGTAACGGCCTATTTTTCGTCTTCGGTCCGCTGTCGCTTTGTCATCGGCATTTCCACCTTGAATGATGAAGTCTTTGACTACGCGATGAAATTGAGTTCCGTTAAAATATCCTTCACGAGTTAAAAAAATAAAATTCGCCTTATGATAAGGGACATTATCGTAGAGCTGAATAGTAAAACTACCCATACTGGTGGTTAATTTTACCTTGTCAACTTTTAAATCTTGCTGATAATCAAAGAAAAACTGAATGGCGTTGTCTTCTGTAAGTTTAAATTCTTCTTCAGACGCTTTAGATTCTTCAATTTTAGGTTCTGAAGAAATAGCTGTTTCTTCTTCTTTCAGAGGTTGAGAAATAACATTTTCTTTAGATGAAGATTCTTTACATCGTACTAAAAATAGTAGTATTATTACAATCGCAATCGGTACTCTTTTCAACAGCATGGATTTTACTTTTTTTTCAGAACAGATTCCAAAAATAAAAAATCTACCCTTACTAGGAGAGGATGCGCATTTTAAAATGGCGCCTGAGGGTCGTGTTGAAGAATTACGGGCGATGAACCCTGATCGAAAAAATGCTAAAAAAGCCGGAGTAATGGCTTTGTTTTATCCTAAAATGGGAATAACACATTTACTACTGATACTCCGAAAAACTTATAAAGGGGTACACTCCAATCAAATTGCATTTCCGGGTGGCAAAGTAGAACCTCAAGATGTTGATATAAAAGCCACAGCATTGCGCGAAACACAAGAAGAGGTTGGCGTGCACCCGTCTGAGGTTGAAGTCGTCAAAACGTTAAGTGAAGTTTATATTCCGCCAAGTAATTTCGAAGTACAACCTTTTATTGGTTTATATTCAAAGCCAAAACCATTTGTGTTACAAGCTACAGAAGTAGAAGCGCTTGTTGAGGTTTCTCTAGTAGATTTTATGAATGACGAAAATTTATTTGAACAAAACTTATCGACTTCATATGCCAAGAATATTGCCGTACCTGCCTTTAAATTAAACGATTATACAGTTTGGGGGGCTACAGCGATGATGTTGAGTGAGGTTAAAGAGCTA
>CALHCJ010000106.1 GCA_937936275.1 uncultured Flavobacteriaceae bacterium
ATATCTTTTGCATTACAACACCATTTTCTCAATTGGACAAACTAAAATTCCTTCAGCGCCAGATTGCTTTAATTCGTCAATCACTTCCCAAAATTTATCTTTATTGATTACGGTGTGTACCGAACTCCACCCCTCTTCTGCTAGCGGAAGTACAGTAGGACTTCGCATTCCAGGAAGTAGGGCCAAAATTTCCTTTAACTTCGTATTTGGTGCATTTAGCAATACATATTTGGATTGCCGTGCTCTTAAAACGGATTGTATTCGGAATTGTAACTTTTCTAGCAATATCCTGCGTTCTTCAGAAATACGAGGTGAAACAGCCAACACCGCTTCACTTTTGAGCATGACTTCGACTTCCTTTAGATTGTTTTTAAACAAGGTGCTTCCACTGGATACGATATCACATATTGCATCAGCTAAACCGATATTCGGAGCGATCTCAACCGAACCGCTAATAATATGTAAGTCGGCATTAACTCCTTTATCCTTCAAATAATTCTTTACCGTATTTGGATATGAAGTTGCGATACGCTTACCTTCTAAATCTTCAACGGAGTCATATTTCACTGACTTTGGTATAGCTAAGGAAACTTTGCATTTTGAAAAACCCAATTGCTCTGCAACATTAATATCTGCCCCTTTTTCAATTAATACGTTTTCTCCAATGATAGCAATATCTACAACGCCATCTCTTAAGTATTGCGGTATGTCACCGTTTCTAAGATAGAAAACCTCCATAGGGAAATTTCTTGAACTCGCTTTCAACTGGTCTTTACCATTATCAATTGAAATTCCACAATCTTTTAAAATTTTCAAGGAATCTTCGTTGAGTCTTCCTGATTTTTGAATAGCAATTCTAATCTTCGTCATTCTGCAATTTTTGTGCTTGAGGCAACCAAAGTAGTTTAAAAGTAAAACCCGCTTGATTGCTCAAACGGGTTTTAAAATATTTTGTAATACTACAATACACCTTTACCTCGCTTGACAGCCAGTTAAAAGATGATGATGTATATTTATGTTTTTCATTACGGTGTAAAAATAAAATTTAATTTCACGCTATGAAAGTAAATTTAATAAAATCACAAATTCTAGTTTTTAGTTATTTCCTAAAATAAGCGGTAAACCTGCGTCACCACCTCCTACAACAATAACCTTAGCATTTGGTGATTCTGACAATTTTAACGTTGCATCGATACCCTTATCCTGTAAAATTTTATCAGTCAAAGAGGCACTTAAAATTCTGTTCGCGTCGGCTTTACCTTGCGCTTCTATAGTAACCTTTTCCGCTTCTTTTTTAGCTGTTACTAATCTAAACTCATATTCTAGAGATTCTTGTTCTTGCTTCAATTTACGTTCAATTGCATCTTTAATAGTCGGTGGCAAAGTCACATCACGAACCAATATTTCGTTTAGTTGAATATATTCGCCCTCCACGATTTTTTTTGTTTCATCAAAAATTTCAGCTTGAATAGCATCTCTTTTACTAGAATACAATTGCTCTGGAGTATAACGACCAACCACAGATCTAGCCGCAGAGCGAATCGTTGGTAACAAAACACGTTGCACGTAATCTTCACCTTTCTCTTGATGTAATTTACCTAATTCATTAAATTGAGGCTGAAACCAGGCAGATGCATCAAGTTTAATGTCCAAACCATTGCTAGAAAGCACATTCATTTTTTCAAAAACCTCTTGCTGTCTTACCTCATATATGTACACTTTGTTCCAAGGAGCAACAATATGAAAGCCTTCTCCCATTGGGGGCTCATCAGTAACGACACCTCCGCCAAATGTCTTGTACAATACTCCCGCCTCACCTGAGCCAATGGTAACTGCAGATTTAGAAATTAAAATAACTAAGGCAATTAAGACGAAAATAACTGGTAATGCAATTTTTGGTAATTTATCCATGGTATTCTTTTTTATGTTAGTCCATTATATTTTCGAATAAACCATTCCGTTGCTAAAGCAGCGACTATAAGGGCTAGCAGTATTCGAAAATCTATCAAAGATACAATATTTTTAGTGCTCTTTTGAGTAGGTTTAAACTGGTTTTCGGTTAATAGTTTGCTTACCAAATCACCCGATGTATCTGGATAATAAACACTTCCATTCGTGGTATTTGCAAGTTGAGTTAATTTTTTGAGATTTGTAGTGGTAAACTGTTGTTCTACATCAAAATCAAGAATTCTAAAATTACCTGACTTCGATCGATTTTCTTCGGCTACAGTTACTTTAAAATTATATGCAGCAGGAGGCAAATCACTTAAATCTGCTTCATAATACCCATTTCTTAGCAACATTGGAATATCACGTTTAATTGCTGGGTCATTGCTACTAAGTTTAAGCATCAAACTGGCGTTTGTGTCAAAGATAAAGGCTTCATCAAAATAAGCTGCTTTGATTTTGGCATCATTGCTTCCTTCGTAGATAGTTTGAAAATCAACATCTAATCTATTCTTACTATTGCTTGAGGAGAGGTAAAGGATCAGTTTTCCTATAAAGCCATCAAAATTTTCAAAATTTTGGTTGTTTCGAAAACTCTGCATGCGCCATTTCCAAATATTTTCTCCAAAGAGAACTAACTCTTTTCCATTCTCATTGTCCGTCGCGAACAATAATGGTCTATTCTGAAGCTTTCCAAGAATTTGCATGTCCAATAAAGTTTCTCCATTATCGATAGTAACTTCGCCAACATTACTCTCCAAAGGTGGAAAATCATTAAGGTTAAAATCAGATATATCAAACTTGGTAAAGGAAGGGTTTAATGTTCCAAATATCTCTTGTGTAGGATATTCATCTACTATGCGATATTTTCTGTCAGATTTGTTGATTTCTCCCCAATCTGTATTTGTGCCTGTGATTGTAAAAACACTCACCTTCTTTTGTTGAATATACTTATAAATGTTTCTGAAAGAGGAATTTGGTTGGTATAGCAAAAAAACATCAACATCCTCTAGGTCTTTCAAACTTACATTTGATCGCTGGATGCTTACAGAACGCTGCTCATTGCTCTCGATTGATTTTTTCAAAGCACCAATGTCAGGATGCTTTAGATCAGAAATGATTGTAATATTAGTTTTTTCATCAATGACTTCAATAGCTATATTTTTCTTATTATTTTTCGTATTTCTTTCGTTGTGAATATTGGTCAGCGATACATCTATAGTTTTCACCCCAACCGACGAGGCGTTTAAAAGCGCATTGATGGTTTTGACATTATTATTATTTGTTAGTTTTAAATTCTCGCGATACACATTCTTACCATTCATATTAATCTGAAGCGTGGTATTCACTTCAGAAGTACCCACATAAGTGACATCTATTTCTAATGGAAATTTATTCTTAAGAAAAGCATATCGATTACTATTTATATTTTCGATGAGCACATCTTCATACTGGGTTGTATCACCAACTGCAATCGGATAAATTGGAAATTTCACCTGATTACCATAAAAGGCAAAGTCTTGCCCAATAGTTTGGTTTCCGTCCGTTAATACTATTAAAGCGATATTCGAACTATTGTATATCTCATTTAGAGAGGCAAGTGCAGATGCAATATTGGTGTTTTTCTTTTCAAATGATAAGGTGTCGCTCTCAGATAATGTACTTCCAAATGAGTAGCTGGAAATATTAAAATTTTTATTTAATGCCTCATTTTCAGAGAAAGTTTTTAAGACTTTACTTATAGCGCCTTCTGACGAAGCCACCGAAGAAGAGTTGTCCGTTAACAGAAGTAATCTTGCCTTTTCTAAACTGTATTCATTTTTAGAAAATTTAGGATTAATCAATAGTAGGAAAATTCCAAACAGGCCTAGAAAACGTAAAAAAGAGAGGAATATATAAAGCTTTCCTCTCTTTTTGGTCTTATAATAATATTGAAACAAAACTAACCCTAACGCTACAATTGTAGCTAGAATGATTAGGAGTACGGTATTTGTTTGCATATTTTGAGGTTGAAGATTGTTTGCTGATAGTGGTTCGACAATTTTTTCAATAGTTCTCTATCAACACACAACAGTCAACTTTTTAGGTTAACATTCCGCCATCTACATTTAATACTTGCCCAGTAACATAACCTGACAAATCAGATGCAAAGAATAAGCATGCATTGGCAATATCTTCGGGAGCTCCTCCTCTCTTTAAAGGAATTCCATCGCGCCAACCTTGAACTACCTTTTCATCAAGTTTTGCCGTCATTTCTGTTTCTATGAATCCTGGTGCAATCGCATTGCATCGAATGTTTCTAGAGCCCAGTTCTAGGGCTATTGATTTTGTGAAACCTATCATACCTGCTTTTGAAGCTGCGTAATTTGCTTGGCCTGCATTTCCTTTTACTCCAACAACACTACTCATATTAATGATAGAACCATTCCGCTGTTTCAACATTGTTCGTTGTACGGCCTTGGTCATATTAAAAACGGACTTTAAGTTAATTTCGATGACTTTATCAAAATCTTCTTCCGCCATGCGCATCAACAAATTATCTTTTGTGATGCCGGCATTATTAATGAGAACATCAATGCCGCCAAAATCTTCTAAAACCTTAGCCACCAACGCCTCAGATTCAGAAAAGCTAGCAGCATTACTTTTATAAGCTTTGGCTGTAACACCTTTATTTTTCAATTCTTCCTCCAAAGCCAACGCTGGGGCTTCACTAGAACTGTAAGTGAAAGCTACATTAGCACCATGATCGGCAAATACCTGGGCAATGCCAGTTCCAATACCCCTACTCGCACCGGTAATAATTACATTTTTTCCTTCTAACAATTTCATGTTTATGATGTTGGTTCGTTCATAAAAATTTAAATGAGTTTCAAAAATACAACTTCTTAGCTTACTCTCTTATGATTTAATTGGTGCAGGTTTTTCATAGTTAAATAAGTGATTGACATCTAGTTCTTGAACTTTTCCAAACTTCTCTAAAGCTTTTACATCTACGTCTTTTTTATTTCCGATCACCATCAAATCGTAGGTTGCTCCTTTTATGTTTGAATTGAAAAACGCTCTTAAATCGTCTATCGTCATCTTTTGAATTGCGTTATACATTTGTTCTCTATTGTCTTCGGTCATACCCCTATCTTTCAAGCGTTCGTAGCTCCAAAAAATATTAGTTTTATTAATGCGCTCGGCAGCTAACTGCTTTAAGGTCGATTCTTTTGCAGCTCTAAAATTCTCTTCAGCTTCAGGCATATTATTCATAAGTTCTAACATTGCATCCATCGCTTGATTCATTTTATTAGCCTGCGTACCTACGTAAGCATAAATTAAATTAGGATCTTCTGCTTTACGAGCCGTTGAATAAGCAGAAAAAGCTGAATAGGCCAAAGATTTTGATTCTCGAATTTCTTGAAATACAATAGAGGAGAGACCACTGCCAAAATAGGTATTGAACAATGAAGTAGCGGCCATTTTATCTGCATCAAATGTATCACCTTTCGCCAAGAATAACATTTCAGATTGCACCATATCGTAATCAACGAAATATACGTTACTTGCCATATCTTTCATTTTATATTCTTTTTTCTCAGGATACGCTTTCAAGGTAGCGGGAATGGTATGTTTTGTATTTACTGCGGTAATACCCTCGGCTTTATCCTTTCCATAATAAAAGAACCGGTGTTTGTAGTTCCGTAAGCCTTTAACTATCTCAACCAACTCTGAAGGATCTACTGCCTTTAATTCTTCAATCGTATAAATATCACGTAACCTTGAATTTTCACCATATTGACCATATGACATCAGCCCACTCCACATAATTTGACCTTTGTCGGCTTTGGTTTCTTCTCTTCCTTTAGCGATTTTCAAAACAAGCTTGTCGTAGGCTTCTTTATTCGGTACCGCATTTGCCCACAAGTTTTCTAACAATTCCAAACCCTTATCTACATTTTGACGAAGTCCGTTTAGTGCGATATAAGATCGATCGTTACTAGAACTAACAGAATATGAAATACCTAGTTTATAAAACTCTTTTTTTAAGTCTTCTGCTGACATTGTATCGGTTCCTAAATATTCTAAATATTGAATTGCCAAGCCCAGTTTTTTGTCATGATCTTTACCCATATCAAAAATGATGTAGAGTTCTGCCAAATCATTTAAAGGATTTTCCACGTATGAAAATTCCAGTCCATTCGCCAAGGTATTGGTATTAATAGCATCACTGTAGTTCACATAACTTGGTTGAATTTCAGGAGTTTCAATAGCATTAAAATTTTCCAAGAAAGTCGATTTTTTATCTCTATTGAGCTCAATAGGCGTAATGCCAGGGTTCTCTACTTTTACCAAACTTGAATTTTCTCCTTGACGTTTATAGGCGGCTACGTAATTGTCATTGTAAAACTCATTGGCAAAAGCAACCAAATCTTCTTTCTTCACTTTACTCATCTCATCAATAAATTGAACACGAGTTTCCCAGTCTTGAAAATGAACGAACGCACTTACATACGCATTAGCTACAGCAGATGCATTACCAAAACGCCTTATCTCACTAAGCCTTAGATCATTGGTTACGGCTTCAATCATCCATTCATCGAATTCTCCTTTTTTAATCTTTTCGATTTGTGCCAATAATAAGTCCTTTACCTCTTCTAGGGTCTGGCCTGATTTTGGATTTCCGTATAAAGTGTGAATACCATAGTCATTTAAAAACTGCGTATACGATCCTGCTTGCTGAACTTTTTGCTGTTGATTCAAATTAAGATCTATAAGACCTGCTTCACTATTCGCTAAAATCATGTCTACCAAAGTGACCATTTTTTCAGCCTCAGAACCCATCTTATCCGTTCGAAACGCTAAGTTGATAGTTTCGGTTTCTGGACCAGTCACTTCTACGGTTACTGGCGAATTCATTGGTTCTTCTGTTGGTCTTGTAGGATGTGTAACCTCTTTATATTTAAATTTTCCAAAAGCAGCATCCACTTTTTTAATCGTTTCTTCAAAATCAATATCACCTACCAAAATCACTGCCATATTATTTGGAACATAGTAGGTGTCAAAATAATTATGAATCGCAAGCATCGATGGATTCTTCAAATGCTCAGACGTTCCAA
>CALHCJ010000107.1 GCA_937936275.1 uncultured Flavobacteriaceae bacterium
TGGTTTCACTCTAGACTTACAGTCTTATGAAATTTCAAATTCTAAAGTAACTTATGATGATGCTGTTGCAAAAGTGTACCTAGTATTGTCTGATATTCAACACACGGGTACCGGCGACTTATCAGTAACCACTTCTGAGCTAGATACACATACTGACGCTTTAGTGACTTTTGAATTTGACAGTACTAATTATCTGAATAAAAATAAGGTGCAACTTGACGCTTTAATTGGTATTGATCTAGCAGCCGATAAATATACTTTTTTAAAGAATAAAGCTCTAATAAATCAGCTGCCTTTGGTCTTTGAAGGATTCGTCAAAGTTAACGAGAATAGTCAAGATATTGATCTGAGTTTTAAAACACCTTCTTCAGATTTTAAAAACTTTTTGGCAGTCATTCCAGAAACATATTCTAAAAATATTGAAAATGTAAAGACTACCGGAAACTTTATGGTTAAAGGTGATTTCAAAGGAGTAGTTGACGAAGAACATATTCCAAAGTTTACCATTAATATCAATTCTGAGAACGCTTCTTTTAAATACCCTGAATTGCCCAAATCGGTAGGTAATGTTTTTATAGATGCCAAAATTCTTAATACTACGGGAATTGTTGAGGATACCCATGTAAATATTGATAGGCTTTCGTTTAACATTGATAGTGATCGATTTAACATGGTGGCTAAAATCAAAGAACTGATGGGTAATGCAAAAGTAAATGCACATGTTGATGGCAAGATGAATTTAGCCAACCTTAAGAAAGCATATCCTGTACCTGCTGATTTAGACTTACAAGGAATCTTAAACGCCGATATCACAACAGCTTTCGACATGGCTTCAGTAGAAAAAGAGCAATATGAAAATACCCAGACTACTGGCAATATGAATTTGACTGATTTTGTATACAGTTCTGAAGAGACTCCTCAGGCAATCAAAATTCAATCTACCAGTTTAACTTTCAATCCGAAAACGGTTACGTTGAACAAGTTAAATGGTACAACTGGGCAAACCGATTTCAATGCATCAGGTACGATAAACAATTTACTTGGTTTTATGTTCAATGATGAAAAGATTGAAGGTGATTTCAATCTAAAATCTGACACCTTTGCGTTGAATGATTTTATGACAGCACCCGAAGAATTTGAAGACACAAACGAAAATGGAGAGCCAATAGTTGGTGATGATAAAATAAAAATACCTTCTTTCTTAGACGCGAATATCACTGCTTCGGCAAATACGGTGTTGTATGATAACTTAACCTTAAAAGATGTCAAAGGAAATCTTAGAATTAAAGATGAAAAGGCGACTTTAAGCAATATGACCTCTTCCATTTTTAATGGTAAATTAGGTTTTGAAGGTGAAGTTTCTACCAAAAATGAAGTGCCCACTTTTGCCATGAAATTGGGAATGGATCAACTACAAATAGGAGAAACTTTTAAGGCTTTAGAATTATTTGATGTTTTAGCACCGATAGCGAATGTCTTGAAAGGAAAGCTAAATTCAGATGTCGTATTGGCTGGGAGTCTAACGGATGACTTTGGCTTAGACTTGACTAATATCTCAGGAAAAGTACTGGCAGAGATACTGGCTACTGATATTGATTCAGACAAAGCTAAACTTTTACAGTCATTAAGTAGTAAACTGGACTTCATAAATTTGGATAAGTTAGATTTAAAGGGACTTAAAACAGCTTTAAATTTTGAAAATGGAGTAGTGCAAGTAAAACCATTCACCATCAATTACGATGATATTGCAATCACGGTAGATGGCAGTCATACTTTTGATCGAAAGTTGAGCTATAAAGCAACAATGCAGGTGCCAGCGAAATATTTAGGTAGTGAAGTGAATAATTTGATTGCGAAAATTGATGATGACTCTCTAGATGATTTAAAGATTCCTGTGATTGCAAATATCGGAGGCAATTATACGAGTCCTGAGGTGACGACAGATCTCACTGGTGGCGTTAAGAGTTTGACATCTAAACTGGTAGAAATTCAAAAACAAAAACTCATTAACAAGGGAAAAGATAAAGCCAAAGATTTATTGGGTGATGTCTTAGGAAATACAAAAGATAAAACTACAGATTCAACAAAAACAAAGGACCCCACTAAAGAGGCAGTGAAAGATGTACTTGGTGGTATTTTAGGGAAAGATAAAAATGATTCTACCAAGGGGCAGAGAGACTCAGTGCCTGAAGACAAAAAGGATGATGTTGTAAAAGAAAAAGCAAAGGATATCTTAGGTAATTTTTTAAATAAGAAAAAGAAAAAGGATTCTACGAATTTGTGACTTGAGCATCTAATTTTCTTCTTCGTATGAACTAATACACATAACGGTGTCCCCAGTATTAACTGGAGGAGTAGAGATTTTATATAAAATGATACCTGATTTGGGGGCTTTGTATTCTGTAATAGTGCTTCCAAATTCATCCGTAGTATAACCTACAATATCATTTTTGTTCACAGAATCGCCGGCCTTGTAGCTGCTATAAAATATTCCTTTTGATGTTGACCTAATGTAAGTTTGGTTATTTAATCTTGTCAACTTCATGCTAGGTTCCGTTCCAGCAGTATACATTTTCATTTCAGAGAGCATATTGTATACGCCTTGCTTGATCAAACGAACTGCTTCTTCTTGTACATTACCCAATTTTCCAGATTCAATACTTAAGGCTATCTTTCCATCCTGTACAGCTTGTTTAAATAGATACTTAGCGGGGTCATCATCAGATAGCGTATAAGGGTATGAAACGACATATTCAAATCCGCTTACCTTAGAAAGTGTCTCAGCCATTTGAGTCTCTTTAGGATTACTTTTATTATTGTAATAACAGATAAAAGGGAGTAAATCTTCATTTGCGTCACCTCCATGTATATCCAATAATATATCGCTTTCCGGAATAATATTTTTAGTAATGATATGAGCAATTCTTTCCGTAATGGTGCCTTGAGGCTTGCCAGGAAAGGTACAGTTCAAATTGACTTGGTCTTGAGGGTTCATAAAGGGAGTACGCGTGAAAAAAGATCCTCTATTCGCAATTGGAATAAATATTAAAGTACCCGATAGACGCTCTGCTTTAATTTCTTTCATCAATTCTTGGGTTGCTATGATCGGAGGATATTCAAAACCGTGAACACCTGCGACTATGGTGAAAACTGGGCCATCTGTTTCACCTTTTATGATTGAAACAGGTAGATAACCTTCATTGCCCAACGAATCAGTTGCATCAATCCTAATGTTCTCTGTAGAAGGTCTGCGATCATTGTTGAATGCAGTTTGAAAACTGTTTTGGGCAACTAGGGAGCACGTTAAAAAAAGCATTAAAATGAAGGAGAGATTTTTCAGCATTACGTATAATTTAATTTGATGTTTGTTTTGCTATCTCATTATTGAATACCCAAGCCTACATAGTAGCCTTCGCTACCGCGAACGTTGAAAACGGTATTGTCTTCAAAAATGAGATATTGACCCTTTATGCCTTTAAGCACTCCTTTAAAGTTGGGTGTTTTACTTAAGTTTAAACTTTTTACCTTTTCTGGATATTGAAGTACAGGAAACTCCAGATGGGTCTCTGTATTTGATGTGATAAAATATTCTTGAGCCTCTGCTGGAATATACTGTTTTAGTTTATCTCGCCAGGTAATCAAATTCTCATCTTGAACCGAGTTGGTAAGCATTTTTCTCCAAGCGGTTTTATCTCCAACGTGCTCTTTTAGAGCAACTTCTGTGATTCCTGCTAAGTATCTATTCGGTACTTCAACAATTTCAATTGCTTCGTGGGCTCCTTGATCAATCCATCTGGTAGGTACTTGTGTTTTGCGGGTAACTCCCACTTTTATATTGCTCGAATTTGCCAAGTACACGATATGCGGTTGTAGTTGAACTTTCTTCTCGTAGGCGAGATCACGATCTTCTTTATCCAAATGAGCGGTGCTTAGCTCGGGGCGCATAATCCAATCGCCCGCGGTAGGTATTTCGTAGAAACAGCTTTTGCAAAAGCCTTGACGATAAATGGGTCTATCGTTTCCACAATTCAAGCATTGATGTTTAATGAAATCTATTTTTAAGGTTTTATTCAATATCTGATTTACATTTAAAAAATCAGTATCGAAAACCATGTAGTATTGGATGGGACTTCCGATTTCGGTTTGCATTTTTTTTAAAACACCTTCGTATTGCATGTAAAAAATTGTTATTTGAAAATGATAGGTTAATACCCTATTTTAGAAGGATAAATATACCGATAAATGCCGATACCTCTATTCAATTCAATTGCTTCTTGGCTGTTAAAAAAGCGCTATCATCAAATAGAACTTTTTTTGAAATATCCCGCTGAAGTGCAAGAGGAAGTATTAGAGCAATTACTTGAAATTGCCGAAGACACTGAGATTGGAAAAATGTATGATTTTGAATCTATAGACAATTATACAACATTTCGACAGCGAGTACCCATTGTCTCTTATGAAGATTTTGAGCCAATGATTGAGCGAACAAGAAGGGGTGAGCAGAATATTTTTTGGCCTACGTCCATCAAATGGTTTGCAAAGAGCAGTGGTACAACAAATGCCAAGAGTAAGTTTATTCCGGTAAGTAGTGAGGCTTTAGAAGACTGTCACTATAATTCAGGTAAAGATCTACTTTGCTTGTATTTGAATAATAATGAAAATTCTCAATTGTTCACGGGAAAGAGTTTGCGGTTAGGAGGCAGCAAACAATTATACGAGGATAATGGTTCTTTCTTTGGAGACCTTTCTGCCATCTTAATTGATAATATGCCGTTGTGGGCTGAATTTAGCAGTACACCTAGCAGCAAGGTCTCATTGATGAGTGAATGGGAAAGTAAGTTGAAAGCGATCATAACAGAAAGCACTGAAGAAAATGTAACAAGCTTGGCTGGTGTTCCTTCTTGGATGCTTGTCTTGCTAAACCAAGTCATTGAAGAAACTGGGAAAGATCATTTGTTTCAAGTATGGGACAATTTAGAAGTATATTTTCATGGCGGCGTTAGTTTTAATCCCTATAAAGAACAATACCATAATTTATTACCTCGAAAGAGTTTTAAGTATTATGAGATATATAATGCTTCGGAAGGTTTTTTTGCAATTCAAGATCGAAACAATGCTAATGATTTATTATTAATGTTAGACTATGGAATATTTTATGAATTTATTCCGATGGATGTCTATGGTACAGAAGAAGCTCAGGCAATTCCACTCTGGGAGGTAAAGATAAAAACAAACTATGCCATAATTATTACTACTAATTCTGGCTTGTGGCGGTATAAAATCGGTGACACGATTCGCTTCACTTCTTTAAGTCCGTATCGTATTAAGGTGACCGGTCGAACCAAACATCATATTAACGTGTTCGGTGAAGAATTGATCATTGAGAACGCTGAAGAGGCATTGAAAAGTGTATGTCGAAAAACGGGTGCTGAAATTAAAGACTACACGGCCGGCCCTATTTTTATGGCAGGCAAGGAAAAGGGTGCTCACGAATGGATTATTGAATTTCGGAAACCACCAGAGGAACTGGATTATTTTATAGAGGTACTAGATAACGCACTAAAGTCATTGAATTCTGATTATGAAGCAAAACGTTACAATAACATTACACTAAAAATGCCATTAGTTCATGTGGCGCGTGAAAACTTGTTTTATGATTGGCTCAAATCAAAAGACAAGTTGGGGGGGCAACACAAAATTCCAAGACTATCAAATAAAAGAGATTATGTTGAGGAATTACTTCTAATGAATACATAAATCAAAAAATATGAACGTTACCGCTGTCTTAAACTTTCTTCTGATTGCAGGTGCACTTCAAGGCTTTGTTTTTAATATAGCGACCTTTTTAATCCGAAAAAAAATAGAACGTCCTGTTTTGTTTTTGAATCTCTTAGTCTTTTTTCTTTCCATGAACAATTTGCAATCGTGGCTGATTGATAAAGGTTTTGTATTTGATCAGTTTTTTCTTAAACATCTACTAGTACCTTGGTATGTTTTGATACTGCCTATGTTCTATGCATTTTTAGTATATTATCTGGGCATCGAGAAAAAAAGGATGCCTTTCCTTAAACTTACTATTTTTATATTCATTGGTGAACTTCTCGCAAGAACTATAATATTATGTTTAGTCGATATAGAGGTTTTAAGTGAGCGCTTAATTCCATTTTACAATAGTGTTGAAGATGCAATAACCCTTTCATATTCCATCTTTATTTTTATCAAAGCAGTGCAACTTATATTTAGGTATCCTGTTTTATATCCCAAGATATTAGTTTTTGACGATTTACGATGGGTAAAAAGATTCCTCAAATGGGGTAGTATTATTTTTGTTCTTTGGATTATCGCTGTCCTCTTGAATATGTTCTCAAATTCGATTAAAGCGCCGTATAGTTATTATCCTTTGCGTATTGTTTCTTCAGTTCTAATTTATTGGATT
>CALHCJ010000108.1 GCA_937936275.1 uncultured Flavobacteriaceae bacterium
TAACAATTGGCTAAGAGTACTCGGGTACTCTTATATCTTATTTAGTAATACGAACTACTGATCGTTTTCTTCTTCTTGATTGATACCCGGCGTATTTCCTAAGTTAAATTCGCTCATGAGTCCGTCGCCTAATTTTTGAAAGTCTTCATTCTTGGCCATTTCCCGCACTTTTACTGGGTCAAAATTTCCGTTGAAGTATAAAAAAGAACCTCTGGTAGTATTGTTGTTGTAAATCAAAATTTCTTTAACCGCATTTTTCTTTTCACGAATAGATACGACATTTCGTTTTTGATTATCATTCTTCCGGTATACTTCAATAAAAGAGTTACCGGTCATGTTGTTCATTTGGGTATTCAAAAACTTTGTTCGCTCTGGTGTCGCACTCGGAAACTGCATATAGCGAAGGTCTCTTGTGCTGCCAATGAGTGAATTCATTTCAGGAGAAATATTCCCGATCATCGATAACATAAATCGCGGCACGCGCACTGCGGTGACTTGGTCGTCGTTTTTATGTGCTTCGTAAAAAGAATCAATGGAATTATAACTTCCGCAAGAAGAAATAAGGACTAGGGTTACTAGAAGTAGTGTTTTTTTAATCATGATATAGTGTTTATGGTTCTAAATATAACCAAATTAGCAACAAGCGTTCCAAACTGCATCTTGGGGTGGGGGAGCAATAAATTCCAAAACTTCTTTTTTTACCGGATGTACAAAAGACAGTTTTCGTGCATGAAGGTGAATGCTACCATCTTTATTACTTCGGTCGAAGCCGTATTTTAGATCTCCTTTTATGGGAGAGCCTATGGCCGATAATTGAGATCGTATTTGATGATGTCTACCTGTTTTTAAATCTATTTCTAATAAATAATAGCGATCAAGCTTCTTCACAAGTTGATATTCTAGAATTGCTTTTTTACTGTCGGGTACCTCCTTTTTATTCGCATACGACTTATTCTGTTTCGTATTTCTTTTCATCCAATGCATCAAAGTCGCTTGTCGTTCTTGCGGAGGATTTCTGACAACAGCCCAATAGGTTTTCTTCGCTTCTTTGGTTGCAAATAATTTGTTAAGTCGAGGCAATGCTTTTGAAGTTTTAGCAAAAACCACAATACCTGAAGTTGGTCGGTCGAGACGATGTGCAACACCTAAATAAACATTGCCTGGTTTGTTATATTTTTCTTTGAGGTATTGTTTTACAACTTCGCTTAACGGCAGGTCTCCCGTTTTGTCACCTTGTACAATATCACCTGGTCTTTTATTGATCACAATCAAATGATTGTCTTCGTAAATTACTTGAAGATTTTTAGGGGTCGAAAAAGTTTTATGCTGCACTACATTTCTAGTTTTCGGTAGCGAATACTTAAAAAGAGAATTAAAAGCACACCCATGGTTACAGAAACATCGGCCATGTTAAATATTCCGGTTCTTGCATATCCTCCGAGGTCAATATGAAAAAAGTCAGTGACCTGACCATGAATAATTCTATCGATCAGATTTCCAATACCCCCACCAATAACGCAGGCAAATGCGAACACCAACCACTTGTTCATAGCTGAATTACGAAGAATTCGAATGAGCAAAATGAGCAATACAATGACGGGTACGATTTGTAGAAATACCAACTTAAAAATGGGCGATAGGTCTGATCCAAAACCTAACATCGCACCCTCATTTTCAACCTTGGTTAAAATGAACTTTTTGCCCACCAGTTCTATTTGTTCTAATTTTTCAACATTGTTGCGTACCACATTTTTTGATATTTGATCACAACCAATGTTCAATAAAATCAAGGCAATAATTAGAATTCTTCTTGTCAATTTATGGCAGATTTAGAGGCTAATATTGTTCGTCATCATTCGGAAAATCTTGGCTTTTTACATCACTCACATATTGCGAGATAGCGTTGCCCATTTCCTCATATAAGTTCATATATCTACGTAAAAATCGAGGGTTAAATTCATGCGTCATTCCCAATAAATCATGAATAACCAAAACTTGTCCGTCGGCATGTTTACCACCTCCAATACCAATGGTTGGGATGGTCAAATTTTCAGAAACTACCTTGGTTAGTTCCGCAGGTATTTTTTCAAGTACGATACCAAAACAACCTAATTTTTCTAACATCTTGGCGTCTTCCATCAACTTTTCAGCTTCTTCATCTTCCTTCGCGCGAACGGTATAAGTTCCGAATTTGTAGATAGATTGAGGTGTGAGTCCTAAATGCCCCATTACGGGTATACCTGCATTTAAAATACGTTTAACCGATTCTTTGATTTCAGATCCGCCTTCAACTTTTACCGCATGAGCACCACTCTCTTTCATGATACGAATCGCAGAACGCAAGGCTTCTTTTGGGTCACTTTGGTAACTTCCAAAAGGTAAGTCAACGACGACCAAGGCCCTGTCAATGGCTCGAATTACCGACGAGGCATGGTAAATCATTTGATCAAGTGTTATGGGTAGCGTCGTTTCATGACCAGCCATCACATTACTGGCAGAATCACCCACAAGAATGACGTCGACTTGAGCCGCATCGACAATTTTAGCCATAGAATAATCATAAGCTGTAAGCATAGAGATTTTCTCTCCATTCTTTTTCATATCAACTAATGATTTTACTGTAATTCTTTTGTACTCTTTTTTGGCGACAGACATTTAAATATGTTTTTGGTGAGCTAAAAATACGGAGATTTCTGGAGAATATGCTGTGCAGACACTTTAGCTTTTTAAAAGAGGGTATTACATTAAAAAGCACCTTAAAATATTAAGATGCTTTTCTTTTAAGTATTTGATGTTCGTGTTTAGAATTCACGATACGGAGAGTCTAAAAAGGCATTGGCTTCTTCTTCTGCAAATTTTGCATTTTCACTATCCCAATGCAAAGTTTGGTTTGGAAAACGACCAGCAATTGTACCTAAAAGTATGGTTTCTGTTAGTCTTGATGCATATGAGAAAGGAGCACTAACTTCACCTTTCCCTAAACAAGCATCTACGAATTGATGGTAATGCTTTTTACCCTCTGATTCATAGTCTCTCACGGGTTCTCCTAAATTCTGAGCCATAATCTCTTCTGTAATATCAACATATTCGCCATCGACAATTAAACGTGGTAATTGTTGGAAGTGAGGGAGGAGTAATCTTCCTTTCTCACCAATAAACATGGCCCCTTGGTCAGGTAATGCTTCGCCCCCAGGAAGCATCAAATCTTCACGTTGCTTGTCGGCATCTACACCATCGTACCAAACCCATTTTAGGGTTTCAGTAGTATACTTAGTACCTGGAAATTCATAGGTCACCATATTTTGTTCAGGGTATCCGAAGCCGTTAGGTTTTCTACAATTTGTGGTAATTGTTTTCGGCACATCTAGTGCCAAGGCATTATAAGGTGTATCGAAAATATGAACGCCCATATCACCTAAAGTACCACAACCATAATCAACCAACTTTCTCCAATTACCAGGGTGATAAACATCCTTTTTAAAAGGACGCTCGGCGGAAGTGCCCAGCCAAAGATTCCAATCTAAATTAGAAGGTACGGTATCACTGCCTTCGGGGATTGTGCCATCATATCCCCAGTTTTTAGGAGACCAAGCGCGAACAATACTTACTTTACCGATAATTCCAGACTGTATTAATAATGTAGCCAATTTATAATCATAAAAAGAATGGACCTGAATTCCCATTTGAGTAACTAAACCCTTATCACTTGCCATTTTTTTCATAGCCCTTGCTTCAGTAACATGATGTGTCAAGGGCTTTTGGCAATACACAGGTTTGTCCATTTCCATGGCCATCATTGAAGCTGGTGCATGGGTATGATCAGGAGTAGATACCACAACTGCATCAATTTTCTTTTTCATTTCATTGAGCATCACTCTATAATCAGAAAAGATTTTTGCTTTTGGATGTAGTTTTTGTGCAGCTGCTAAATTATCAGCGTCAACGTCACAAAGCGCTACAACATCTACAAGCGCATGCGATGAAATTGCTTTTAAATCTTCTCCACCCATATTGCCCACACCGATATGTGCAGTTCTCAAGCGTTTATCCTTAGCTGCGAAAGCCAAAGCTCCCGTAGGAAGTAAAGCAATAGAAGAAGCAGCAGCCGTTTTTTTTAAAAATTCTCGTTTGTTCA
Source organism: uncultured Flavobacteriaceae bacterium (assembly GCA_937936275.1). Taxonomy (GTDB): domain Bacteria; phylum Bacteroidota; class Bacteroidia; order Flavobacteriales; family Flavobacteriaceae; genus Maribacter_C. The sequence goes on from CALHCJ010000108.1 coordinate 4,136, forward strand.
TTGTCGTATTCCTTGATTATAATTTTTTGATTTTCATATTTCGAAACCAGATGGGACTATCATGGTCTTGTATAGCGATGTACCCGGTTTTAAAAGTACCATATTTTGGGAAGTCTTTCCACTTGCCTGTTTTTTTTCTGTTTTCCCAGTCTTGAGTCCATGGTTCAAACTCAAGTAGCTTCTTTCCATTTAACCAATGTTCTACTTTTTCTGTCGTGAAAATGATACGCGAACTGTTCCATTCCAAAGCCGGTTTTATGATTTTTTGGTTTTCATCAGGTACATACATCGCATAATCTGCTCCGGTTTTCTGCCACGATTCTAATTTAGCATCATTTATCTCTTCCCATTTTAAATCGTCAAGTAATTGATATTCAGGTGCAACTTCTGGGGGTCCCCAGGGGCCTTCTTGAACATGGTAAAGAACACCGCTATTACCACCTTCTGGTATTTTCCATTCCCAATACAGTTCGAAATTATCAAACTCCTCTGCAGCATACAGAATATCTATTCCTCCTTGTCGATCTACTTCTAAACGCTTTTCAGTATCGAACATAAGTACGCCTTCTTCGACGATCCATTGCGGAGGCAGCGTTTCACCGTTGTACGCACGCCAACCTTTTGCCGTATGCTGACCAATTAGTGAAATCCATTCGTCAGTTTGAACATTTTTGAGTTCAGCCGTTTCTGTCGCAACTTCATTTTTTTTACTTTCAGATCTGCAAGCGCAAATTGCTAGTGCCAAAAAGAGTAAAACTAGTTTGTTCATACCTATACAAATTCGTGAGAATCGTTCTTTAAACATGCTGATCTATAAGAATAGTGTTTCCATCCGGATCGGTAACAACTATACTGCCAGGACCAGAGGTGGTCTCATCAGCCTCTCGTTCTAAATTGATTTTATGCCGTTTGAGTTGTTTTTGAATCTCACGAACATCATCAAAGTCTTCAATTTTTTGCGCACTACTGTCCCAACCCGGATTGAAGGTTATGATATTTCCATCAAACATTCCTTGAAATAATCCAATTAACGAGTCTTCGTTTTTCATAATCAAGTAGTTGTTTTCTTGGGAGCCCGCAAAAACCGTAAAACCTAAATTTTCGTAAAAATCTTTTGAAACCTCTAAATCTTTTACGGAGAGGCTAATCGAGAATGCGCCTAGTTTCATGTGTTCGATGTTTGCTAAGATTCTTAAATATAAGAATTTTTATCAAGCTCATTACAGCAAATGAAGGTGTTGTGCACGGAATCTGTAGACTTGGTAAAACTTAAAACTAAATGTATGATTTAGCAATCACTTAAAAATACACCAACCGCCAATCCACCTTCTGAAGTTTCTTTGTATTTAGAGTTCATGTCTTTTGCAGTTTCCCACATGGTTTGAACCACTTTATCTAAAGGTACTTTAGCATCTGCAGGATTGGAGTCTAAAGCCAATTCAGCAGCATTAATAGCTTTGATTGCTCCCATAGAATTGCGTTCAATACAGGGTATCTGTACCAAGCCTCCGATGGGGTCACAGGTAAGGCCTAAATGATGTTCCATTGCGATTTCGGCGGCCATTAAAACTTGTTCGGGTGTTCCACCTAAAAGCTCAGTCAACGCACCCGCAGCCATAGCCGAAGAAACACCGATTTCTGCTTGACACCCACCCATTGCTGCTGAAATGGTAGCGCCCTTTTTGAAGATGCTTCCGATTTCACCTGCTACCAATAAAAATTTCTTGATGTGTTCAAAATCAGCATCGTGGTTCTCAATAACCAAGTAATACATTAACACGGCTGGTATAACTCCAGCGCTACCGTTCGTTGGTGCGGTAACCACTCTTCCAAGAGAGGCGTTTACCTCATTCACAGATAAAGCGAAGCAACTTACCCATTTTAAAATCTGACGAAACTTAACTTCTGTTTTCCGAATGGTTTGTAACCAGGTTTCTGGAGATTCATAAGAACCAGCGGTAGTCATTAAACCTTTATGCATGTCAAATGCACGACGCCGCACATTGAGCCCTCCTGGTAGATTACCCTCCGTATGACAGCCAAGGTACATGCATTCGAGCATGGTATTCCATACGCGCTTGATTTGTGAGTCAATTTCTACATCACTTCGCAAAGCCCTTTCATTTTCTAGAACGAGTTGCGAAATTATTTTTTGTTCATTTACACAATAGGCAAGTAGCTCATCACCTTTTTGAATCGGGTAGGGGAAGGTGTTGAATTTTTCAATTTTCTTTTTAGCATTTTTTCGTTCTTCAACAACAACAAACCCACCACCAATGGAATAATATGTTTTTGACTTTTTTGTTCCATCTTGAAATGTGGCTTCAAACTTTAGTCCGTTGGCATGAAAAGGAAGAAATTTTCGATGGAAAAGAATGTTTTCTGTCGGAATAAAGGGCAGTTTATTTTCACTCCCAAAATGCAGCACTTGGGTTTGTTCTATACTGTCAACAATGCGGTGAATGTCATCAATAGGAATTTCAACAGGGTCAGCACCTGAAAGCCCTAACATAATGGCATAATCTGTAGCGTGACCTTTTCCAGTCAGGGATAATGAGCCGTATACGTGCACATTAATCTGTTGCACTGCATCAAAAGTATTTTGAGCTTTCAATTCTGAAATCCACCGTTCAGCAGCTCTCCACGGACCCAAGGTATGCGAACTGGATGGGCCTATTCCGATTTTCAGCATATCGAAAATACTGATACACTCCATAGTTGGTTGTTTTATACTCTTGTAAAGGTAGGTTTATTCTTGAATTTTCTAGGGTTAAAATTAGCGGTATTAAACTTCACTATTTGGTTTAGAAGCTTGTACTTCAATTCAACTCATTACACTCGTCGAGTTTATGATTTTTAAAGCAATAAATTTTTCTGATACGGGTTAGAAATAGAACTAAACTCTTGAAATTATGAAAAACTTCAATCTTTACCTCAGCGTCTTAGTATTTACATTAGTACTGGTTTCTTGTTCAAAAGATGATAAACCCACTGTTCTTGAAGAAGAAAATCAAGCACCTGTAATCAGTGCTCAGGCTTTTAATGTTTCAGAAGATATTGCTGATGATTTCATCATTGGTCAAGTTACCGCTACTGACGCTGATAACGACGTTTTGGCATACAGCATTATCACAAATAACAACAATCTTTTTGAAATTATCTCAAATGGAAATTTGAGTTTGGCAATGAATCAAGTGCTAGACTTTGAAGCTAGTAGTGTGCATGAAATCACCGTTCAGGTATCAGACGGAACAGATACGAATGAAGCTGTGGTCACTATTAATGTTGAAGATGTAAACGAAGCTCCAGCTCCGGTCGGCAGTATTCCTTTTATCACCACTTGGGAAACAACAACGGCAGACCAATCGATAACCATACCCATATTCCCTTTTGGTGGTTTTATCTATGATTATGATGTTGATTGGGGAGATGGAACCTCAAGTACGAACCAAACAGCAGATGCTACCCATGTTTATGCGACCCCAGGCGTCTATGATATTGCCATTACAGGTAAATTTCCGAGTATCTACTTCGGATTTGCCGCCGCTAACGTGACCGAAATAAAGGATATTAAACAATGGGGTAATATTGCCTGGGAGTCCTTCCGAAGTGCATTCTATTTATGTACTGAATTAGAGTATAGTGCTACCGATCAACCCGATTTTTCAAGAGTTACAGACGCATCTGCTATGTTTGCCTTTGCCACTAAAATAAATTTTGATGCTAGTGCTTGGGAAGTGAGTACAATTACCGATATGTCATCAATGTTTTTAGGTGCTAGAGCTTTTACCAGTGACTTAAGTGCTTGGGATGTTAGTAACGTGACCGACATGGCGAGTATGTTTAATACCTGTTCAAACTTTAATTCAAATCTGAATACATGGAATGTAAGCGCAGTAACCAATATGGATCAGATGTTTTCTGGAGCTACCGTTTACAGTCAAGACCTCGATCAATGGAACGTTAGCAACGTAACGAAAATGGGAGGAATGTTTGCTGGTACACGAAATTTTAATGGAAACATTAGTACTTGGGATGTCAGTAAAGTAACAGACCTCTATAATATGTTCTTTGCGGCTGAGGATTTTAATGGCGATTTAAGCGGATGGAATGTAAGTTCAGCCACTGATATGAGTAGCATGTTTGATGGGGCTATTGTTTTTAATGGAGATCTTAGTACTTGGAATGTAAGTAACGTTATCGATATGGAAGCTATGTTTGATGGTGCAATTGCTTTCAACCAAAATATTGGAGGTTGGGATGTTAGTAAAGTGACTACTATGGAAGCTATGTTTCTGGGTGCATCATCATTCAATCAAGATTTGAATATGTGGGATGTTAGTAAAGTAACTACAATGATTCAGATGTTCAGTGAGGCGACCAATTTCAATGGGAATATTAGTGGTTGGAATACCAGTGCGGTAGAAGATATGGATCGAATGTTCAAGCTAGCTTCTAATTTCAACGGAGCTATTGGTGCTTGGGATGTTAGTAATGTGACAGAAATGTTCGGTTTGTTTGAAGATGCTTTAGTTTTTGATCAGAATTTGGGAGCTTGGAATATATCGAGCGTAACCGATATGTCAAATATGCTAGCAAACACCAACTTAGAGATAGCCAATTACGATGCTACCTTAAAAGGCTGGTCAGAATTGGTCGGGGTACCCTCAAACATCAGTTTAGATGCTACGGGTCTGGAATATTGCACTGAGGGTGAAACTGCCAGAAACATATTGATAGGCCTAGGTTGGAATTTTAATGGAGACTCGAAGAGTTTGACCTGTAAATAGATAAATATTTTTTAAGGATTAATAAAGGGAATTGAATGCTAAACGTCAATTCCCTTTTTCTGTTGAATAATTTTCATTCTTAATTATCGCTACAAGCGGCTAGATATAATTTTGATAAAACTTTAAAGAAGACAATTTAAAAGGAGATAAATGACATCCTGTCAGTTTTTTGCACTTGGCATATTGTTTGTCATTCCCTTAGCGATTTATAAAATTAATACGCACTAATAAATACATATAAAATGAGTAAAATAATAGGAATAGATTTAGGTACTACCAACTCCTGTGTCTCTGTAATGGAAGGTAATGAGCCGGTAGTAATCCCTAATGCGGAAGGTAAAAGAACGACACCATCCGTAATCGCATTTGTTGAAGGTGGTGAGATTAAAGTTGGTGACCCAGCCAAAAGACAGGCGGTGACTAATCCACATAACACGATCTACTCTATCAAAAGGTTTATGGGTAACAAGTTTTCAGAGTCTAAGAAAGAAGCTGATCGTGTGCCCTATAAAGTAGTGAAAGGAGATAATGATACTCCACGAGTTGATATCGATGGACGTTTATATACCCCCCAAGAATTATCAGCTATGATTCTTCAAAAAATGAAGAAAACGGCAGAAGACTATTTGGGTCAAGATGTAACAAGAGCGGTAATTACGGTGCCAGCATATTTTAATGATGCACAACGTCAAGCTACAAAAGAAGCGGGTGAGATTGCAGGTTTAACTGTAGAACGTATCATCAACGAACCAACGTCAGCTTCTTTGGCTTATGGCATGGACAAAAAAGATACCGATCAGAAAATCGTTGTTTTTGACTTTGGTGGAGGAACGCATGATGTATCTATATTAGAATTGGGTGATGGTGTTTTTGAAGTGTTAGCTACAGATGGTGATACGCACCTAGGTGGTGATGATGTTGACCAAAAGATAATCGATTGGTTGGCTGATGAGTTTAAAAAAGATGAAAGCATAGACCTTCGTGATGATGCGATGGCTTTGCAACGTTTGCGTGAAGCTGCTGAAAAAGCAAAAATTGAATTATCATCTTCTGCGCAAACAGAAATCAATTTACCATATGTAACGGCTACGGCTACTGGACCAAAACACTTGGTTCGAACGCTAACCAGAGCAAAATTTGAGCAGTTGATTGCTGATTTGGTAAAAAGAACAATCGAGCCTTGTCAAACCGCATTGAAAGCTGCTGGTTTATCAAAGAATGATATTGATGAAATTATATTAGTGGGTGGTTCAACACGTATTCCTGCCGTTCAGGAAGCGGTTGAGAAGTTCTTCGGAAAGGCACCTTCTAAAGGAGTAAATCCTGATGAGGTAGTTGCTGTAGGTGCAGCAATTCAAGGGGGAGTACTAACTGGAGATGTGAAAGATGTTTTACTTCTTGACGTTACGCCTTTATCATTAGGTATTGAAACAATGGGTAATGTGTTCACTAAATTAATTGAAGCGAATACGACGATTCCAACGAAAAAATCACAAATATTTTCAACGGCAGCTGATAATCAACCTTCTGTAGAGATTCACGTGCTACAAGGAGAGCGTCAGATGGCTGCGGATAATAAAACGATTGGACGTTTTCATTTAGACGGAATTCCACCAGCACAGAGAGGTACTCCACAGATTGAGGTAACTTTTGATATTGATGCAAATGGAATCATCAAAGTTTCTGCTACGGATAAAGCAACGAATAAAACACAAGATATTCGTATTGAAGCTTCATCAGGATTAACGGAAGAAGAAATCCAAAAGATGAAAGCAGATGCCGAGGCGAACGCAGAAGCCGATAAGAAGGCAAGAGAAACTGCTGATAAATTGAACGAGGCTGATAGTATGATTTTCCAAACGGAAAAGCAACTTGCAGAATTCGGAGACAAACTTTCTGATGACAAGAAAAAGCCAATCGAAGAAGCTTTAGAAGAGTTGAAGAAAGCTCACGAAACTAAAGATGTTGCGGTAGTTGGTCCTGCATTAGACAAAATCAATGAGGCTTGGAAAGTTGCATCTGAAGAAATGTATAAAGCACAAGCAGAAGCACAACAAGGGGGTGCAGCTCCTGAAGGAGAGGCAACAGCCGACGCAGGTACTGAAGGTGATAATGTAGAAGATGTAGACTTCGAAGAAGTGAAGTAACATTTTTTAAGAATATATGAAACCCGTAAAGTCAACACTTTACGGGTTTTTTCTTTTGTAGCAATATGGCCTGCTCTAGGGTTGCGAAAACCGGGCCAATTCGATGACATCATCTCAACCATTTCTTAATTAATAAACTTATCTGATGTATTACACCGATTTGGCATCCCTTTTGTTTCGAATTGGTCAAATAACAAGTAATTTTACATCATGGTAAAAAGCTACGCTGTTTTAGTTCTTATGGCTTTATTTCTATTTCCAATGGGAAGTCAATCGCAAGAAATTCAAATTTTCAATATCAAAGATTTTGATTTGAAAGGGAAGGTTAAGACTTGTTTGGTAAGTACCGATTATGGCAAAGAGGAATATGAGTTTGATGAAAACGGTTTGTTGACCAAATCAATAACGCGTTATAGTGGCAGTGACTACGACATAACATATTACAAATATGCCAATGGAAAATTGTTAGAAAAACGCTTAGAAAACTATCGTGATAATACTTTTGATAGTGCAACATCTATCGCAAATATTTATGCGATTGATTCGGTTTCCAACTTAAAGATCACCGAAAAGATTTTATCGTATGATAATGACTTTTTAGATCAGTACGAATATTATTATCAAAGTGATACGCTAAATAAAATAATACGTTCGAACAATGATGGAATTGATGAAACGTTGATTTCTTATACCGATATCAAAGGGGAACAAACAAAAACCTATACTTTAAATGGAGTAGTGCTGCAATCAGTTCGAACTTCCCTAAAAAAAGAGAACGACAGTCTAATCGAAAAAAACATATTGATCAAAAAGTATATTGAAGGTGAACCCACTTCTGCTACCGAGGAGATTTTTACGGGTTTAGATGTGCTCATCTCAAGGACCAAATTCTTTTATAATGCAAACACAAAGCAATTTGCAAAAGAAAGCACCGTGAACTACGAGTATGATGAAGACGGAATGCTAACGCGAACGGTATCCTCTTCTGGAAATCAAAAGGAAGTGAAAGAATACATTTACCAATTAGACGAAAACGAAAATTGGATTAAAGAAATCATTACGCCTGAGAATACCTATAAAACGCGAAAAATCACCTATTATGACGTTGTAGAGGTAGAAGTAAAGCAAGAATAATCTTCTTTATTTTCCTTTCCATTCCCCTTTTAAGATACCATAGCAACAGGTATTTCGCTTGAAACCATCAAGTAAATAAACATTTTCTCGTAGTACGCCTTCCAAAACAGCACCCAGTTTTTCTACCGCTTTTCGCGACTGTGCATTTCTTTCATCAATTCTGAACTCGACCTTCTCAAATGCCATGGCAGCGAAGGCATGGTTAATCATCAGATATTTCATTTGGGTATTTAGACCACTACCTTGAAATTCGCGACCAATCCAAGTAGATCCTATTTCTAAGGTCTTATATTTCCAATGAATGTTCATGTACCGGGTACTTCCGGCGTATTGCTGATTTCTTTTATCAAAAATAATAAAGGGAATACTGGTTTTTTGGTCTTTTTGATTTAGCGCAATCTCAACATAGTTTTTTAAGCTTTCTGGAGTGTAAATATCGGAAGGAGAATATTGTACCAACTTCTCTTGGGAGGCGATCGTAACCAAATACTCATAATTGTCAAGATTTAACGGACTTAGTCTGACAATGTCATTTTCTAAAGTAATGGATAGATCAGCTTTCATTTCTTTCTAGAATTACAAATTATTATATTCTGTCTTAGTCAAACGATATTGAATTAAAGAAACGTAAGTATTGTCTTCAATGGTTCGACCTTTTTTTAAATCATGATCTTTAAATTCGGCTTCTTTGATCATTCCGTTTTTGATCATGACTCGACCAGATGCTTCGTTAGTTGTGAGATAAACAGCAATTATTTTATTTAGATTTAGAGCTTCGAAACCAAATTTTAAAATACCTTTTACCGCCTCTGTTGTAAAGCCTTGGTTCCAAAAGGGTTCTGCTTGCCAATAGCCCAATTCTGCTCTATTATTTTGTACGTCAAGGGTGAGTCCGATACCGCCCATGAAATCCAAATTCTCTTTAGATCGTATGGCGAAGATGTAATTGTTTTTGGCTTTAAAACCTTCATTAGCCATATTAATCCAAGCAATTGCATCTTCTTCGCGATAAGGATGTGGCATCGTACGTGTATTCTCTACAATCTTCACATTTCCAGCATATGCTACAATATCAGGAATATCTGTGATCTTAATTTGATCTAGAATTAAGCGATCTGTTTTAATTTTTGGAAATGCTTTCATAATTATATTAGCTGATTAATCAATTCTTTTTTTACCTCATGTCCGCCATCGAAAATGTGTTGTTTGGCTCTTCCATGAAACAACTTGTCAATTCTCAGAGATTGTTGTTTAAGAACTTCTGAGGTTATATACTGATCTTTGTCTCCAACGATTACATTTATTTGGGTGTGTTGATCGTTTAAGAACTTAAAGTCTTCCGCCTTCAATTCTTTAGGCAATCCACCGGCGTATAAAACTAGATGTGAACATCTTAGTTTTCTTGATGCTAACCATCTTGTGGCTATAGACACGCCCTGTGAGAATCCAAAAAGAATAATATTCTTATCCGTTGGAAGGTTTTCTTGAGCATAGACTGCATCTAGGTAAGAGAGTACATTTTTAGTTTCTAGAATCGTATTTTCCTTTGTTAACCAACTAGCACCCACATATTTATATTGATTCTTTAAATAGTATTTCGATGGCGCTTGAGGGGCAATAATATAATTCTCATTTGAATTGAGTTCATCAAAGTATTTAATAAAATACTTGCTCAAGTACCCGATACCGTGAAGTACAATCCAGATATTTTTGGTTTCTTTTCCTAAAATATTTAAAGTTTCATAGGTATTAGAAGTTTGGTAATGAACTTGTTTTTCTTGTATACTCATAATTCAAAAATCAATCATAAAGTAAAGTCTTTTATTGCATACATAATCCTTAATTTTACAAAAAAACCAATATGGAGGAGTACAAAGAAAAAATCTTGAAGGTGTGCAATGAATCTACAAAAAACACTCTGATGGAGACTTTGAAGATTGAATATATTGATGTAGGAGAAGATTTTTTAATAGCAAAGATGCCTGTAAATACAAGGGTTCATCAACCAGATGGAGTTTTACATGGCGGCGCTACGGTTGCATTGGCAGAAAGCGTTGGGAGTACGGCTTCTTATATCTTTCTTGACGGGCAGAAGGTTTTTGTTCGAGGTATTGAGATTGCAGCAAATCACGTTAAAAGTATTAAGGAAGGGGATGTGTTTGCCAAAGCAGTGATCATTCATAAAGGTAGAACTACGCAACTGTGGGAAATTAAAGTGACCGACGTGGAAGGTAACCTCATTTCATTATGTAAACTAACAACAATCTCGTTACCTAGGAAATAGATGTTCTTGGAATTCATCTCGCACGTGGCTGAGCACGAAGCCAAAGGTTTACCTTTTGTAATGTATCGAAAGCCTAATGAAAATAGGGTATATAGAATTTTACAAGACGATGATCAATTGCATTATGTGCAGAACTTTTCAGAGAGTGGATTCGTTTTTGCACCTTTTGATTCAAGGGAAGCTGCAATTTTACTCCGGTCAGACCAAATAAAAAATGTAGAATATAAAATAAGAAAATCGACAAACACTAATGATGAAGTGATAGTTGTAAATGATTCTCAAAAGGAATTTCACGTAAGTATGGTGAATGAGGGACTTCTTGAAATTGAAAAAGGCGCCTTTGAGAAAGTAGTGCTATCAAGAGCTGTTGAAGCTACATGTAAATCTTCATCTTTGACAATATTTCAACGACTATTAGATACTTATACAACTGCTTTTTGTTATGTATGGCATCACCCAAAAATAGGCACTTGGTTAGGGGCTACTCCCGAAATTTTATTGAAAACAGAGAACAATCAATTTACTACGATGTCGCTGGCGGGTACTCAAACCGCGAATGAAGACCTAGCTCCCAAATGGGGTGCCAAAGAACTGGAAGAACAACAATTGGTAACAGATTATATCATTAATGCATTGAAAGCTAAAGTCTCAGGATTAAGTCTTGGAAAACTCGAGTCTGTAAGGGCTGGTCAGCTTTGGCATTTGAGAACAAAATTGACTGGTCGAATTAAAAAAGCAGGCTTGGCGAAAGTTATTGAAGTATTGCACCCGACCCCGGCCGTCTGCGGTCTGCCCATGACAGCGGCAAAAAATTTCATTCTTAATCACGAAGGTTATGAAAGGGAGTTTTACACAGGATTTTTGGGAGAGCTTAATCTGATGTCAGAAACTGATCGAACAAAAACCTCGCGAAATCAAGAGCATAAAGCGTACAGGGCTGTTAAAAATAAGACAACATTATTTGTAAACCTTAGATGCATGCAACTAAAGAAGAATAAAGCATTGGTTTATGTCGGGGGTGGTGTAACAAAAGATTCAATTCCAGAAAAGGAATGGGAAGAAACGGTTGCTAAAAGTAAAACTATATTAAGGGCTGTTTATGGTCATTAGTATTTCATGGTATTTTGGTTTAAGAACCCTTTGCTTCGTATTTTTGTAGCTCATGAAGTATTCTAGTATTCCGGTAGCACAATCTGTTGTAGCCCATTGCAAGGCGAAAGGTATTCAGAATATTATTATCTCTCCAGGTTCTCGCAATGCTCCATTAACGATAGGTTTTACAGAAGATTCTTACTTCAAATGTTTCAGTATAGTTGACGAGCGTAGTGCTGCATTTTTCGCGTTGGGAATTGCGCAAAATTTGAGAGCGCCTGTAGCGGTTGTTTGCACCTCAGGTAGTGCTTTGCTCAACTACTATCCGGCAGTTGCAGAAGCATTTTATAGTGACATACCTTTGGTTGTTATTTCTGCAGATCGGCCTCGATACAAAATTGATGTTGGAGACGGACAGACAATTCGCCAAGACAATGTTTTTCATAGACATATCGGGTATTCTGCAAATTTAAAACAAGATGTTACCCATGCGTCTGATAGGGTACTACGCTATGCTCCTGAATACATTGATGGGAGCCTAACGAGCGCTCAAAAAGAAGTTCAGGGGTATAATGATTCTGAATTGAACAAAGCTATGAGCATTGCAATTACCACAGGTTTGCCTGTTCATATCAATGTTCGGTTTGAAGAACCATTATATGATAAATTAGAGAATCCTTCTGTGTCTCCTGAAATAGAAAAGGTTAGAGTAAGTGGAGATGAAGGTTTAGAATTAATTAAAGATTGCGCTTCATTTTGGAATACTAAGCAGAGAAAAATGGTTTTGGTCGGTGTAAATGACCCGAATAAGGTTGACCAAAAATTCTTAGATTTTTTAGCAGATGATCCTTCTGTTATTGTGCTTACGGAGACTACTTCTAATCTTCATCATCCAAATTTCTTTCCTAGTATAGATAGTATTATCGCTCCGATTGAAAAATCTGAAGAGAAAGAAAAGCTCTTTAAAAAATTGCAACCAGATATTTTATTAACATTTGGTGGGCTTATAGTTTCGAAAAAAATAAAGGCCTTTTTACGCGAGTATAAACCGCAACAACATTGGCACATTGATAACGTGAAATCATACAACACGTTTTTTTCTCAAACCCATCATTTCAAGATGGAAGTTGATACTTTTTTCAAGCAGTTTACAAACCAAACCAAAAGGGTTTCTTCTAATTACTTTAAATTTTGGAACAGCGTTAAAAATAATTACATCATAAAACGAGACCAGTATTTGACTCAGATTGATTTTTCTGACATGCTAGCTTTCCAAATAATTAGCGAAAGCATACCCGAAAGTTATCAACTGCAGCTTTCTAATAGTTCTACAGTACGATATGCACAGCTTTTCGATCTAAAACCATCTTTGAATGTTTTTTGTAATCGAGGAACTAGCGGTATTGATGGCAGTACATCGACTGCTATTGGGGCTTCAATGTATGCTAAAAATCCAACTTTATTAATTACAGGTGATTTAAGTTTTCTATATGATAGTAATGGCTTATGGAATAATTATATAAGACCTGACTTTCGAATTATAGTAGTGAATAATGACGGTGGAGGTATCTTTAGAATACTACCGGGGAAAGAAGATACTTTCAATTTTGAAAGATTTTTTGAAACAAAGCACGATTTAAAAGTAAGAAAATACTGCGAAATGTTTGATTTTGAATATTTTTTTTCTGATAATGAGGATAGCCTAAAGTTCGCCATCTCTGCTTTTTACGAACCTTCCGAAAGCCCCAAGTTATTGGAGGTTTCAACTCCTAGATTATTGAATGATAAAATTTTGCTCGCTTATTTCGATTTTATATCTTAGGGTTTTATTAACCATTATATTAGAACACTAACTATTATGAGTAAACGAGACGATTTAATCACAAAGTACGCTGCTGATATCAAGGACAAATTTGGTGAAAGCGCGAACATGGATTTATTAACCAAAGTTACGATTGGTTTGGGGCCGTCAATTTATAACATTGATGCGTCTAAAGTTTCAGGTTCAGATGAAAAAGAACTAGAGACTGTTAAAAAGAATTATCTAATCAAAAAACTTGGGATGAGTGATAGTCCGAAGTTAATGGAAGGTGTGAATGCAGTTATGGAAAAATACGGGTCTGCAAATAGAAACAAGCACAGAGCTGTTGTATATTACATGCTCTGTAAGCACTTCAAGAAAGAATCTGTTTATAAATAGATTTCGATAAGAAAAGTAGGAAAGCCGCTCTGCAAAGAGGGGCTTTTTTTATGAAAGAGTTTCAACGTATTTTTGCCGCATGATTCAACTTGGAAAATATAACACCCTTGAAATTTTAAGGCATACTAGCGTCGGTCTTTTTTTAGGAGATGAAGAAGGAAACGATGTTTTGTTGCCAAATAAATACGTTCCTGAAAGCTATGAAATTGGTGATAAGATAGAGGTGTTTTGTTATTTAGATTATGATGAACGGCCTATCGCAACTAATTTAGAACCAGGCATTATCGTGAACGAATTTCAATTATTGAAAGTAGTTGATGTCAATCAAATCGGAGCATTTTTAGACTGGGGTTTAGAAAAACATCTTTTGGTACCGTATCGAGAGCAAAGAAGTAAAATGCAACAAGGCCAATGGTATGTAGTATACTGTTATCTAGATGAAAAGAGTAATCGGCTAGTAGCTTCCAATAAGCTCAACAAATTCATTAGTAATGAAGAGTTATCTGTTCGCGTTCGAGAACAAGTAGAAATAATTATTACCCGACAAACCGATTTAGGCTGGGAAGTAATTATTAATAACAAGCATAAAGGTCTTGTTTACTTTAATGAAGTATTCAAAAAGATAGCTATAGGAGATGTCATGGCTGGTGTGATTAAAGAAATACGTCCAGATCACAAGATTGATGTTTCTTTACAACCATTAGGTGAAAAAGTACTAGAGCCTGCTGCAAATAAAATTTATGAAACCCTTGTGGCGTCAGGTGGTTTTCTGCCATTACATGACAAATCTGACCCTGAACTAATTCGTGAAGAATTACAGATGAGTAAAAAGACTTTTAAAAAGGGAATCGGTACCTTATACAAATCTAAAAAGATTGAAATCTTAGGCGATGGCATTCAACTTGTAGAACAAATCTAGTGTTGTAGTTCGTCGATAAGCAAATGAAAATCAATTGGCTATAGATAATTAACATCGATTTTTCTTTGATAGACCACGAAATAGTATACTTTTACAACATTGAGGATAAAGAATCCTCAAATGTGATTTAATTTTAACTAATTTTATAGAGAAGATACCCCGTAAAACCTCAACTAAATGCCATTTATAGAAGAAAGTGATTTACTAGAACTTCACAAAGATATCGATAAAGCTCAGATCATAAATGAGCGACTTTTAGATCAAATAAAGATCAAAAATAAAGAATTGAAATCAAGCAAAATCCAACGCAATGTTCTCGCTGGGGTAACTGCCCTGTTTTTGATTGGCGCGTTGGCTATAACTTCTTTTACTGCAGGTTGGAGAAGCAGTGTAAGCGGAACCGAACAACAAATTGCAGGTACGGTATACATTGACAGCCTTGACGCCATACGAACAAGAATCAGTAATTTGAAGGAACAAAACGAAGAATTGAGTTTAGTTAAAGAGTTTTATTTAGCCAAAAATTTCTTGGCTAAAGAGACCGTATACTCTGTTCAGGTCAAGTCTTTTGTAGACAACAATGTTGCTTTGGCTTCAGAAGCACTAACCAACACTTTGTTTGTAAAAACTAATCCTTATTATTCATATTCCGTAGGAACTTTTGAGACTCTTGAAGAAGCACAAGTTCTTCGTAAATTTTTAGTGGAGCAAGCTGGATTAGATGATGCCTTTGTTGCATCCTATAAAGAAGGTAAGCGACTGAAAATCGAAGATCCATACTAGTTGACAAAAATTAACGCTTGGCTTAATGCTGCTAGGTTAAGAACACTACCACTTTCAATATCAGGTATTGTAGTAGGCACTGGTCTTGCCGGTTTCTATGAAACGATCAATATTTCCGTTTTTATTCTTGCTTTACTTACCACCATCGGATTTCAGGTAACCTCGAACTTTGCGAACGATTATGGTGATGGCGTAAAGGGGACCGACAATGAAGATAGAATTGGGCCAAAAAGAGCTTTGCAAAGTGGCTTATTATCTCGTCGAGAACTAAAAATTGGAATCATCATAGCTGCCATAATCAGCCTTATTTTAGCATCGATGGTGTTATATTTTTCATTTGGTACAGCATATGTAGAATATTTTGCACTTTTTGGCGTTCTTGCTTCTTTGAGTATATGGGCGGCGATAAAATACACAGTTGGCAAATCAGCATACGGCTATAAAGGATTGGGAGATATTTTTGTATTTCTATTTTTTGGCTTACTTGCGGTTTTAGGCTCTCTTTTTTTGTATACGAAATATATTACCGTTTTTGCTTGGCTTCCCGCGGTAGCGTTGGGAGCATTAAGTACAGGAGTGCTTAATTTGAATAATTTGAGAGATTTTGAATCTGATAAAAAAGCAAATAAAAATACAGTGATTGTAAAGATGGGTTTTGAAAATGGCAAGAAGTATCACCTTGCACTTTTGATTTTAGCATTTCTATCGATGTTTGCTTTTATCTCATTTAATTTTGATCATTGGTATCAGTTCATTCCGATAATTGCTTTTGTGCCGATTTTTATTCATGTGAAAAAGGTTCTGAATACGAAGGCGCCAAAATTATTAGATCCAGAACTTAAAAAGCTGGCATTGAGTACATTTTTGATGTCAATATTGTTTTATATCACATTCAATTAATTTGTAAATTTGTAACATAATCACCTAAACTCCATCAACCTTGGAACAACCTATCAGAATTCTTATCGTAGAAGACAATGTCATCATTGCAGACGATATGCAGTCGATGCTTGAAGAGATCGGTTACGAAATCGTAGACAATGTAATTGTTTATGAGCAAGCCGAAGAAGTATTAAAAACCCAGCAAGTCGATCTTGTTCTTATTGATATCATCCTTGCATCTGATAAAACGGGCATTGACTTAGGAAAGCACATTCGAGAAAATTACGATATACCTTTTATTTTTGTGACCTCTAATTCAGACAGAGCGACAGTAGAAAATGCCAAAACTGTTAAGCCTAATGGTTATTTAGTAAAGCCATTTGAGCAACAAGACTTGTACACATCTATAGAAATTGCATTAGCCAATTTTACCTACGGTGCAAACGGAGCCCTAAAAGGAGAGCAGATGCCTTCTCAAGATGATGTACCTATGTCGAATTCAGTTTTGAAAGACTCAATTTTTGTAAAGAAGCAACATCTGTATTATCGTATTCAATTTGGTGATATTCAATTCATCAAAGCTGATAATGTTTATTTAGAGGTAAATACTGTAGACAAAAAGTTTTTAGTTCGTTCACCTTTAAAAGATTATTTAGAAAAACTACCTAAAACTAAATTTTATAGGGCTCATAAATCTTATATCGTTAATGTTGATCATATTGATGCGATTAACTCAAAAGATATTATGATCAATAATAATTTGATTCCGATTTCAAAGGATTTCAAAGAGTTTATAATTTCTGCCATGAATTCCTAATTCAACTCTAAAAGTACATGTGAAAAAGACACCGTTTCGGTGTTTTTTTGTTCTCATTTTAAAAAAGGTAAAAGTTAGAAACAACCTTTAGGAAACCTCCATAAAATGCACATAAATCCGATGAAATACGCGAGTTTGATCAGATTGTCATTTTCACCACAAAAATCAGTGCTTACACAACAATATACCAGTATATTAAATTCAAAGTAATATTTTTGATACCCTAAGTAAGTGTCCCAAATCTTACTCTTTCAAAACTCAATTTTACTTGTGTCAATGCTGATAATGCGCACTTCTAATGTATTGATTTGAATATAATTATGCATTTTTAGTATTATTAAAATAAAGTGTTATCTAATCTTTGTAGTAAACAACATCTAATGAGAACAATGGGTTATGCAAATAAACGTTATAAAGCAGTAATGATCTTTTATCCAACGTTTTGCTAGCATAAAAAAAGTATGAAACCGTCCGTTTAAAAGAATGTTTGGTTTTACGCCTAAATAGAATATGAAAAAAATACTTGGTAAAATTGCCTGTTTAATCCTTCTAAGTTTACTTAACTTAACGATCATTGTAGCGCAAGATGACGTGCCTATAGGACAAGGTTTTTATCAAGAATTTCAAAGTTTAAACAATTCTCAGGAGCGCTTTGAATTCTTCTTCAATACTTCTAATCGGTATAATCAAAATTCTGGCTTTGATTGGTTAGATAAGGTTAATTTATATTTGGATTCTTCTCAGAAAGCAAATGATTCAGTGGCTATTAACCACTACAAAACCATTCAAGCACAAATCTATAACGACCTTGGCGACTATGATAAAAGTTTAGCAATATCCAAGGAGTTATATGAGATTAAGCAAAATTGGAGTTTAGATGCTCAATCGATACTTCTCAATTTAATGGATCAAAACTATTCGCAATTAGAACTTTATAATCAACAAATAGATATCCGCAAGGAGAAAAAGGAGTTAGGGATCACTGAAGATGTGGCTTTTTATGATATTTACTCCAATTTGGGTTTGCATCGTCAAGCTATGCAAGATTACATCTTATCCGAACAAAAGAAAATAGAAGAGAACGATTATTATGGAAAAGCAATTTTTGATAATAATGTTGGTGATTATCTAAGACTTGATAAATCATACCCCACAGCATTAAATCGTTACAATCAAGCGGCCAGTTGGATTAATCTATATTTAAATGATGTTACCAAAATAAAGTCAGAAAAGCGGCAAACAGAGAGTGAGATATTAAAAGCTGTCATTCAGGGAAACATCGGAAAATGCTACACTCTTTTAGAGCGTTATGAGGAAGCAATTCCCCACCTTGAACAGAGTATAGAAGAGATCAAAGCTTTGAGCAAAGATCAATTTTCATCTGATCTTATTGAAAATAGACTTACAATTGCGGAATGTTATATGCAGTTGGGTGACTATGCCAAAACCACAGATTATTTGAGCGACAACCTCAATCCAGTCAAGTCTGAAAATGTTTTAAAAAAAGATCGCTTATTCGCTTCGTACTACGCTAGAACGAATGATTATAAAAATGAGGCTATTTACCTGAAAAAAATAATCAGATTACGCGATTCTATTAGCGCTAATAAAACTGAGATGCGTGACCAGCAGAGGGCGACTTTAATCGCAGAAGATCAGGCATACACAAAATCAAAAATTGAAGAACAGAATCAAGCCCTTGATGAATCTAGAGAGGCGATGGTTGTGCAAGAAAATCGTATTCAAATGGTTTTCATCTCTCTTATTTTTACGCTTTTAGGTTTTGCTGGCTTGGTTTATGCCTATTTGAAAAGTATTAAAAATCAACGTCTTATTGCAGAACAGAAGCATATTATTGAGAATGCTCTTGTTGAGAAAGATTCGTTGTTGAAGGAGATTCATCATCGAGTAAAAAACAACCTTCAAATGGTTTCGAGCCTCTTAAGTCTTCAAACCAAAAATACAAGAAGTAAGGCCGCAATAGAGGCATTAGAAGAAGGAAAGAGCAGAGTGAAAGCCATGGCTTTGATTCATCAAAAATTGTATCAAAATGAAGACCTTTCTGTCATTGAAATGCAAGGTTATATTGAAAGCTTGATTAATAGTGTGCAATCAGTCTATAAGAAAGGTGGGCATAACATCAACATAACTATTGATGCAGAGGGTGTCGAACTCGATATTGATCGAGCTATACCCTTCGGGTTGATTTTAAACGAATTGGTCTCGAATTCTTTTAAATATGCTTTCCCTAACAATGACGACGATGGTAAAATTTACATTCATCTTAGAAAAATAGCAGAACAAGCAGGCTTTTTTGAATATACTGATAATGGCATAGGCTTGCCTGACGATACTGATGATCGTGCAAAATCTTCTATGGGTATTCGTTTAATGAACCGTTTGGTGAACCAATTGCAGTCTACGCTGAATATTGATAAGACTTCTGAGGGTGTTCGTTTTTGGTTTAATTTTAAGTAGTACTATCTGACTGTACTTTTGAGAATTATTTTGTGCAATAGTTTAGGGAATAGTCTTAAGTAAGTTCCCATAGTTTCTTTTCCTCCGATGTAGGCTTCAAATTTCTCACGTTCTACTGCATGTATCATTTTTTTGGCAAATAGAGTGACTGGCAGACCATTCTGCGTCGCAATATCTTGTTTGTTTTGTGAAGACCCATCACCAACAAGCGCATTTTTTGCGACATTGGTATTTACAAAACCTGGGCAAATCATAGTTACACCAATACCATCTTTTTCGTGTTCCATACGTAAAACATCAAAAAAACCATGTAGGGCATGTTTTGCGCCACAATAGCCAGAGCGATACGGAGAGCCAAATTTACCCATCAAACTACTAACGGTCACAAAAATTCCTTTTTTTTGTTTGATGAAATGGGGTAGTATTGCCTTCGATAGCGCCACGGTTCCTAAGTAATTAACATCTATCAATTTCTTGTACACATCAAGGTTTGTTTCAGCAATAAGCGAGCGTTGGCTAATGCCCCCATTGTTAATGAGGATATCAATGTTGCCAACTATTTTTAAAGCAGTTTGTACGCTTGCATTCATGTTGCTAAATGCAGAAAGATCTAGGGGGACTATCGTAATATTTTCTTGGTGTTTACACTTAGATTTTACTTTGTGAAGCTCGGCTTCATTGCGCGCAGAGAGAATTAATTTGCAAGCTTTGTTATCTAAGTGATAGGTTAAAGCCTCTCCAATTCCCGAAGAAGCTCCTGTAATCCATATCGTTTTTCCATCTACTTTCATTTCCATTATTTAAGACCTAAAATATAGCTAAATTTGATACCAATTATGAAGGCAAACTATAAAAAGTATATTCTCGATTTTAAAAGACCTAGCGGGACTTCTCGCGGAGTTCTAAAGCAAAAGGAGACTTGGTTTTTAATTCTTGAAGAAAATGGAAAGTTTGGTATTGGTGAATGTGGAATTTTGAGAGGGTTAAGTTTCGATGACTTACCCATTTATGAAGAAAAATTAAAGTGGACGTGTGATCATATTCAATTGGGAGAAGATAAGCTTTGGGAATCTTTGAAGCAATTTCCAAGTATTCAATTTGGCTTAGAACAGGCTTTTAGATCATTAAATTCGTATGATCCTTTTGTTTTATTTCCTTCTAATTTTGTGGAAAATGAGCATCCTATTGCCATTAACGGATTAATCTGGATGGGCGATGAAGCTTTCATGCATGAACAGATTGAGACTAAGCTAAAAGAAGGATTTCAATGTATTAAAATGAAAATTGGTGCTATTGATTTTGAAAGAGAGCTTAAAATTTTAAAGTCTATTAGAAACAGCTATTCCAAAGAACAAATTGAACTTCGTGTGGATGCCAATGGAGCCTTTTCTCCGAAAGCGGCAATACAGAAATTAGAGATATTGGCATCACTAGATATCCACTCGATAGAGCAACCTATTCGACAAGGAAATAGAGCTGCAATGCAATCTTTGTGTTTAAATACGCCCTTGCCAATAGCCTTGGATGAAGAACTCATTGGGGTTTTAGAATTCAATGAAAAACGAGAATTGTTGGAACGAATAAAACCGCAGTACATTATATTGAAACCAAGCCTTATAGGCGGGTTTAAAGGTAGTCAAGAATGGATTACTCTTGCGGAGTCCTTAGGCATTAATTGGTGGGTTACAAGTGCTTTAGAAAGTAATGTAGGTTTGAACGCCATTGCACAATGGACATTTACGCTAAAAAATACGCTACCTCAAGGCTTAGGAACGGGAGGACTTTACACCAATAATCTAGATAGCCCTTTGAAGGTTGCTGAAGGAAACCTATATTACAGTGGTAAAAGCGGTTGGAAAGCAAATTTAATACAAAACTTATGTACATAGAACAGGCCTATAAGGGCGATAATACCACTTGGAAAGTAATACTTACCGTATTGATATCCACTGGTATATTCATAGCAAACTTTGTCATGCTTTATTTCATGTCACCCGAAGAAATGGAGATGACGTATGAGATGATGAAAAGTATGCCCCCCATGCTGAATTTGGTTTTGAATTTAGCACCCTTTGTTGTTTTGATTCTCCTTCTTATTCTGATGGTGGTTTTTTTACATCAACGAAGTTTTACTTCTTTGACCACCGCGCGAAAAAAAATTGACTTATCGAGAGTAGCCTTCGCTGCTGGATTGATTATCGTATTGACTTTAGCCTTGTTTGCCATAGGGTATTACATGGCCCCTGAAGATGTTGCTTGGAATTTTAAACCGTTAAAATTTACCATACTCGTAATCATTAGCTTAATCTTATTTCCGTTTCAGATTGGCTTCGAAGAGTACCTTTTTCGAGGATATCTTATGCAACAAATAGGAATAGTAGTTAAGAATAGATGGTTTCCGTTGATACTAACCTCTGTTCTTTTTGGATTAATGCACTCCGCAAACCCTGAAGTCGCAGAGATGGGTTTTATCACTATGATTTTTTATATAGGATTTGGATTGCTGATGGGTATCATGACCTTAATGGATGACGGTATTGAACTCGCTCTCGGTTTTCATTTAGGAAATAATTTAATGGCAGCATTATTAATCACTTCTGATTGGTCGGCACTACAAACAGACGCTATGTTTAAAAACACAGCAGAATCTGCTTCTGAAGGTGTTTTACAAGAATTGATTTTTACGGTGTTAATTACGTTTCCTGTTGTGTTGTTTGTTCTTGCTAAAAAATATAAATGGACTAATTGGAAAGAACGATTAACTGGTAAGGTTTATCCGCCAATACCTCAAGAAGCATTTTTAGATGTAGAATCAGATAGTTCGTTGATAGAAGGAAAGTCACAGAATTTAGATTCTCATGTCTAAAGATGAAATTCCATTTCATACTTCCTTTAAGCTTAATGGAATTTCATATTCCAAATCTGAATTATTATTATTTGCTTCTGAATTAGTAAAACTTACCGAATCTTTCCAAAAAGAAATCGGTGAATTTCTATTAGCATGGTTCAACGATGCTGCCTTAATAGAAGTAAAAACTTCTGGGTCTACTGGGTCTCCTAAACTCATCTCACTGCGAAAACAGTATATGGTGAATTCTGCAACAGCTACAGGTCAATTTTTTGATCTTAAAGAAGGGGATAGCGCTTTGTTATGCCTGTCTGCAGCATATATAGCTGGAAAAATGATGCTCGTTCGTGCCATGATTTTGGGTTTAGAGCTCGATTATATTCAAAGTTCATCAGAACCTTTATCTAGCGCATCAAAGTACTATGATTTTTGTGCCATGGTTCCTTTACAGGTTCAAAATTCAATTGATCAGCTCAAAAGAATTAAAACCTTGATTGTTGGGGGTGCCCCGATGTCTTATGAATTAAAAGGAAAGCTTAAAGAAGTTAGTACTATGATTTTTGAAACCTACGGAATGACGGAGACTATTACTCATGTTGCCGTAAAGCAGATAAACAATATAGATTTTGCGCAACTAGGAAATAAACAAAACACTTTTGTTGCACTTCCAAACATTAGTTTTTATATAGACGACAGAAATTGTTTGTGTATTAAAGCACCCAAAATTTCTGATACATCAATTATCACCAATGATGTGGTAGAATTACGGTCTGAAAGTGAGTTTCATTGGTTAGGTCGTTTTGATAACGTGATTAATTCGGGTGGTGTAAAATTGCATCCAGAGGTAATAGAAGAAAAACTCAGTAGTTTTATTGAGAATCGATTTTTCGTCGCAGGTTTACCCGATGTAAAATTTGGAGAACGTCTAGTTTTGGTGGTTGAAGGTCTGATTTCCAATGAACAATTATTAGAGCAGATCAAACTTGATTCCACTTTCTCGCCTTTTGAAGTTCCTAAAAACATCTTTGTACTACCCAATTTTTTAGAGACCGAAACTGGTAAAATTCATCGAAAGAAAAATATATTACGAGTAAAAGGGTAAGTTTCCTCATTCAAAAAGCGCGTTCACTCAATACTAATTTTTTAAAAGTGACAAGAAACATATGTTTGTACTAAATTCAAAAACTTAAAAGATGAAAACCTTATTTACAATATTACTAATCTTTACGTCTATTTTCTTAACGGCACAAGAACAAAAAGTAGAATTAATTTCTGACATACTTATAGGTTCAAGATATCAATATGAACGAACAACACAGCTTACCTGCTCAGTTGAAGGGGTTCCCCTTGAAAAGGTTTCTTTTGAAGATTTCCTACCGTTTAAATTATATAATCTTTGTAACACGAATTGGGTGCAACCCCAAGATATATACAATGCTATTCAAGCTAAAGTACCCGGTATACAGATTAGTTCGAATAACAGTAATATAGACGTACCGAATATTCGTATGCGAGGAAATGAAAATACTATAGTTATCGTCGATGGTATTCGGTATGACGCATCAATTCTGAGTTCGCTGAACCCTGCTAATATCGAATCGATTAAAGTTTCGAATAATCCTTCGGCTCAAAATTATTTTATAAACCAATAATATAATTGGTAATAATTCCCTACAAAGGTTGACATCTTAAACATAGCGTTTCAATATTTTGTATTTTCAAGGCGAAAATCAAAAAAGCTATGAAGCACAGTATATTGATTACTTTACTTTTAATTTCCTCCTTTCTATATGCCCAACAAATTCTACCAGAAGTAGAAAGAGCTCGGGTTATTGATGAAATTCTAGAAGATAAGTTCAACAACTTATTACCAAAATTAAT
>CALHCJ010000109.1 GCA_937936275.1 uncultured Flavobacteriaceae bacterium
GAAAGTAAAACCTCCATCGATTCTTCCTTTAAGTAGCGCTTATATACCTTCCGTAATCCGCTTAGATATAAACGATCTTTAGTAAAACCTCCACCACGATGTGCTCGTAAAGTGATCGAAAACGCATCATTACGATTCAGCTTGTACTGATTATGTATTAAATCAAAAGTATCTGAAAACGAATAGCCTTTGATTAAACTATCGGAAGCTAATACCCGATATGCTAATTCTTTTAAACGCTTCAGAGTTAGTGCACCGCTCATATATTCACTAAATACCGCAAGCCCCTCTTGGGTCTCAACATTTTTAGGAAAGCCGTTGGAAAATATCTTTAGTGGTTGTTTCTGACCATTGTAAGTAGTTACTAAATGCACGCCTATTTCGTGATTTGCCAAGGTGAGTAGCTGATTTTTGCTAAACTTTACATTACGTTTAATTAAAAGCGATTGTGTAGCATTGCTAACCATTGCCTCGGCAGCGATATGCGTTGAAAATTTGACATTTAAGGGAAAATCATACTGCTCTGCAAAGTCTTCAAAATAAGCTTTCGCTTCTTCTGGGGTGAAAATTTTTTCCATATCTACGGAAGAAGGTTCATCTCTATAATGCAAAATAAACCGGGCATTCTCAACATCTTTCTCTGTAGGCGAGCCATAAACTCTCAGTGAATTGTAATGAAACTTTTTCTTTTGCCCTATGGTTTCTATACATTGAACCATATTCGAATAGTAGTAGATGATTTCCTTATACATGGTACGAATTTGTTCATCTTCAATTCGTTCTAGGCGCTGCGAAAAGAACATTCGATGCAATTTATAGGGGCTAAATTTTAGTTTAGGGTATCGAAATTCAGGTTCAAGGGTATATTTGGAAGCAAAAAACTGATGCTTTTCTTTTTCGATGTTTAAAGGGTTCACATAACTGAGCAACTCGATTTTTCTGACTAATCGATCTAAATTTGCATCGATTTCAAAAATATCGGAATATTCATTTTGTAATTTCTTAAGTTCTTTGGGTTGAATCATATAATTTCCTGAAATTCCTTTACTTGTAAAGGTATTAATTCTTTCAATTGTACCTCCACAGAACGCACAACCTCTGGATAAATTATACCCTCATACTCATCACAATAAACTTTTGCGATCTCTGTCGCTAACACTAGGGTATTCTTAAAATTTTGGGTAATATATTTGAGAAAATATCCGTTTCCTTGAAAAGTATCATTGATTTCTGACGTAGATTGAATTCCGTTGGGGAGCTTCATAGATCCAAGTCTATTCCTCCAAGAGTTTGTCTGACTTGAAAATCGGTCATTATCGATGTTTGAAGTTCCTAAATTCCAAGTAGGCACCTCCCTATTCCATCGTTTCCAGTTATAGCTGTGCATATCAAAGACTATTGCCTTACCATATTTTGATTCTATTTGACTCACTAGCGCATGAACAACTTTGTAAAAATTATCATGCTTTACCAGGCTAAGTTTTTTTTCTTCTTCGACTAACGGATTTTTCCATAACTGTTTTCCCCATGCATCGGTGTAAATTGCAGTACTAGGATGCCTATTCAAATCATATTCAAACCGACTATCACATCCGGCAATTACAATGGGGTGTGATTGCACCATCTCTTTGGTACATGGATCTTCTTCGTACCAACGATCATGTTCTGTATGCAGACAATTTCCCCAAAGTGATTTCCGAAATTGGTGTCCATCGTGAACTGCTCCGCAGATATAAGGGGCATACTCTATTATTTTTAGGGTAAAAGAGTAATCTTCGGAGACAGCTTCAAACGGAATTTCGGCTTTAATCTTCGAAATTATAGCGTTAATGGATAGCTTAAGCATTTTCTACCTCATTGCGAAGCCTTGATCTTCTATCAAAGGCCTGTAATTGATCGACCACTTTACTTTCTACAAAATCAATCACTTTTGATTGAATCTTAGTTTTATATACTTTGTTCATGTAGGTAATTCCGCCAGGGGACATTACGTTTACCTCAACCAACTTTCCTCCGATAACATCAATGCCGACAAAATATAATCCGTCTTTTACTAATTTCGGACCTATTTGCTTACAAAGCGCTTTTTCTTCTTTGGTCATGCTATGTTTTTGAACCGAGCCTCCAGCAGAAACATTTGAACGATGATCATCTGTACCTGGCACTCGTTTCATTGCACCAATGGGTACACCATTTAAAATTAAAATACGAACATCACCTTGATCTGCACCTTCAATATATTCTTGAAGTATGACATAGTTAGACGTTCCATCAGAGTTAGTTATGTAAAAATCGAGCAAAGATTGAATACTACTCATAGCAGATTTTTCTATAAGGATGACTCCGGACCCTCCAAATCCATTTAAAGGCTTTAAAATCATTTTATCCGCTTTAGACTCTTTAATCTGCCGAATTAAATGTTGTTTGTTTTTAGAGACATGCGTAGCAGGTATGATATTACTATGTGAATCTCCAAAAGCTGCCGTATACAGTTTATTATTTGCTTCTCGAATACCTTGCAAGGAATTCATTATAAACACATCATCTTTCACAGAATCTAAAAAATTCAACATTATAGGATCTAGTGGTGGATTCGCTCTCATAAAAATCACATCAAACCCTGCCAACGGAAGCATTTCTTCTCGTAATGTCGCTTGTTTATAAAACGATTTCAAACTGCCAGATACTTTGTCCATCCTGTTAATGACATTGCAAAAAGCATTTGTTACACTGTTGCGTATCGTCAAATTAGCTGGTGTTGATATGGCTACCCCGTGTTTGCGCTTCACACACTCATGTATTAGCGCCAAGCTTGTATCATTTTCAGGGTCAATATCTTCCCACGGATACATTAAAAAACAAATGTTCATGATAATCGTTTTAAAAATTTTACTTCACTTCTTCATAATGATCATCCCAATTTTTTGCCTTAGGATTATCATGCAACTTTCCTACAGATTTAGCAACAACAGTGGCAACTGTGGCATCACCAGTAATATTTACTACAGTTCGAAGCATGTCTAAAGGGCGATCTACTGCAAATATTAATGCGAGTCCAATCGCATATTTATCGGGTGGAAACCCAACAGATTCTAATACGATAACCAACATGACCATACCAGCCCC
>CALHCJ010000110.1 GCA_937936275.1 uncultured Flavobacteriaceae bacterium
GTTTCTGAAAAGGACATCGAAATCAAAGTCCTTCGTAAGTCCATCGACGCTCGAAAACCCAGCATCTACTTCAATTACAAGTTGGAAGTTTATATCAACGAACCCATGCCTTCCACGAAGGAATATACCTTCGATTACAAAGATGTTTCGAAATCAAAACCCATTCATATTATTGGTTTTGGTCCTGCAGGAATGTGGGCCGCATTACGTTGTTTAGAATTGGGCTTTAAACCTGTAGTTATCGAGCGTGGAAAAAATGTGCAAGAACGAAGGCGCGATTTAAAAGCAATCAATCAAGACCACCTCGTAAACGAAGATTCAAATTACTGTTTTGGAGAAGGTGGGGCCGGCACCTATTCGGATGGAAAACTCTATACTCGTAGTCTAAAACGAGGTGATGTGCGTCGCGTTTTTGAAAGCTTGGTTCATCACGGAGCGACCGAAGAAATTCTTGTGGATGCACATCCGCATATTGGTACGAACAAGCTTCCTAAAATCGTTCATAATATTCGTGAAACGATAATAAAATTCGGTGGAGAAGTACATTTCAATACTAAAGTCACCGATCTTATAATTGATGACAATCAATTGAAATCTATTATTTTAAATGATTCAGAAGAGGTCGAAACTAAAAGTGTAATTCTAGCAACGGGACATTCAGCTCGAGATATTTATTACTTATTGGATAGCAAGAAAATCGCACTAAAAGCAAAGTCATTTGCAATGGGGGTTCGCGTAGAGCATCCACAGCAAATTATTGATTCTATTCAGTACCACTGTAAAGGAGATCGTAATGAATTACTTCCAGCCGCAGCCTATAGCTTAGTGCATCAATCGAAAGGTCGTGGGGTTTATTCCTTTTGTATGTGTCCGGGTGGATTTATTGTTCCTGCGGCTACTGCTCCGGGGGAAGTAGTTGTCAATGGCATGTCTCCCTCTAAAAGAAATAATTTGTATGCCAATTCAGGTATCGTGGTAGAAATCAATGCAGACGAAGACTTATACAAATATGAAAAATATGGTGAGCTAAGAGGATTAGAATATCAAAAGAATTTAGAACGCTTGGCCTTCACTGCGGGTGGTCGAACACAAACTGCGCCGTCTCAACGCCTTACCGATTTTGTTGAGGGAAAACTTTCTAAAGACCTCAACCCTACCTCCTACCAACCCGGATTGAATTCTGCTCCCTTGCACTCGCTGCTTCCTAAATTAATCGGAAGTCGTTTGCGGGCTGGCTTTAAGGAATTCGGGAAAAAGATGAAAGGATATTACACATCCCAAGCCAATATTGTTGGTGTGGAATCGCGGACCTCGTCGCCAGTCAATATACCAAGAAATAAACAATTAGAACATCCAGAAATCAAAGGCCTTTTCCCTTGCGGTGAAGGAGGTGGTTATGCAGGTGGTATCGTTTCTGCTGCCATGGACGGCGAGCGTTGCGCTGAAGCTGCTGTGTCGGCCCTATAAATAAGGGTTTTGCTCCCCTTTTACTTCGTACTTCAAATAACCGTACCTTCGCAGCTTATAATTTTATATGACATTTAAAGATCTTGGGCTTGCTGAGCCTATTCTCAAAGCTCTCAAAGAACAGGGCTATTCCAATCCCACTCCCATTCAAGAACAAGCGATTCCGATTCTTCTAAACGGAAAAGATTTGTTAGGTGTTGCCCAAACGGGTACGGGAAAAACAGCGGCTTTTGGTATTCCGATTTTACATCATTTGTATGAAGGCATCAGTCTTCGTGATACCAAAAGAAAAGTAAAAGCATTAGTGGTAACACCTACCAGAGAACTAGCCATTCAAATCGGGGAAAGTTTTACTGCCTACGGTAAACATACAGGATTACGAAATACAGTCATCTTCGGAGGCGTTAAACAAGGCAAACAAGTTGACGCTTTACGAAGAGGGGTTGATATATTAATTGCAACCCCAGGACGTTTACTCGATTTAATGAATCAAGGTCATATCTCGTTTCGAGATTTAGAATTCGTGGTACTTGACGAAGCGGATCAAATGTTAGACATGGGTTTTATTCACGATATCAAAAAAATAATTGCCAAATTACCTCCGAGAAGACAGTCTCTTTTCTTTTCTGCTACCATGCCAAAGACCATTGTAGAATTGTCACGAAAAATGTTGGGTGATTTTGAGCGTGTAACTATCAAGCCTGAGCAAGCTACAGCTGAAAAGGTGGAACAAGGCGTTTATTTTGTAAGCAAAGCAAACAAACACAAACTCTTGATTCATCTGCTGCAACAAAGACCAGATGATTCGGTACTCGTCTTTTCTCGTACCAAACACGGGGCGAATAAAATAGTCAAAAAGTTAGATCAGGCAGGCATAAGATCAGCGGCCATACATGGTAATAAATCACAAACTGCCCGTCAAAAGGCTTTAGGTGCGTTTAAAGAAGGAAAATTAAAAGTATTAGTTGCTACTGATATTGCCGCTCGAGGCATTGATGTAGATGACTTAGCATTGGTTATCAATCACGATTTGCCTAACGTTTCGGAAACCTATGTACATCGAATTGGTCGAACCGGACGTGCGAATGCCAGTGGTATTGCTTTATCGTTTTGCATGGCGGAAGAACGACCATACCTTAGAGACATTGAAAAACTGATAAAACAAGATGTACCAAGACTCGGCGAACACCCTTTTATGGACGATGCTTCGGAGCAAGAGACTGTAATTCGAAGACCTACTCAGAAATCAAGAGATAATTCTAATCGAAGTAAAAATAAAAATCGGAATCGGAATAGAAACCGAAATCGAAATAACTCGCGAAACTCTAAAACTCAAGGAAGTAACAATCAAGGTCGTAGTAACATGAATAATAGGGACAATTAAAAATCTTTAAACAGTTGACAACGAGCTAATTTTAGAATTTTGGTATCTTCACCGTTGAATACCAATACCATTAGCTCAATTTACACTTTGAAAAAGACCAACCAAAGGGTCATAACAATAATTGGCTCTATTCAATCTAAACAAAAGATTTCAGTCACTGTACTGGTCAGATATTTTTTGTTTGTACTTCTTTTTGGAAATTCAAATTTCGTATTTACCCAAGATAAGGTCGCAGACCCACCAAAACTAAAAGTAGATTTAGGAGGAGCCCTTCGTTTTAATTATAACTATTCAAGCTGGAAACCCAATCAGCAAAAAAGGGGTGGTGACTTCGGGTTCGAAGTTTTTCGTCTCAATGCAGATGCTACCTACGGGGATATAGAAATACATATCGACCAGCGTTTTTACAGCGGTGCTTTTGGTGGTGCCTTTCTTAAATACGGCTGGGTACAGTATAATCTCAATCAGAAAAGTCATTTAAAATTAGGATTGATTCCTGCGTACTTTGGTCCGCAACAATTTAATTCACACAGTTGGTTTTTCGCACTACCGTTCTACCTAGGTTTTGAAGACGATCATGATATGGGTATTAGTTACGATTATGAAGACGATCGTTTTCGCCTTGACATCGGTTTTTACAAAAATGCAGAAGCCTTAACCTTTGGAGATAACAATCCCATTTCTCCAAATCGATATTCTTATGACTTCTCAGGAAGAAATAAAGAGGTCAATCAATTCAACATTCGGTTTAATTACAAATTGGGTGAAGTAGCAAAACATCTTTTAGGAACTTCTTTACAATACGGTGGAATTTGGAATATTGATACGCAAGAAATTGGAAATCATTCCGCCCTTGGCCTACACTATCAATTGGATTACAAAAGATGGAATCTTCAAACGCAATTTATTACATACCATAATAAACCAAAGAATGCCGTAGGTGAAAGTCGTGACTTCCTAGAACAAGCTGCTTATAACTTTCCTTACAATACTGCCGCTAAAGCTAGTTTATACTCTTTAGGCCTTGCTTATACGATTCCAATAAATAAAGGACTTTTGCAATCGATACAACTTTACAACGATTACACCTATATGGATAAATCGATTTCTTCTTGGGAGGATACTCAAATGAATGTACTTGGTGCTTTAATTTCCATAAAACCGCTGTATATTTATGTGGATTATGCCAGTGGTCGAAATCAGCCTTGGCTGACTCCCAACTCAACAGACGCCTTATCCTCGGGTGATGGCACCGGTGAATGGCAACACCGATTTAATGTGAATTTCGGATTTTATTTTTAATATAGTAGGTTACAATGGTCAAAAAAATTCTTTACGGAATTGCCGTTATTCTTTTCATTGCTCTAGCTTATCATGCTTTCGAACTCTATTCGTTTACACAAGAACGAAATACAATCGTTCAAGAGAAAGGCCTGAATACAATGAACACCTTGAAAAAACAAGTTGATGAGATACTTTCGAGCATCGTTAGCGAGGGTAAAAAATTAGCTGATGATTTTGGCGCAAATGAATATTCACAAGAAGAAATAGAACAAATTATAAGAGAATCGTCACTAAAGATTCCAGCACTACAAGGCATAACCGCCTGTTATGAGCCTTATGCTTTTTCAAAAGAACGCAGATTATATTGTCCTTATTACAACAAAGGAACGGCAGATTATCTTTTCGTTGGAGAAAGCTATGATTATACCGATGCCTCAGCTGACGGTACGGCATGGTATACTGGAGTTAGAGATAACGGAGCAAAATGGGTAGAGCCCTATTATGCAAAGGGTGCTAAAGATTGGTATATCGATTACGGTATTCCGTTTTATTACTCTTCAGGACCTAAAAAGGGACAAGTTAGAGGAACAATTACGATGAGCTTTGTAACTAGCGGATTTAAAAATTTAATTCTCTCTTTAAGTCTGGGCAAAACAGGTTATGGGCTTATTACCTCAACGGAAGGTACCTATTTATCACATCCTGTAAACGATTACATCGGCACCACTAATCTTAAAACAATCAGCGAGGCTGAAGAAAATATAGTTTTAAAAACAGCCTATGAATCATTACTTGAAGGCGAAGTAGGGAATGTAGAATTTACGGCGGACGACAGTAACGATACCGAACTTTTCTTTTATGATAAAATTCCATCCAACGGTTGGGGAATAGGCCTAGCATTTTCGAAAAACGAGTTATTAGGAAGTAAAGCTGCCTTAAATCATCGTTATATTAAATTGGCCTTGTTTTTTTCAGCTTTTCTGCTGATGATTATTGCCATCTATTTCAACAAAGACCATTTAGATCGTCAAGAGATTTGGCAACTTAGCATTTTAGCTACTATTCTTTTGATTTTTAATATTGTGCTGGTTGGCTATTTAGAGCATACGGGCAGTCGTAGAATTAACACTGATGAAAGCCCCCCAATTGCAGATGTATCAAGTTTAGGAAGCTTTGTTAATCAGCAGCAAACCCGACGTGAAGAATTAAAATTACCACAGACCACCTCGATTCCCACCGGTATTTTTATTCAGCGCATGGCTTTTGAAAATAGTTATAATCTAAACGTCGGAGGTCGCATTTGGCAAAAATACCCACTTGATCTAGTTGACAAGATCGAAGAAGGTTTTCGTTTTCCACAAACATCTCCTTTTGCCGAAGCCTCGTTTATTGAAGAAACCTCAAGAAAAAAAATTGACGGTATAGCGGGCAAACCCGATTACCTTCTCATCGGATGGGATTTCAGGGTTACACTACAACAGTACTTGAATTACGAAAATTTCCCCTTTGATAAGCGCCACATTAGTATAGATATTATACCAATCAGTAATGAAGATAATCTCGTTTTTATTCCAGATTTGGTAAGTTACGAGTTCACGAACCCGACCCAAAAAGCGGGTTTAAACCCTAATGTAAAAGTCTCGGGCAATAATATTATGAAAAGCTACTTCAACTATTCGGTGGAGTCTTATGACACTGATTTTGGGTATGGTGCAAAAACCTTGTTTGATGAAGTACCTATCTTACACTATAATATTGAGCTTAGACGCGTTTTACTCAATACCTTTGTAACTTACCTGATACCCATTTTTGTAGTCTTAATTATGATGTTCATTCTGCTTGTAGCATGTTCAAAAACAGAAGAAAGGCAAGGTATCATTGAAGGTATGGCGGCTTTCTTCTTTGTTTTGATTTTTTCTCATATTGACATGAGAAAAGAAATCATCACTGCAGATTTGATCTATATGGAATACTTTTATTTCGCGACGTATCTCATGATTATTCTATCAACTTGGAATCTGATTACCTATGCTAAAAGCAAAGCGCCTATTTTTGATTTCAATGAAAATCAAATTTTTAAAGCAGTGTACTTTCCTTTCTTTTTTCTCTGTATCCTATTCATAACATTATTCAAATTCTATTAGTACAATGCTATGGAAACTAGCTATGCATCTCGATAAAAAGTCAGTCCATTATCAAAAGGATCATAAAAAGCAAACTCTTTAGTTCCCCAAGCGGTTTCTCGTAGTAAGGTATGCGCATGAAAAACTTCTTTTGAAGCATACTCCTCATATAAAGCCTCAATATTTTGACTTACAATTCGCAGCATAGGACGTTCGACTGCCTTCTCCCATTCTGATGTATCATGCCATTGTAAATGAATTTCTATTTCATCTCTTAGCACTCCTGCATAAGTTGGTCTTTTTGAGTCATCAGCAAAACCGATTTTAAACCCCAATCGATTTACATAAAAATCTAGCGCTTCGATGACATCTTTGACAGGCAATACGGGGTGAATTTGGTGCAGGTATCCTTTTCTTTCCATAGTTTAAATTTAAAGTATTCTAATTAACTTGTTATGCTGTTTGAAACAGCGTATTGATGAATAGATACTTCGTGTGCTTAAAAAAAACGATGGCTACAGGTACAGTATCAAAGAGCATAATTAATCCATTCAAAAATCAACAGATCTAAATGAAAATTGATCAAATCAATCTTATCCTAGTCCTAATACTACCCTTATTATGCATTGGACAAGGGTTTGATGTGATGTCGTATAATATCAAATACGACAATAAGAATGATACCATCAATAATTGGAATGATAGAAAAGCCGCTATGCTTGTTCTTATCAAAGAAAAGTCACCTACATTTATTGGACTGCAAGAAGTACTTTTAAACCAGTTAGACTATTTAGATACATCACTTGCTAACTACGAATATATTGGTGTTGGTAGAGATGATGGTAAAACTAAAGGAGAGTTCTCCCCTATTCTCTATGATTCCACTCAATTTAAAATGATACGTTCAAATACCTTTTGGCTTTCAAAAACTCCTTACAAAGTATCAGTCGGTTGGGATGCCGCTATGGAACGTATATGCACTTATGGACTTTTTCAAAATACAGTTACCAAACAAAAACTATGGGTTTTTAATACCCATTTTGATCATGTTGGTATTAACGCTCGAAAGAATTCTGTCAAACTCATCCTGAAAAAAATAAAACAACTAAATCCAGAATTATTTCCAGTCATCTTGATGGGTGATTTCAATCTCATGGCTAATGAAAAAGCGATCCTATTATTGCAAGAAAAAATGGACGATGGACAACTTATTTCTGAAACGCCATTAGCAGGTCCTAAGGGTACTTTCAACGGGTTTAATGCATATGATCCAATACAAAAGCGAATAGATTATATTTTTACAAACGGGTTTAATGTTGAAAGGTATCTGCATATAGACCAACGTTTACCAAATAAAAAACATATTTCTGATCACCTACCCGTGCTAAGCACGGTATCTAAAAAATAGTCCATGTACATTCCCGCACCCTACAAAAACGAAAATATTAGCAACGTAAAAAGGTTCATTGAACAAAATAGTTTCGGAATCTTAGTAAATACCATTGAAGGCAAACCCTGGGCTACCCATATTCCCTTGGAATTAGATGTAGATTCGGATGGAAAAGATATTTTAGTCGGTCATATTGCGAAAGCTAATCCACAATGGAAGTACTTCTCAGAAGATGCCCAAGTACTTTGTATTTTTAATGGTCCACACAGCTATATTTCATCTTCTTGGTACAAGGAAGAGGAAGTACCCACCTGGAACTATATTGCAGTTCATATTTATGGAACTTTAAAGGTTTTGAATGAAGCAGAGGTATTAGCATCAATGCATAAATTGGTAGATAAATATGAAAAGGGTTCTAAAAACCCTATTTCATTACATAACATGTCTGATAAAACCATGCGGCAAATTAAAGGTGTTGTCGGGTTTCAAATTACCATTGAAGATATTCAGGCAACACGCAAACTATCGCAAGGCAGAGAACATGATCACCCAAAGATTATTGAAGAACTTCAAGAAAGGTCAGATGCTGGTAGCAAAGCGATAGCCGATCAAATGAAAGATTGAAATTTTCGTTCAACGGTAAAACCATTAAGAATAAATACCGTAGGTATAATGACATCATGTCTTAACCTAAAAACATCCCATGTTTTATATTATTCTAATTATTGGCTTAATCGTAGCTGCTTTACTAATCACGACACTACAAGAACACCAAAAGCTAAAAAAAATCTTGTCTAAAATGAATCAAACTACGGATCACAATCCTAAACTATGATAAGCTTTTAGAACATTTATAATTTGCTGATTTTTTTCGGTACTAATAATTTTGCGTTCTGGTTTTTCATCTAACCAATTTAAGGTTCTTCTAATCCCCTCAGAAAACGGAATCGTAGCTTTAAAACTTGGAACAAACATTTTGATTTTTGTATTATCAAAAATAACACTCTCCGCCTTATCAGCCAGCAAGGTACCTGTGAATGAAGGTTCTATTTTACAAATAAAATCTGATGCAATATGAACTACTTTGGCTTCCACGCCCATGGCATCTGCTAATATTTTATAGATCATATTCCAAGTCAAAATTTCATCTGAAGTAATGTGAAAGGCATGACCAATTGCTGTTGTTAATCCTAAAAGACCCACAAAGCCTTTTGCAAAATCATCTGCATGTGTTACTGTCCATAGTGAAGTTCCGTCACCATGAATAATAATTTCTTGACCATCTAACATTCTTTGAGGAGTAGTGTATTCTTTAAAACCCCCAATCGCTATAGGTATTACAGTATCATAGGTTAAAGATGGTCTAACAATAGTTACAGGAAATCCCTCTTCACGATACGCTTTCATTAATCGGTCTTCACATTGAATTTTTCCATGTGAATAATCCCATAAGTTATTACAAAGTGGTGTAGATTCTGTAATCACAGGATAACTCAAAGGAGTTTGATAACAAGAAGCAGAGCTTATAAAAATATACTGTTTTGTCTTGCCTTTAAATAAAGTGATATCTCGTTCAATATCATCGGCTGTAAAAGCAATCCAATTTACAACAACATCCCAGGTGTGCTTTTGAAGTTCATTCAATTGATCTGGTTTGGTTATATCACCCACAATGGTCTGTACACCGGGCAGATCTACTTTGGTAGTTCCTCGATTTAGGTGAAAAAGCTCCATCCCGTTTGCTAGAGCCAAACGACTTGAAGGAGTACTTATGTTACCCGTACCACCAATAAAAAGTATCTTCATTTTCTAGTCTGAATTAATTCTGATGAAATATAACGATAAACTAGGAATGGTATTCCAAGGATGTTGTTTTAAATGTTTATATCAACTAATTTGGAGGTCATTTTATACTATAGATTATGTTATGGCTTACGATGAATATTTAGCGGATCGCATTCGGCAGAACTTTAAAGAAAAATCTATCGTAGTTGAAGAAAAGAAAATGATGGGTGGACTTTGTTTTATGGTCGACGACAAAATGTGTTGTGGTTTACTTTCGAATAAAGACTCGGGAGAGCCTATTTTAATGGCGCGAATCGGAATTGAAAATTATGAACGTGCTTTAAAAAAAGAACACTGCTCAGAAATGAACTTTACGGGTCGTAGCATGAAAGGTTTTGTATTCGTTTCGTCGGACGGTCTTGATCTAGAGGATGACTTGAAGTATTGGATACAACTGTGCTTAGATTTTAACCCATCGGCAAAGAGTAGCAAGAAAAAAGCTAAAAAGAAATAGGTAGAATTTCATCGCGAGTAATCACTATCTCGCTATTCATCATTTCCTCAATATTCTTATTATCTTTTATCGCAACGGCTGCACCATTCCAACTATGCCATTGTAGAAAGTAGGCTGCTTTTCCTTTTAGTATATGCACCATATCCATCATATCCCAATTCCCATAGCCAGCTTCACGAGGCCCTGATTCGGACATAACAAGGGTTTTTCCTAGAGATTTCAGCTCTTCGTAATGCGGAAAATCAGGTTGATCACCATAATAATCCATTCCAACCAAATCTACATATTCCTTACCCGGATAATATGCTTTTACCCCTGCGTACCAAGTTTCGCTAGGTACTACCGAATAGGTCCAAATCAAATTATTTAATCCATAGTCATTTTTTAGCGTATCATATAAATCAATCCATAATGCTTTGTAATCGTCTTCATTGGTTTGTTGATTGCCATGCGCATTCGTTCCCCACCAGAAAAAATCACCATTCATTTCGTGGAAAGGACGCCAAATTACAGTAACTCCAGCTGCCTGAAGCTTTTGTAGCGCTCCCGCCACACGATCAAGTTCTGTGCGATAACTCAACCAAGCTTTTGTTTGCGGTTCTCCTTTGCGCAAGGACTTCAGGTTAATTTTATCTTTATTTTCCACCGTGTTCCAGTATACATCTACTTTATCTACAAACGGATTATCAGCATGCCAGCTCACAGTTACTAAACCTCCTTCACGCCAATGATCTATTAAGGTTTGTACAGGATATTCATCTCCAGTAGACCAACCAAAATCAGCGCCAATAAGACCTACATGATTTCCAGTTTGATCTGCCAACATATCAACATAGGTATTATAGTACCAAGCTGTAGACTTCGGTTCATCGCCGCACTGCTGACCAACCATAACTTGTTTGTTTGCAATAAGCGCATCAAAATAGGCTAAAAGATTTTCTTTGTTTCGATGGTCAAAAACAGGGCCTTCCATTTCTGAATTTGGCGTTGAAGTTTCTTCTATCTCATTCGTATTTTCTGTATTCATAATAGTATCATCTAATGTATCTTCTGGGCTACAGGCAAAAACCAAGAGTAGTCCAAGTAATGGAAGTGCTTTTTGCATCGTGTGGGATTTTGCGGTCTGTCTTTTCAAATACAACAATCGTTCCGAAAAAAGAATGAATTATATTGTATCTTTCCTCTAATGACAATAGCTTTCAAATTATGCATACTTCTCTTAATCACCAACCCTATGAACTTATTTGATTTTAATACCCATACAGATATTACCGATTGGCGCGTGATCAATGATGGTGTTATGGGTGGTTTATCAAGAGGAAAGTTTTCAATGAATGAAGAAGGGCATGGACTTTTCACCGGTACAGTATCTTTAGCAAATAATGGTGGTTTTGCATCGGTTCGACATCGATTTGAAACGCTAGACGTATCAAAATATAGTGAAGTTAGCATTCGGTTGAAAGGGGATGGAAAGCCTTATCAATTCCGGATAAAAGCAGATACATCGCAACGCTATTCGTATATCGGAAATTTTGAAACTTCAGGAGAATGGGAAACGATAACCATTCCGTTTTCCGACATGTATCCTGCTTTTAGAGGTCAATTACTAGATTTGCCCAATTATTCGGGAACTATAATAAGCGAAATTGCCTTTTTAATTGGAAATAAAAAAGAAGAGACTTTTAAATTAGAAATTGATTACATCAAGTTAAAGTGAAGTATCATTTTTCCAGTTTAAAAGCCTCCTGTCTTATCTAGTAACCCTTAACTTGATTTTAGTGACTGCATATCAATTACAAATCGATATTTTACATCTGACTTCTGTAGTCTATCGTAAGCTTTGTTGATGTCTTGAATGTTAATGAGTTCAATATCTGAAACAACATTGTGCTCCCCACAAAAATCTAACATCTCTTGTGTTTCTTTAATCCCACCGATCAAAGAACCCGCAATACGTTTTCTGCCCATAATAATACTTCCACCATGTAAGGCTTCTAGCGGTTCAACTGCCCCAACTAGCACCATTGTGGCATCTCGTTTCAATAAGGCAGCATACGGGTTTAAATCATGCCCCACGGGAATTGTATTTAACAGAAAGTCGAAAGAACCTTGATGCTTTTTCATTTGATCTTCATCTTTCGAAATCAATACAGCATCTGCACCAAGTCTTTTTGCATCTTTACTTTTATCTGGAGATGTTGTTATCATCACAACCTCTGCTTCCATCGCATGTGCGAATTTGATTCCCATATGACCCAAACCTCCTAATCCTATAATTCCTACTTTATCACCTTTTTTGATCTTCCAGTGCGAAAGTGGAGACCAGGTGGTTACCCCTGCGCATAACAAAGGTGCCGCAGCTTCTGGTGCAATATTCTCTGGCACTCGAAGCACAAATTCTTCATCGACCACTACACTTTCTGAATATCCTCCAAAGGTATGCCCTCCTAAATGTTTATCTGGGCTATTGTAGGTCCAAGTAGCGCCTTTTTCGCAAAACTGCTCTAAGTCATCTTTGCATGCACCACATTCCTGGCAAGAGTCTACCAAACAACCTACACCCACCAAATCACCTGCTTTAAAATTCTTCACGTCATCTCCTATTGCGGTAACTTTGCCTACTATTTCATGACCAGGAACCACGGGATATTTAGAATTTTTCCAATCGTTGCGTACTTGATGTAAGTCGCTATGGCATACACCACAGAATAAAATATCAATTTTAACATCGGTTGGTTTTAGTGCTCTACGTTCTAATTCGAAAGGTGCTAAGTCTGCGTCACTGGCCTTTGCTGCATATGCTTTTATCATCGTCATCTTTATTAATTTAAGTTTAAACAAAGTAAGCCTAATTTGCGGTTTTAGTTTGACTCAAATGAAGAAACAACGAACAGTTTTGCTTTTACCGCATCGCTATAAAACCAGAATTAGTTGATTCTTAAAAAATATTGATTTAGCTTTCTAGTTATTAAACACTAAAAAAATCATTTAATATGCTTCATCATAAATTTTGGCAAGGTTTCTTTGCTATCGCTCCGATTGTATCCTTCTTTGTTGCCTTTATCGGATACTTCTTTTTTCTATTTTCAATCTTCAATCAACTCCCCGAAATAGAAGCTTCAAATGAACCTCAAATGGCTTTATTTGCTGGTATGGGAACCTTTTTTCTATTCATTATGATAGCAATGTTGATCGGCTTAGGCAGTTTGATTTTTTATATCGTACACGCTGTTCAAAATCAAAATTTGAAAGAAAATAATATGCTTGTGGTTTGGATTCTACTTTTCGTTTTCGTGAGTGGTATCGGCCAATTGATTTATTGGATTGTAGAAATTCTTGGTAAAAGAAAGGAAGGAATCGCTAAATTTTAAGTGGTAAGGATATATATTTTCAAGGATTAAAAAGTGATTTGATTTACGCGTTATGAGTTGGATAAAAACTATTGATTTTGACAAAGCTGAAGGAAAACTAAGAAAGCTTTACCAAAGAGTCAAAGGACCAGACAATAATATAGATAACGTTTTAAAAATACATAGCCTTCGACCGCATACCCTTGAAGGACATATGGTCTTATACAAAGCGGTACTTCATCATTCGGGAAATTCATTGCCAAAATGGTATTTAGAAGCTTTGGGATGCTACGTAAGTCACCTCAATAATTGTTCATATTGTGTCGATCACCATTTTGCGGGACTTCAACGGCTTTTGAATGACGAAGCGAAATCAAACCGATTTTTGGAAGCCATAAAAACCAATACTCTTGATTCTTTTTTTGATGGAAAATTTGCCAGTGGTGCTACTTACGCCAAAAAGTTGACCATGAATATTCAAGATATCAGGGAAGACGATTTTACCGCACTCAAAACCTCAGGATGCTCTGAA
Organism: uncultured Flavobacteriaceae bacterium; assembly: GCA_937936275.1. Lineage (GTDB taxonomy): Bacteria > Bacteroidota > Bacteroidia > Flavobacteriales > Flavobacteriaceae > Maribacter_C. The sequence goes on from CALHCJ010000110.1 coordinate 13,830, forward strand.
GGAGAAATTCTTGAAATCAATCAGGTGGTTAGTTATTTTAATTATGTAAACCGAAGTGTAATTGGTTTGGGTGCAAGCACTAAGGGAGACATTTTAGGACTTTCGCCGAATCAGAACGATGACCCTGATAATTGGGGGCACTCTTAACTACTTTAACGCGAGCCTGCCGGTAGGTTTGTGGTTGTACCATTCAAACTTCGCTTCAAACTTTGTATTTTCGACTTCGTGCCTGCTAAAGATTATCCAACTGATTGCTATTCTTATCATCGCTAATCGTCCAAAAGAAACCAACTACGAAGAAGGTATCTGCTGTTGGTCTTATTGCGCGACGATCAAAAATTCCATCTATATTCGGCGTATTCGCATATTGATACCCGTTCACATTTTTAAATCCAGTGATATTGCTGACAGAGAAAAACAATATTTTTTGTTGCGAAATCAAGTAGGCCCAATTAACGTTCAAGCTATTGAGTGATTTCGTTTTTTCTGCTAAAAATTCAGGAGTATTCGGATTATCATATGGCCTGCCCGAACCGTAATTGTATGAAACCCCAACCTGCGAACGCCAGTCTTCAACCCAATATTTGGTTACCAAAGATAAACTGTGGGTTGGGGCAAAATTTGGTGTGGCCCGTTCAGGAAAATTTCTAAAATCACGCTCGGTATTCAAATAAGAATAAGACACCCAATAATCGAGATTTTTTACACTCTTGTTATCACGCCAGAAGACGTCGATTCCCGAAGCATATCCATTTCCCATATTGTTGAACTGTGAATTGAACTGCGGCATCTCAGTATTAAATTTTACTAGGGCGTCGTAGTCTTTATAAAAGGCCTCCGCCCGCAGGGTTTTACCATCAGATAAATATTGATAATTCAAGATATAATGTGCGGTTTTTTCAAAGTCTAAATTTTGGTCAAACCGTAAAGACTCGTTCAAAGGGTTCTGATAAAAATCTCCATAGGCTATAGAAAATTGTCCTTTTTCGCTGGTTTTATAAGCCAAAGACAGTCTTGGAGCAAAATTGGAATCCTCTAAAACAGTAGAATATTCACCACGTACGCCAAGTTTCATGGCGAGTTTATTACTAAAAAAAATATCAGCCTCTGCAAAACTAGCACTCAGGTTATCTTGAAAACCTGAATCAAATGAAAAGCCATCAGGAGCGCTAAATGTATCCCTAAAATCGGTAATGAAATGTTCGACTCCGAAATTCAATTGAAATCGGCTGCTGAACGTTTTTTTGACCTTTAGTTTCAAATGTGCTGCTGTTTCGTTCGACTCGATATCATTCACATCGAACCGAATATCGTTTCTATCTGAAGAAATACTAGCACCAGCATTCATTGTCCATTCGTTGTCGAAAAAATGTTTGTAGCTCGAATTTGCATATAGGTTGCTGTTTTTTAAACGAAAGTTTACAAAATCATCAAAATTGATATCTTCTTGGTCGATATCAACGGTAGCGCGATTGAATCCGGTGTAGCATTTAAACATCCCTTTATCAGTCTTACTTCTAAAAACGGCCTCCCCTGCAATGGACTCAAAAGGTTTGTTATATCGGACACCTTGATTATTGGGAATAATCCATTGGTAGGGTTCTAGGTTGGTATATTGGGCGTTAAAACTTAGTGATTTATTACCCCAAATCTCGGTACGGCCCAAACTAGCGCCTACAGAAAGTATTCCGATATCTGTTTTTTCTTGATCTGGCATATCGGTCGTATTTAATAACAATACGCTAGACAATGCTTGTCCGTATTCCGCAGAATATCCTCCTGTACTAAAAGTGATTCCTTTAAAAAGAAAAGGCGAAAGACGACCTCGAGTGGGAATGTTATTTGGTGTCGCGTTAAAAAATTGAAAAACACGGAGGCCATCAACAAACACCTGTGTCTCCCCTGCTCCACCCCCACGAACAAAAAGCCGACCATCTTCATTAATACTAGAAGTACCCGGCAAGGTCTGTAATGCACCTACAACATCTCCTGCTGCCCCCGCGGTAGTCACAATATCTAAAGGTTTTAAAACAGAAACCTTAGAATTATCACCTGCTTGAAAACTTCCTGCGGTTAGTGTCACTCCTGTTAGCTGATTGATGGCTTCTGATAGTTCGATTTTTAAATCTGTCAAATACGAAACATCACCAGCCTGCATATACGTATCGAATGATATCATAGAGACCACAAGGTTTTGCTTTCCGGTTTCGGTCGTTTCAAAGCTAAATTTTCCTTCGGCATCTGAAGAGGCCCCGTCATAAGTGCCTTCCAAATAAATATTTGCTCCTTCTATAGGATTATTTTTTGTATCTGTGACTATACCTGACACCGTGGTTTGCGCGAAATTGAAGAATGAAATTAAAAGTAATGTGATGGTTAAGATTGATTTTTTCATGATTGTTGCGATAGTAACCCTGAATTCAATGCAGGGTCTAGTTCAAAATGATTGACAAGCCAAAAATGCATTCAAAACCTAGACCTAAAAACATTAGATTACTGAACTGTACATTTTAAGGACTGAATTGAAATCGAAAAGTTGAATTACAATTCAGTAGTTGAATTCAACAACTCGGTAACATCCATTTAAAAAGCTTGCAGAAGCATCGCATCTTTGAACCAACAATAATCACTAAAACAAAATACCATGAAAAAATTAGCATTCGTTATCGCAGCAGTACTTATAGGATTTACAGCAACCGCACAAGAAGAAAAAAAGGGAGCTACCATTACCATAACTATTGAAAACGTACTTTCTGACGGCGGAAATATTGTAGCAAGTTTACATACATCTGAAACCTTTATGAAAGATATTGGTATTCAAAATGAACTAGCGCCAGCCACTAAAGGAGAAGTAAGCTTAACCTTTAACAATGTGGCCCCAGGTACTTTTGCAATTATGGTGATGCATGACGCCAACAGTAATAATCGAATGGATTTTGAAGCAAACGGAATGCCGAAAGAGAACTTTGGTACCTCAGGACAAATGGAAGCTTTTGGCCCACCAACGTTTGAAGCTGCCAAGTTTGAAGTAACCAACGAAGATCAAAATATTAGAATTCGATTCTAATACAACATTCATCAATCATCAATCATCAATCATCAATCATCAATCATCAATCATCAATCATCAATCTAAGCTAAGAAAGGCTTCCATTATTGGAGGCCTTTTTTGCTGCCTACCTTTTTTACTTAACGATGATATAGGCTATTCAAATAAATGATTTTCTTACAAAGGCTTATATTCGTAGTGTATACATAAAACGGATAAACACACTAGTGTGTTTATTTTATTGTTGTGTGCCATTTCAAAAAATAATGAGAATGGATGAGGAGAGTTACTCCCTTATTGGATTAGCCCTAATTTCTTGCCAAAGGGTGG
>CALHCJ010000111.1 GCA_937936275.1 uncultured Flavobacteriaceae bacterium
GTTAGTAGAGCTATTGCAGCGTACAATCAAAAGAATTCAGCCAATACCATACAAGAGCTGATCGTACATACAGGGCAGCACTTTGATGAAAACATGAGCGATGTGTTTTTTGATCAAATGGGCATACCCAAACCGCATTACAATTTAGAGATCAACAGTTTGTCGCATGGTGCCATGACAGGTAAGATGATAGCGAAAATTGAAGAGGTACTACTTACTGAAAAACCAGATTGGGTGTTGGTCTATGGTGATACCAACTCTACCATTGCAGGGGCCTTGGCGGCTAAGAAGTTACATATTAAGGTTGCACATGTAGAAGCAGGGCTTCGTTCGTTTAACATGCGTATGCCCGAAGAAATCAACCGCATTTTGACCGATAGAATTAGTGATATTCTTTTTTGCCCAACGCAAACGGCAATCGATAATTTAAGTAAGGAAGGCTATGACAACATCAATATCAAGCAGGTGCAATGCGGCGATGTGATGTATGATGCCGCTTTATTTTATACTGATCGGTCTAATCAACCAGAATCTGTAGAAGCGCACGCTGGCTTTATCTTATCAACCATTCACCGGCAAGAGAATACCGATGATAAAGCAAAATTGACGGCAATTTTCGAGGCGCTCAAAGAAATCGTCTCGCAACGCAAAGTGATTTTACCCTTACACCCCAGAACGATTAAAAAGTTGAAAGACTTTGGCATTGAACCCGACAAGAACATTCAAATTTTAGAACCTGTTGGGTATTTTGAAATGATTTGGTTGCTTTCGAATTGCAGTTGTGTGATCACCGATAGTGGTGGCTTGCAAAAAGAAGCCTTTTTCTTTAAAAAACCATGTATTACCGTACGCGAAGAAACCGAATGGGTAGAACTGATTCAAAATAAGGTCAATTTCTTAACAGGATCTGACAAAGACAAAATAGTGAATACCTACAAACACATCAATGATACTTCTATCGACTTTAGTATGAATTTGTACGGCACGGGTAATACCGGAGATTTAATTGTTAGTGAACTTGCAAAATTTTAATAATGGACTATTGGGGTAATTGGTAGTCTTCTAACTTTCCAAGCGCATCGGTAGTTTCTCCATTGAGTGCGATCAAGTCGAAATGAATTGATCCATCGCTATTGATACTTGTCGTGATGAAATTATCTTGCTTTCGTCCGCCCATGCCAGAAGCGATGAACGTAATATGCTTGTTTTTTGAATACATGAACCCGGTGTCATAGACTCCGGTATCACCTGCAAACATAACAACCTCATTTTCCAATGTTTCGAACAAGGGATGTACTTCGGTAAAAAAATTAATTGTTGCTGCCCTACCGGAAGGGGAGTTTGGCGGATAGCCTTTGTATTCATTTTCTGCACTCCACCATAGCAATTGATGAAAAAAGACAAAAATATTTCGGCTTGTTTTTGCTTTTGTTTGTATTTCATTTTGAAGCCAAGTCAATTGATCGCCAGAAATATTCCATTGGTCATAATTTGGATCCAGTAGAATAAACAAATCTTTGTTATGGGTAAAACTGCGGTATGAAGGTCCGTAGCGCCGTTCAAAAACCACACGTTTTGTAGAGTGCGCGATGTCATGATTTCCCGGAGCGAAATAAACGGGTTTTCCAAGGGTGGCAATATCATCATCCAATTCGTCCCATTCTTTTTCCAAAGCACCATTGTAGACCATATCTCCCGTAAACACGCCAAAGGCAATACTACTATCTTTTTGAATACGGTCTAATTTTTCTTTGAAAGGAGGGTGCACACCAATATTCCCTTCTGATTCCCCTGGATATCCATACACATGGCCTGCTACGAAAAAGCTATACTCCAAGGTATCTTTATCCGTTTGAGGCGAACTGCAAGAAACCAAGCTTAAAAGGAAAAGACCAATGAGCATTTTATACATAACTAAAGCTGTTTAATTTTTAAATGTCGTTGAATTTCGGCAAAGGCTTCTTTTTCATTCCCCCAACCTTCAATGGTGCTAATGTCATTAGGATTATAATTTAAAAACCACAGCGAAATAATTTCTAGCAATTTCGGATAGTCCGTTGCTAGATCATCATACGTGGTGGCTTGAATAATTTGAAGTTTTTTAGTCGTTGGTACTGCTACAATTTTATAATCTGTTTCACCGTCATCAATCAGTTTTAATATCGCGATAGGGCTTACCTCAACAACTGATCCCATAGGAACAGACTCCATAAGCACTAAAACATCTAAAGCATCGCCATCGCCCCCTGAAGCTGTTTTTGAGAGGGTGGAAGGAATAAAGCCATAATTACCAGGATACGGTAAAAAATCAATGATTCTTTCTGTACCCTCGTCCAGATCAACGACGAATTTCTTTTGCGACGGACTATACTCATATTTTTTGTTTGTGCCCGCAGGAATCTCAATAACCGCATTGCACGTATTTTTTGTGACCATTGCGGGCAGCTGATAGAAGTCTTTCGACACCGAGCAGCTCTGAAACAGACAAAGACTACCTAAGAGAAAACACCTTAAAATCACGTTTTAATTTTCTTTAAAATTAATATTACAAAAGTGCGGTGTGATACAGCATATTGATTCCGGTTACATATTTTGAATTTTTAGACAAGCGGGTATTGATTTGTTGCGAAACCTGTCGCGCATCGGCATCGTCCCCTCTAGCGTATTTTAGCTCTAGCACGATATCTTGAAGTCGCAGCTCACTTCGCTCAAAAGAAATGTAATTCGGGTTGTAAAAAGCTTGATTAAAGTCTATGGTGATGCGATAACGTTTACAGAATGACAGAAAATAGCGCCGCTCATAGGTGTTTAGTAAAGTGGGTTGCAGCGCTTTCAGACTGTGATGTAAACCGATATGCTGTTGCGTGTTTTCAATCAAATAGTGCTGTACTTCACTAGCCGTACTTTGTTCTAAATTCAATGCAGCACCCCGTAGCGGAAAGGAATCTTTATCACCGACTTCGCCGATCTTTTTTTTAACTTCAATCGTAGGGCTTTCAATGTTTGCGGTATCATACCCATACCATCGCAGCCGCACCTTTTTACGATTCGCTACCCCTTCAACATTCTGTTTGTAGAAATTGTAATTCGAATCATCAAAATAGATATTGTTGATTTTTCGCTGGTGAAAAACTTCTTTGAATCCGAAGGAATTCTGTAGCACACGTTGAAGAATAGCGTCAAACGAAGTATTGAGGTACACGAACTTACGCTCAAAACGTAAGTTGGTTGCAGCGTTGTTCGTAAGCGTATTTTTATCGACTGCTTTTTCCATATTCGTTACCGTACATTAAATCGATTACATTTTTAGATTTATCAGTTACAGCACGGCTATCGATAATTAAATTTGACGAAGGTTCAATGAGATGGGTTATTTCTACACCTTTTAGAGTGATTTCTTTAAGATCGATAATTCCGGGTCCAAATTCCGTTTTCTTTTGAAAGCAAGCCATGCCTAGCCTGGTATTCTCAATCGTAATATTGCTTAAGTTAATTCTGGAAAGATCTTTACTGACAATGGCAATTTCTCCATCACTAATGGTTATGTTGCTGCCATTCATCACGCTATCTTCGCCAGCACTTAAACCTTTATCAGATGGGTTTTCGATACGAATATTTTTTAGTTCCAATTCAGAACCCGAAACGTCAATACCATCATTACCCGAATTGATAAAAGTGGAGTTGGTGATACTGCCTGTTACAAAGTCGCCGTCGAAAGAATCGGAATAGGTATTGACAAAACGTGAAGAATCTAACTCAAAACTAGTGCGAATGATATTCAAAGCGTCTTCCGAACGATTACTTTCGAAAGTACAATTTGATATAGAAACCCTAGCTTCATTAAAATTCACAGCCCCTGAAAGTTGCCAAATATCTAAGTTGGGCACCGATAGATTGATAAAATTTGTATGGCGAAGCACCGAAATTGTATCTGTCGAACTTATAAAAATTCCACCTCCGGTATTGTCTTTAGAAGTAAAATTAATAGGCTTTTCTTTTGTGCCGTTTGAAAAAATAGGAGCGTAGGATATTAGAGATGCTTTATTCACTAAATCTAAACTGAAACCCGGTTCAATATGTATCGTATAACCTGTTGGAATGTATAAAGCGGTATCAAGAATGTAAGCCCCTGATTTGAATAGGGCTATCTTTTGATTTTCATCAACCGTAATGAATTGAAAATTACTAAGGTTATTTGTTGGCCTCATCTTAGCGATCATTTCAGCATCCATAGCTGAGGTATAGGGTCTTATGGCGTTATATCTTTTTGCTTTAGAACCTGAGATGTGATATTTTATCCGGATTTTTACTAAATCTTTAGGGTAGCGAAAACCACCTTCTTTGTTTTTTTTGGATACAAAGGCGTTATCAAATTCTTTTTTTACAAAAAAACTGTGTTTGAGGGTATCTCCTGGTGCAATCACGAGGTTTTTTTGCGAGCGATTTAAACTTTTACCATTCTCAAGAACCAAACCATCGACCACCACGGGAAATTTCGTATGGTTTTTGAGTTCAATTTGCATGTTACCAGCTTCGAATGAAATAAAAGATGAACTTAAAATTCTACTAGGAAAAATAGTTTTCTTTATAAAATTTGCATTGTACTGTATTACGGAAAGATCCATCGTAGCGTCAGCGAATTCTGTAGAGAGGTTTAGTGTGTAGTCATTCAATTGATCTTGATATTTTGCTATCAAATCATCAATAAATTCCTGTGAAGTTACTTTTTCATAGGCCGCAATGAGTTTTTCTTTAAAAACGGGGTCGCGTCTCCCAATTGGGTATACGCGTAACAAATCGATTTTCGTACCTGAATTAGAATCAAATGAAATGGGCTCCAGTTTATTCGTTACAGGATTGTAGTACATGCGTATATTTTCAATAAATAGCCCGTGATGGCCCCCGAAAAGGTTAGAGAGCGCAATATAGAAGGCTAATTTATCGGTATCAAACGAATCACTCAAGTTAAGTTTGCCGTTTAACAGTCCTTCCACTAAGCTTTTACCAATTTTAAATTGTTTTGATAGTACTGGTGAAGTCAATACTTTATTTTCGTTGTAAACCTTTACTGGCATTTCATAGAACTTGGGCAAATCAACATCTTTAGGGTAGTCTAGTTTTAATTCTTTGACTTTTTTTCGTTCTGCCCAAATTGCAGTTTCATCTAGACCCAGTATTAAACCTTCTCTCCGGCGATTATTTTCAATCAGTATTTTATCAAAGCTTTCTTCTAAAGCCATTATACCCATTGGTATAATGGAATCTTTGTCTTTAATCTTGAGGTCTACGTTCAGAAAATCGTAGCGAAGACCTACCAAATCGTTGTCTTTTACGACCTTATTAAAAAGCCATTCCCAAATATAATTTCTGGCCTTAGGGTGCTGCACTGAAAACTTGCGCATGCCGAACATGGTGTTCTCGCCGTTGGGAACGATGCGATATGACCACTTATTGGGATGTTCCAAATGATCGGTCCAATCTCCTTTCAATCGGATACTCGCTTTGTTTGTACTTTGATCATCAGCAGCTATTTGAGCGTTGACATAGTCTGTGTCGTTCGTAACCAAAACCCCTGATTTTAAAGCATTATTTCGTTTTCTAGTAATTTTATCCAAGTCAGATTGCGTAACGGAAATTTGTAATTTTTTCAGCGTATTACTAACGGGATAAATATAATGCGAGCTATCTTTTTCAAAAATAATCTCTTCAAATCGCCCTACCGCTCTGCTATGTCGTACAAACTCTAACTTTTTTAAATTTTCGATATTGAAATAGGGGTGTTCAAGTCTGAATTTAAAAATATGACGTGTTGTATCGTCGATCACTTTTTGTATCGGAATGAGTGTTTCTTTTGTTAACAGAATATGATCGTATTTTTTATTGATCGCTCTCCATTCAGAAGGATCTTTCAAGTAAAGAAAAGCGAGAAAACGACCATCTTTTTCAAGAGCAGTCAAAGAATCAGAATACATAACCATTAAGGTTGGTGTACCCAATTCATTATTTAAATACAAAGACAGATTTTCCTTTTGATAAATTTTATTTTTATCGATATCAAGAAGATTTTCAGTGTAGAGTTTTGGAGGTATGGATACAGGCACTTCAACGGATTGAAGGTCTTCAGTACTATTAGAGTTGAATGATAGAATATTCGTCTTGAACTCTAGAAACCATTTTAAAGCGATCACCAAGATAAATACTACGATAGCGATTAAAATGAATTGTTGCTTTTTAGACTTTTCTTTAGAATCAATAAGCATTTTTCTGTTTTTCTTGATTTAGACCACTTAAATTGTCATGTTTTGACTGTCTATAAACGTAATAGCCATGCGATCGTTTAGTTGTGTAAGACCATCTGTGATTTCGTGAAGACTGTCATAATCTTTCAAAAGAACTAAAAAATTAAAGTCCAAACTATTCGGATTAACGTTCAATCGAATAAGTTCTGTTCGTGTTGCATTTTTAGAAATTACATCAGTGATTTGAGATTGCAATTGTTTTTTATTAAGATCTCCGATTTCAGTAATTCCAATCAAAACATTTTGTGAATTGCTTTTACTAGTTTTTGCCTGCCCCGATAAAAATATGATTAGAAACAATACGAAAGCGCCAATAACAGTGGGTAATAATTGATTGGCACCAAAACCCAAACCAATCGCTATTGCAATAAAAAAATAGCCTAATTCTTCAGGTTCTTTAATTGCGGTTCTAAATCGAATAATAGACAATGCACCAACCAAACCAAGCGAAAGGGCCAAAGAAGATTTTACAATACTGATAATGATAAAAGTGGTCACTCCTACTAAAATCAAAACCTTTGAAAGCTGCTGCCTATTTGATAATGACTTTCCATATTTAGAATAAATTATGGATAGTATGAAGAGCAAAATTGCGCATAACACAATATTTATCAAATAGCTAACAACCGAAAAAGCCTCTCCGGATTCAAAGTTTAGTTGGTCAAGAAGATCGTTCATCTAAGGATAATTTAAAATTTAGATAAGGTTATGATAACACAAAGAAAGTAAAGAAATACCGTATAACAGAGTCGGTGTTAGAGTTTATTCAAATTAATGAATCGATTCTTCTCTGATAATTTGATGATTTAAGACATCAATGATGACTCTAAATCGTACTATTTTAATGCCTATTTTTGACACGTAAGCAATGAATATTAAATAGGCTATGAGAAGAATGGGTCTGTTTAATGTCCGCTTTTCAGAAGTATGGGAAAGAATATATGGATTGTCAATGAACATTTAACTTCACCTGATTTAAGTGAAAATGGCCATAGTAGACATTTCACTTTAGGGTTAGAATTTATAAAACAAGGATATGACGTCTCTTTGATCACTTCTTCTTTTTCGCACAATCCGAAAAGAAAGGTTCGTTTGTTTGGTCTCATGCGCACCATAGATGGCCGTATAAGAACTCTCGTTCTGAAGGGTTTTAAGCATGAAAAATCCAGTAGTATTATTCGCATTTTAAACTGGATTTTGTTTGTCCTTCTTTTCTTTTTCGCCCCGTTTACACGCTTACCGAAACCAGATATCATTATACTTTCATCAACGCCAATGCTGCCAGTGTATAATGTTTTGTTTTTTAAATGGATATATCCGAAATGCAAGTTTATTTTTGAAACCAGAGATTTGTGGCCTTTAACGCCGAAAAGTATAGGCAACTATACTGATAAAAGTATATTCATTAAAGTGCTAACCCATTTGGAGCGAAAGTGCTACGCCAAGGCAGATTACATCGTTTCTGTATTGAAGAACGCTGACCAACATATCAAAGAGATCTTGGGGAAACAACCCTTCAAATTCAAATGGATTTCAAATGGAATTGATTTAAACGGTTTTAGTAAAAAACAGAAGCAACACGATTGGGAAGCCCTTTCACAATTACCGAAAGATTCAATAATTGTTGGATATGCGGGCACAATTGGCAATGCGAATGCTATGGAATATATTGTGCAAGCTTTCAATGAAAATTTTAAAAACAGTCGGTATTATTTGTCAATATTGGGTGAAGGCGCAGAGAAAAAAAGTTTGCAAGCCTTAGCAAATGGGAATCCGAATATTATTTTCTTTGATGCCGTACAGCGAGATTATTTAATGTCTTACTATCAAATATGTGATGTACTCTATCTGAGTTGGCGTGATGTGGATTTATACAAATATGGAATTGCAGCAAATAAGCTCTTCGAATACATGTTTACTAAAAAGCCCATATTAATGTCTTGCAATATTCCTGAAAACATTGTAGACGAATCCAATTGTGGTGTCATATCAGCACCCGAAAATAGTGATGATATTGCCCTTAAAATTAGGTCGATGAGCCAGTTGACGAAAGAGGAGCTTGTTCAATTAGGGCGGAATGGATATACCTATTTGATTGAGCGGCTTACCTATGAGAAACTGGCGAAAGATTATATGGAAGTGTTTCAAGCGCTCGAACGCTAGGAAAATACCTTAACTGCTTCGGCTAAAAGCCTCTTCAAATAGTATTAAGGCTGTAGTATCAAAAAAGATGACAAACATTTCTTACTTTTGAGTTCTAATTCGAACCCTTGTTTTTCCTTGAATCCGCCATATTAATTTTTATAGGTGCTTTTGTTTTAACCTATTTGACGATACCTAAAATCATAAAGGTGGTCGAATACAAGCGCTTAATGGATGATCCCAACCAAAGAAGCTCACACGCTGTTAAGACTCCAACCCTCGGAGGGGTATCATTTTTCTACACCTTGATATTTGCGCTATTTTTTATGCATGGTAAGGCTGAATTTGGAGAAGCGATGTATATTATACCAGGCCTTACCATATTGTTTATTGTAGGTCTTAAAGATGATTTAGTAGTAATTTCTCCAGGGGCAAAGCTCATTACACAGGTATTGGCCATCGCATTTATCTTGGCCAACCCCAGTTTTACAATAGATTCTTTGCATGGGTTTTTGAATATCAATGAAATACCTCATTATTTATACTTGATTATTGCAGGTTTTATGATGTTAACGATCATCAATTCATACAACTTGATCGATGGTATTGATGGTTTAGCATCTATTGTAGGGATCGTGATTATGGTGATTTATACCACTATTTTCTACTTGACAGGAGAGTATTTCTTTGCCTTATTAAGTATTACGGTAAATGCCAGTTTAATGGCCTTCTTGGGTTTCAATCTTTCATCAGATAAGAAAATCTTCATGGGTGACACAGGCTCTTTGATTGTTGGTTTTGTGATCAGTATTTTAACCTTAAAATTTCTGGCTTTGAATCCTGTAGACTATACAGAGCTACCATTTTTACTGGAGAATGCTCCATTAATTGCCATTAGTATTTTAATTGTGCCTTTGTTTGATACGGCAAGAGTATTCGCAATTCGAATTGCAAATAAAAAAGGGCCGTTTTCTCCTGATCGCAATCATACGCATCATGTTTTGATTGATTACTGGGGGCTCACCCATCGACAAGCAAGTTTTATTATTGGGTGCTTCAATTTGCTATTCGTGATGTTGTTTATCGTTTTGGGAAGTAAAGCGAAGAACTTCGGAATGGTGATTATGCTGGTTTCCGTCGTTATATTTCTGGGGTATATTTTCTTTAAATACAATTATAATTTTGCAACACTAAAGCAAAAAATAATGTTGAGACGAAAAGTAGATAAGATCACAGGTAAAATATCGAATTCTGATAAACAGTCTACGGGTAAAAGAACATTAAGTAAAGATGCTACTGCAAAAAAAGAGCAAACTGGCGCTACAAACAAAGAAGAGGTTCATTAGTTTCTTTGGAGGCCAATGACTATGCAAAGTCCTCTAAAAACGGGTTTTGTAATAAATTCTATATTCTTTTCAATTTTTACTAATTTCTAACGTTACCTACAAAAACAATAGCAGTTCATGAAACGAATTTTAATTACGGGAGCGGCAGGATTCTTAGGGTCACACCTTTGTGATCGTTTTATCAAAGAAGGAATGCATGTGATTGGAATGGATAATCTGATCACAGGAGATCTCAAAAATATTGAACATCTCTTTAAATTAGAACATTTTGAGTTCTATCATCATGACGTTACAAAATTTGTTTCCGTTCCAGGAAAATTAGATTATATTTTACATTTTGCCTCGCCTGCAAGTCCGATTGATTATTTAAAAATTCCTATTCAGACATTAAAGGTAGGCGCTTTAGGTACGCATAATCTGCTTGGTCTTGCTAAGGTTAAAAAAGCAAGAATAATGATTGCTTCAACCTCAGAGATTTATGGAGACCCACTTGTACACCCACAAACAGAGGAGTATTATGGAAATGTCAACACAATAGGTCCGAGAGGTGTATATGACGAAGCCAAGCGTTTTCAAGAATCCATAACTATGGCGTATAACCGGTTTCACGGTCTAGAAACGCGTATCGTTCGAATTTTCAATACTTACGGACCACGAATGCGACTAAATGACGGAAGAGTGATACCTGCTTTCATGGGTCAGGCCTTAAGAGGTGAAGATTTAACAGTTTTCGGAGATGGTTCTCAAACACGCTCTTTTTGTTATGTAGATGACGAAATTGAAGGAATTTACAGGCTTTTGATGAGTGATTATGATCTTCCAGTAAATATTGGAAATCCGCATGAGATTACAATACGAGATTTTGCAGAGGAAATCATCAAGTTGACGGGTACCACACAAAAGGTCATTTATAAAGAGCTTCCTAAGGATGATCCGATGCAAAGACAGCCAGATATAACGAAGGCAAAAGAATTATTAGGTTGGGAACCTAAGGTTGGTAGAGAAGAGGGAATGCGAAAAACCTTTGAGTATTTTAAAACCTTATCCACTGAAGATTTGGAAAAAACAGAGCATCGAGATTTTACAGAACGGAATCGAAAATAGATATAGATTGAATATCATTTAAAAACCCAACCTTAAAAGTTGGGTTTTTTGTTTTTTGAAACTTTTTAAATAAAAATATAGGTATAACTGCACTCTTTTTTTGAAATATATTGATGCCTGACAGTGATTAATTATGAGTGTTTGAAAATCAGCCTTTGTACGCTTTAAAAAGAAGCTAAAATCTACGAAAAACGTAAATGTTAAAACTTACAAAATCGTATACGATTTTGTAAGAAGTCAATAAACAATCGATTTAACAGCAGTTTAGAGCTTGTAGTTCATCGATAATCAGTAATTTTCTACCTTTTTCGAGATCATCGATTATTTTGTAAGCGCAGTTGATCAATTACCCAATTGTTGCGTACGATAATCAGGTTAGAATCATTATTTTGTGATAATGTATCTTTTAAATTGTTACGCTATTGATATTGGAAGGAACATTTCTATTTTTGCTCCAAATAAAAAAGAAAAATGAATATCTTAATTCTAGGTGCTGGGGGTCGTGAGCATACGATCGCATGGAAACTTTCTCAAAGTCCAAAGCTTACCCAGTTATTTGTTGCTCCAGGCAACGCAGGTACTAGTGAAATTGCTAAAAACATACCAATTGGTGTAACTGATTTTAATGAAATAAAGGAGGCGGTACTTTCGAACAAGATCGATATGGTAATTGTTGGTCCAGAAGACCCTTTAGTAAATGGCGTACACGATTACTTCTTAAATGATGATAAACTAAAGCATGTACCGGTTATCGGTCCTCAAAAAGCTGCCGCTGAATTAGAAGGGAGTAAAGAATTTGCCAAAGAATTCATGATGCGGCATCAAATTCCCACCGCAGCATACCAAAGCTTCACAAGTGATAACCTTAAAGAAGGTTTTGAGTTCTTAGAGAATTTAAATGCGCCTTACGTGCTTAAGGCTGACGGACTCGCTGCAGGTAAGGGTGTAGTTATTCTCGATGATTTAGAGAAAGCTAAGGAAGAGCTACGTTCCATGTTAGTTGATAAAAAATTTGGAAGCGCAAGCACTACTGTGGTTATCGAAGAATTTTTAGCAGGTATCGAATTGAGTGTATTTGTGCTTACAGACGGTAATGGATACAAAGTTTTACCAACTGCAAAAGATTATAAACGTATCGGAGAAGGTGATGTTGGCCTCAATACGGGTGGTATGGGCGCTATTTCACCCGTCCCTTTTGCTGATCAAAAGTTTATGGACAAGATACATGAGCGCATAGTCGTTCCGACCGTAGAAGGTCTTAAAAAGGATCATTTACCATACAAGGGATTTATTTTTATAGGACTTATCAAAGTCGGTGATGATCCCTTCGTTATAGAATACAATGTGCGATTAGGTGATCCAGAGACCGAGGTGGTAGTACCGAGAATAAAAAATGACTTGGTAGAAGTTTTTCAAGCAGTTGCTAGCGAACAACTTAATCAACTTGACCTTCAATTAGACGACAGAACAGCAACGACGGTAATGCTAGTATCAGGAGGTTACCCTGAAGCCTATGAAAAGGGAAAAGAGATTAGCGGGTATGATCAAATAGAAGATTCCCTAGTGTTTCACGCGGGTACTACTTTAAATAAAGGTAGGGTGGTTACAAATGGAGGTCGCGTAATGGCAATTACATCTTTTGGAGATGATTTCAAACAAGCGCTAAAAAAATCCTATCAAAACATTGAGAAAATTAGTTTCGATAGGATGAATTATCGTTCTGATATTGGATTTGATCTGTAAAAGGGCCTAAAGATAAGAGTGAGAACTAATGCTTTTATCTTCCTCATCATTATCGCTGTACTTCTTTAACTCCAACATCCAATAAACAAATGCAACACAGCCAATAATGGCTAATAACCAGTTTACGGTGTTCGCTGCCCACCAACTCTCCATAAAACGAAACGTATCGTATGGCGCGAAAAGTACATTAACAAATAAATCTTCGATGCCTTCAAAAAATGCTTTCATGAAATAGTATATTTACCATGCAAAAATATACATTTAGCGGCTCTCACAAAAATTTCTAGATGATTTCAAACATTTTTGGTAAAACCAAACCCATAAATTTCATCATCATATGCTCATTTTTGTTTGTGCTGTATTGGTTTGTAAATTTTGTTGTTTATGACAAGAGTTACCTTCCTGAAGAACTCATATTTCAACTGTTGGTGCTTTCTGTCTTACTTTTTAGCATTTTTGTGGCTGATTTTATTCTTCAAAGAAATAAAGTAACCTCACCAAACTCTTTCGGCATACTGTTTTACGGACTTTTAACACTAGTTTTTTCTGAAACGCTAACCGATAATAAAGCTATATTTTGTAGTCTTTTCTTGCTGTTGGCATTGCGACGCATCATTAGTATTCGTTCGCTTAAGAGTATTAAATTAAAAATATTCGATGCCACACTATGGATTATGGTGGCAAGCCTATTTTATGAGTGGGCAGTACTTTATTTGCTGCTTGTTTTCGCGGCCATCTATATCTATGAACCTAAGAATATAAGAAATTGGCTGGTACCACTAACGAGTATTTTCGCAGTATTTATGGTGGCTTACGGCATGCTTGTACTTACGAATAATACGGATTTCTTAATGCATCATTATCAATTTACCTTTGAGTTTAATAAGGTTTATTTTTCTAGCTGGGGCAATAGTACAAAGCTGGTAATTTACATCTTGTCAATTCTTTTGGTAAGTGTTTTTGCATTCTTAAAGTTAGGTAAAGCCGGTTTGGGACAGATTGTTACGATGCGCTTGGTTGGTTTTGCGTTTGTTATCGGTTTAATCGTAAAAGTTTTGAATTCAACAGAAGGCTCTTATCCCATTATGATTACGTTTTTTCCTGCTGTAGTCTTTGTAACAAATTACGTTGAGGCGATAAAAAAGGCCAATATCAAAGAAATTATACTCATGATTTCGGTTGTACTTCCATTTTTGGTATTCTTCACTGAAGTCGCGCTGAAATAATAGTAACTTTGTTAAAAATGCATATCTATGTTTAGTGAATTTGCTTTCAAAATTTTTGATCAGAGTATAGAGACCTATCATGTAAAAGATGATGTGAATCAGTCTTTTTCAAATCCGTTTCCGAAAGATGAAATCGCACATTTGTTATATCGAAAGAATTGGATTGATACCGTACAGTGGCATTATGAAGACATTATTCGTGATCCTAACATAGATCCAGTCGCGGCACTAACCCTAAAGCGTAAAATTGACGCGAGCAATCAAGACAGAACCGATTTAGTCGAGTATATTGATAGCTATTTCCTGAATAAATACCAATCGGCACAAACTAAGAGTGACGCCACAATAAATACAGAAAGTCCGGCATGGGCTATTGATCGATTATCCATCTTGGCTTTGAAAATTTATCACATGCGTGAAGAAGCTGTACGTAATGATGCTGAGCCTTCACACTTAGAAAAGTGCCAGCAGAAGCTCGATATCCTTCAGGAACAGAAGGAAGATCTTTCCTCAGCAATTGATCAATTGTTGTATGATATTGAGGAAGGAAATAAGTACATGAAAGTCTATAAACAGATGAAAATGTATAATGATGACGAGTTAAACCCCGTGTTGCGAGGCTTAAAATAATTGAATATTGAATGGAAAAAAGTAAACATCTCTTGGTCATACGTTTGTCGGCCATGGGAGATGTGGCGATGACCGTTCCAGTATTAGTGGCGCTCTCAAGACAATATCCTGATCTTCGTATTACGGTTTTGACGCGAGGTTTTTTTAAACCGCTTTTCTCACAAATTCCAAATTTAAATATTTATGAAGCCGAAGTTAAAGGGAAACACAGCGGTGTTTTCGGACTTTTTAGACTGTATAGAGAACTGAAACAACTTGAAATTGATGCAGTTGCAGATTTACATAATGTGTTGCGTAGCAATATTCTTAAAATGTTTTTTAAGTTATCAGGATATCCATTTCTGCAAATTGAGAAAGGAAGACGCGAAAAGAAAGCCTTGACTGCATACGAGAACAAGTTATTTAAGCCATTAAAATCGACCCACGAGCGTTATGCTGAGGTGTTCAAGGTGCTAGGATATCCGTTGGAGCTTTCAGAAACTTCAATTTTACCAAAAAGAATGCCTAGTCTTAAAGCAAAGCAACTACTGTCTTTAGAGCATAAAAAATATATAGGAATTGCTCCTTTTTCAGCCTTTGAGGGCAAAATGTATCCGTTGGATTTAATGGAGGAAGTGGTGTCTGTTTTGTCAGCATCGAATACGACTCAAGTCATATTTTTTGGAGGAGGAAAAAGAGAACAAGAAATTCTGGAAAAATGGGAATCAAAATATTCAAATTCAATCAGTATCCTAGGAAAACTAACGTTTGACGAAGAATTAGAGCTAATTTCGAATTTAGATATAATGCTTGCTATGGATAGCGGAAATGCACACTTGGCTGCACTATTTGGTGTGCCAACGGTTACACTTTGGGGGGTGACCCATCCCCATGCTGGGTTTTATCCATTTCATCAACCCATAGAAAATGCACTTTTAGCGGATCGGGAAAAATACCCGCTCATACCAACATCAGTGTATGGTAATAAAATGCCAGAAAACTATAAAGACGCTATGCGAACCATAGCCCCTAAACAAGTGATTGCAAAAATTCGTTCGCTTATTGATTTAGAGTGAGCATGTTCCTCTTAGAATGAAGATTGCTTTACCTCTATCGATTTAAAATACTGTCTTAGTTGCGACATAAAGCGATATTTTCTGGCGCTAGGAGCAGTTTCAACCATAAGTGTCCGAATACCGATAAAAGAGCTCATCAAATAAACCGCTACGCCTTCTGCATCGACGTGGCGATCAATATGGCCATTAAATTTACCACGTTGCACCGCTGATACTAAAGTGACCTCCCAAATGCGAAGAATTTCATTGAGGTGTTTCATGACCTCTGGATTTCGACCATTGAATTCACCGATAAAATTGCTTAGTACAAAACCGTAATCTAACTCATTATGAACAGCAGTTTCCAAAGCATTTTCAAAGCAGTTGGTAATGAGATCTAAAGTATGTTCATGGCCTTCAATAGGCTCTATAAGCATACTATATATTTTTCGAACAACAAGTTGTTCTATGATTTGAATAAAGAAATCTTCTTTTGAATCAAAGTGATAATAGAAAGCACCTTTTGAAAGCGAGAGTTCCTTTAAAATATCATCTACACTAGTGTTATAATATCCATTCTTATAGAAGAGTTCGAGTCCGGTGACTTGCATCCGGTTCATTGTGGTTCTGCGCTTGATTGATTTTTCCATAAGATTTGAGATTTTGAATTAACCGACCATTGGGTCAGTTAATAGAACTCAAAATCTTCAAATATGTTTTATGGTCAAGGTTAATTGAGCTACTATTTTCGTTGAAATACCCAAATTCAATAGCACTGTTCGATAAAATACCCTTTTACAGACCCATCAGTCGAAAAACAACCACGAAAAGCCCAAGATTAAAATCCTGTTTACACACAACAACTCCAGTTTGTCATGTAGTTATTCGATATTTAAGAGATGATACGCTCTTAGATTCTGGTTTTAAGCTACAGTTCCCTGACAGCTACTTCCTGCTCCAGCTGTACATCCATAACAATGCTGAGAAACGAGTATATTTCTATCATTCAACAGGTCTTCATTATAATCCTTTATATGCTTTATCTTACTTGCAACCTTTAGGTCTAGCATCTGATTGAAATCACAATCATACAGCCATCCATCCCAACTAATGGAGATTGTATTCGTACACATTACATTTTCGACTGCTGCAGGGTTATACGCTTCTACTAAGGCATACATGTAATCTTCATAATTTTCAGAAGCAACCAAGTAATCAAGAAAACGTGCAATAGGTAGATTTGTAATGGCAAATAGATTGTGGAACTGAATACCAAAATCTTCATCTAGAGCCTTTTTAAAATCTTTTTCCATAGCCATTTGGTCACCTGGTAAATAAGCACCAGAAGGATTGTAGACCAAATCTAATCGTAAAGAACTGCCTGGCATACCATATCCTCTTTCATTGAGCTCTTGTAACGCTTTAATTGATTTATCAAAAACACCGTCGCCACGTTGCTTATCTGTTTTTCCACGGGTATAGTGTGGCATTGAAGATATTACATGAACGTTGTGCTTTTTAAAGAAATCTGGAAGGTGATAATATTTTTTATTTGCTCTAATAATAGTGAGATTAGAT
>CALHCJ010000112.1 GCA_937936275.1 uncultured Flavobacteriaceae bacterium
AGTAGCTGGGTAATTCTCAGCGGTACACGCTTCACCTATGATCGTATGCCCTTCAAAAAATAAATGCTTGATATTTTCTTTATAATTGGGGTGATCTACCATTGTATTGATGTGAGGCCAATACCCTATAGGAGCTAGAACATCAGCAGTTCGTATTTCTTCTTGTTTTGTTCTTTTAAGCTGCCATTCCAGTAAAAAATCCAATTCAGCACGGGTTTGATCTGAACTATTTTTAGGAAACTCAATTGAGTTTTTCAACGCTTGTACTTGTTCCTGATTTAGGTACTCTGGAGTCATCATCGTATAGAGTAAGGCCACCGAATTAT
The DNA here is from genome assembly GCA_937936275.1 of uncultured Flavobacteriaceae bacterium. Lineage (GTDB taxonomy): Bacteria > Bacteroidota > Bacteroidia > Flavobacteriales > Flavobacteriaceae > Maribacter_C. The sequence continues at coordinate 327 of CALHCJ010000112.1, forward strand.
AATTTTCAGGAAAAAACTTAATACTGTCCATCTGAGCTTTCTCAGAATTAGATCTTGCACTTAATTCTTTTAAATCTTTGTAATGTCTTGAAACAGGCTCTAAAGGGTGAAGCGATTGTGCTATACCCAAATACCCTTGAAGAAGAGTTAAAAAAAGAAATGCTTTATACATTGAAAGTATGATTTGTTAAAATTCTGTTTTGTTTAGGAGTGGTTTTTCTCAAAATCATATTCTCGCTCCACCAAACAAACACGAACCTTATAACGACTGTACCAATCTTTGATTCCTTTTTGTTGGGCAAAAAGATGATCTGTATTTGCTTTCCAAGAAGCTATGGCGCTCAAACTTTCCCAATAACTCACGGTAATACCAATTTCCTCTTTTGCGCTTTCTATACCCAAATAACCTGCTTGTTGTTTTGCTAAATCTTCCATCTGTCGCGCCATTTCTCCGTAACCGTTATCACCTTCTGTTCGCGTAGAAGTAAAAATCACTGCATAATATGGTTTGAAAACTGACATTCTTTTTTAAGCGATATATTCCTTCTCTAAAAAATAGCCGACAATGGCTTCCTTCATCAAAACAGACTGCTCTCCTGCTTTTAATGCTGGTAGTTCTTCTTTTGCAGTATAATGAGGCCAATGATCTTCATCAAAATGTGAAAATTCATAATAGCCATAAGGCTCAAGCAAACGGCAAATAGCAATATGCATCAAATCTAACTTATCATCTTTCTTATACTTGCGATGATATTGACCTAACTCTTGTACACCTACCAAATAAATAATAGCGTCAAGTTCTAAGGGGTCTCCATCTGCAAATTGACTGGAAAGTTGTTCTACCAAATTACTCCACCGCTCTTTTAGTTGTATATCTCTCGCCATTTTCCGAATTCCTATTATAAAATTAAATATTAAACTCAGCACAAGCCGAATACAAATCAAAGGTACAAATCAAAGTTCTATATTTGTTGAAACACTGCTTATGAACTTGTTAGACATCATTTTAGGGCTGTTGCTTGCATACGGACTATATAAAGGATTCAAAAATGGACTGTTTGTAGAAGTTGCCTCTTTAATTGCGCTCATAGCAGGAATTTTTGGAGCTATTCATTTTTCATATATCGCAGGAGATTATTTACATCAAAATATGCAATGGGATGAGCGTTATATCAACATAGCGTCTTTCATAATTACGTTTATCATTATAGTTTTATTGGTTCATGTTGCTGGTAAATTCTTGACCAGAATAGCTGATTTCGCGATGTTAGGATTGCTAAATAAACTAGCAGGAGCCCTTTTCGGATCGTTGAAAATAGCTGTTATTGTTGGTGCTTTATTAATCTTTTTTGAACGTGTAAACGCTGCCGCTGGTTTTGTAAAAAATGAAACTATGCAAGAATCTATTTTTTACGAACCCGTCAAAGAAATTGGGGAATATGTTTTTTCAATGGTTCTGCAAGACGATGAAAATTCTGATGAATAAACTTCATCTAACCCAATCTCATTAAAATTTTTAGATTTCCAACCGACCAAATAGAGTTTTGTTCCGTAGATATTATGCCCAAATTTTATCTTCGAAATGTATTTGAACTCTATTAATATCTACAGAAGTATTGCTATTTTATTAATCGTTTCAGCACATTGTGATTCAATCTCTGATTTACAGATAGATACAACATCAGAAGCTATATTTGCAAATCTCACCGCAGGAAGCACAATTCATTTTATTTTCATTTCAGGATTTTTGTTTCATCATGTTTTCTATCGAAAGAAAAAAACGAACACTTTTTATTTTGGAAAAGTGAAAAGACTTTTGATACCGTACACCATACTGTCTATTGTGCCAATATTTCTAAAAATTAAATTTGAACCTGAATTTTGGAACACCTATTTCATTCTAGATGAGAATGGTATTTTGTATGATTATATAATTCCAAGTTTTTTGTATTATGTCACTGGGGCACATCTGGTATCTTACTGGTATATTCCGTTTGCAATGTGCCTTTTTATAATGTATCCGCTGCATATAAAATTTATAGAAGCTAAACCTAAAACCCAGTTTATGATAATTGGTTTGCTATATGTCATTGCCGTTCTTATTCACAGACCTTTAGGTAGACTTAATATATTACAATCTATCGCCTATTTTACACCTCCATATCTACTAGGTATACTTTGCTCAATAAATAAGAGTTTTATTTACAATAAACTGAAGGGTAAAGAATTTTTATTTTTAGCAACTGCGGTAGCCTTAGCAGTTATTCAAGTGTTGTTTGGCAGATATAACAACTATTCAAAACCAGCCTTTGTATACGACGGTATCGATTTAATTCTTATTCAAAAATCAGTATTGTGTATCTTTTTTGTAATCTTTTTACACCGTTTTGAACATTCAAAAAATCGATTCATAGTACTCTTGGCTTCAACAAGTTTCGCCATTTTTTTTATTCACGGATACGTATTGCATGCCTTAACCTTATTGAAATCTGAATTTGAAATTCAAATTGTACATACCTGGTTGTACTATTTTAGTACTTGGGGAATACTTGTTACGCTCAGTTTATTATTAGCGATTTCTTTAAAAAAAATACTCCCCAAATATTCTAAATATATTATTGGATACTAATTTGTACAAACTCTTTAAAGGTTTCTACTATTACCAAACTTACTTTCAAAAATTCGGCTATTGTACTACAGCAACCCACTGACCTTTTGTTCTAACCATATAGTCGTTATCATACATTGCTTCTGCTTGAATTCCTGGTAAATAATACTTGCCTAAATAGGATGCGTTTAAGAGAATTCTAAAAGTTTTTGTTTCATTACGTTTCATACCGAAATAGAAATTTGCTCGATCATCTCTCAAATCAGTATGGGTGACTTGATTTTGAGCAAAGCTTCCGAAATCGGTAAAACGGGTGTTTACGATTTCCCAACCGCTCGGAAATAGTTCTGTCAAAGCCATATCTTTTAATCGATTCGAAGTTGTGTTTGTCAAGGTCACCTCTGCAACAAAATCTGTTCCTTGCGCGATGTTTGCCGGGTCTATTGTTGAACCATTTCTTCCTTTGAAAACCATTTGAGCAGAAAGATTTTTCTGAAAAGTTTTCTCTTCACCCACGGGCAGAATTCCACTATTCACAATGCTTACATAAACTGAGTTCCCTTCTTGATTTTTTAAAGTGATATTGTTACTTCCCTTTTTAATTTCTAATGAACGAATCGCCAAGGTTTTTTCAGAATTTATATTCTCAGATTTGCCATTTACTACTAGGCTTGTTTTTATTCCTTTTCCATCAACCATATCAGCAAATTTTGCCATGGCTAACAAACTGTAAGAAGTACTTTGCGTACTCATGTATCGCTTATCAGAAAGGTTCTTAGCTATCTCTTTTGCTAAGTCTTGCGCTTTTATTTTATCCTTCATCAAAACATAAGTTTCCAATGCCATTGCCCTATTTCTGTCAGAGGAACCATAGGTATAGTAGTGATATTTATTATTCTCTACATCTAATCGCGCTCTACTTAAAATCTTTTTCGCTACCTCAGCTTGACCAATGATCGCGTAGGCAGCGGCTAAACGGAATTTTCCTTCATTCGAAACTCCAGTACTTTCACGCAGGCGGTTCATACTGGCCACATCAGCATTTCCAGAAAGGGCTAACGTATATAAACGATAAGCCTGTGCTAAATCAGAATTGCTGCCTGCTCGCCATTGTTTCGCTACATCCTGCTGATATTTCACCCAGCTTGATTTGAATCCGATAGGCAGCACATAACCTCTTTTTTCCGCTTCTAATAGGAAATGACCAGCATAGGTCGTTCCCCAATCATTAACATAATTTTGACCTGGCCAATAGGAGAATCCGCCTCCAGGCTTTTGGAAGCTTCCCAACCGCTTAATTCCTCTTTCAATATGCTGTTGAATACGTTTTTTCTTATCCGATGGAATATCGAAAATATCACTCAAAAATAACTGTGGAAACGCCCCAGAAGTAGTCTGTTCAACACAACCGTGCGGATAGCGAATCAAATATTTCATTCTTCCATTGAAATTCATAGGAGGCAAAGTCGAAAATTCGATTTCCGCCGTGTTGGTTCCAGCTATTCCAAAGGTTTCTAAATTAATCGTCTGACTAGTATTCGGTTCAAGAACCACTTCTGTAATTTCAGAAGTCAACGGATTCGGATTGACCACATCAATTGGAATCTCAAAAGATGCTTTTTCTCCGCCACCAGAAGCTTCGACAACTACTTTTCCTATTCCCGAGAAATCCGAAACATTCAATTGAAAGTAGGCCATCTTCTCGTCGGGCTGCGAAAAGCTTAGTTTTTGTGTTTGTTCGCCCTCAATTGTAAATGCTTTGTCTTGCTTGATTTTCAAGGTCACGTTTTTCACCTTCTTTTCCATGGCAAAAACAGTTACCGGTAAGGTCACTTTTTCACCCGGTGTTATTTTTCTGGGTAACGAAGCCAAAATCATCAAAGGTTTACGAACGGGTGTGGTTTTCTCCGTTTGTCCGTATGCCTCTTTGGAATTATCGCCTGCAACAACCATAGTACGAACAGATCCCACATATTTTGGAATCTTAATTTCATGTGACTTAGTTTCTCCGCCTTTCAAACTAAACGGACCTAAATGCACTACCATAGGTTCAAAACGATTTGCTTTTTTATTCTTTGCCCCAGCCAATTCACCATCACCACCGATAGCGAATACTTGATCAATTTTTCCGCCAAAAGCACCAATAACATCATCGTATACATCCCAAGTTTTTACTCCCAATGCTTCTTTCGCGTAGAACGTGTTCCAAGGGTTTGGAGTTTTGAATCTTGTTAAATCTAACAAGCCCTCATCGACAATTGCGATGCTATAGGTCATGGCTTTTTTGTTCTGCTCACTAACTTTTACCGTGATAGTTTCTTCTGGCCTTAAAACATCTGGCATCTTGATAACAGGTGCCAATTTTGTTTCTTTATTTTCAACGGATATTCCCGTAACCCCGTACATGCGAATGGGCGAATCATTTTTCGTAGTTGCATGTGGTTGTAATGAAGCAATATTGATAAATACATTTGGCGTGTATAATTCTGAAATTGGCAGCTTAAATTTTGTCTCTCCTTCAACGGTCTCTACCCAAAGTGATTCTAACACTTCACTACCATTTTCAACGGTCACCAAAGCACGTCCTCCAGAAGAACTTGGAAAGCTTACTGTAGCCGTTTCACCAACGTTATAGGTTTCCTTATCTGTAGAAAAATTTAACATTGTTGCTGCAGAAGGATCCCCTTTTCTAGACTTACCCGCCCAACCCGGCCAGTCGATATAAATTGTTTTTCCAGTGGCATGACCTCCGTTAGGGTCTTCTACACGTACTAAATATCTTCCCCAATCAGGATATTTTAATTCAAAATCAAAAGTTGCTTTTCCATTCGAACCTGTATTTATAGTTTTCTCAAAAAGCATTTCTCGATATTGACTGCTACTGTAAGACGATAGATTATCGGATGAAGTATCCCACCACCATCTCCAACTTACTTTATGGACAGTTACTTTTAAATTCTTGGCAGCTTTCGCGTTTCCTTTTTCATCTACAGAAACTACTTCAAATTTATGTTTGACATCAGTCAATAACATACCTCTGCGTTTATCTCCTTTCGGAGTGTTCAAACCTATGTAAGTACTGTAAGGAGAATAAGGTTTTGTAAAAACATCAGTACTGAAATCACCTCCATTTTCATAGACTTTGGTAATGAATGCAGCATTCAACATACCTGGAGCCTTACTATTCAATTGAGGATTTAGATTGAATTTCGCCTTGCCCTCACCATCAATTTTACTATCAAAAACCACTTGGTCTTCTACAGAAAAACTCCGCGTAGGGTCATCAAAAATATATCCAGGAAATCTCTCAAATTTCGTTGTCGTCGTATTGAACTTCGCTGTTATATCTGCCTTAAGATTTTTGGCAATGGCACCATGCAGCCACTTCACTTCCATATCACCTTTGATAGGGTGTGATCCGTTTAAAATCTCAGCATCAAACTCCGTTCTAATTTTAAGGCGATTCGGTTTGATGGTCTCCACTTTCAAGGTTTTCGTAAAAGATGCACCTCCAACAGACACTTTAGCCAACCAATTACCAGTTGGAGCATTTTCATCTGTTTTAATGTTAAAATTAAAAAAGTTGTTTAGTCCGTTTTTAGAAACTTCTCGATGTACCACCTTGTTGTATGGATCCATCAACTCTAACTTCACAGGATGATTCTTAGGAAGTTTATTAGCATTATCATTTAATAAAAACGATAAGAAAATCTTATCTCCGGGTCTCCATACGCCACGTTCTCCGAAAATAAAGCCTTTGATTCCTTTCTGTAGTCTTGTTCCAGAAACGTTAAACTTACTTACTGATAAGGCGTTGCCATCATTTAGTTTTACGTAATTTTTTTGTCCTTTGTTTTCGGCAACTGCAAAGAAGGCCGGCTTCTCAGCATCGAAAATTGCGATGCCATCCGCATCAGTTATTACATTGCCAACAGGTTGTTGCTGAAAATTATAAAAGGTAACTTTTGCTCCAGCAATAGGGTTTGTATTCAAAAGGTCATTCACTGCAACAAAATAACTCTTATTGAGTCCCCTCTTTACAGTAACCCCGATATCAGTCGCCAAAACATTCATGCCTATTTTCTTGTCATAATAATATGACTTGTCACAAGGGTTTTCACGCTCGTTCCAGTTATAACCATAATAGCCATATTCATCATAGTAGTTTTCAATACCATCCCAAGAGCTGTCTTCTTGCTCTTCATCAAAATTTTCAGCATCTTCATCAATAGGATCAAAATTTGTACTATCACATTTGTAGGAACTATAGTTTGGTCTATAATTGAATTCTACACGATAAATGGCTCCCACTTCGGGAGAAATTAATGAGCTTAAATCTAAGGCATGTGCTGACCATTTACCATTTGCATTTGTCAGATTGTTTTCAAGCACAATCTTTTTACGGGCGATGGGTCTAGCAACACTTCGTAAATTCGACTGACCATTGATGTTATTACTCTGTAAAAATTGAAGTACATTATTTTCATAAATTTTAAAAACAGAAACATCTACAGCGTTCAGGTTTACAGCCTCAAAATTAATTTTCAAGTTATTCGAGGAAGGCAAGATTGTTCCGTTTGACAGTAGCCTCACTTCGGGTTTCAACTGTTCAAAAGCGACACGTTGGTCGTATTTGTTTTTCAATTTATAACCATCTTTACTTTCGATACCTTGAAGTATCTCAAGTACCGCCGTACCCTTCAATTCTTGCGATGGATAGAGTTTTAAGGTATTACCTTCAATTTTATATTTAGGGTTTGTACTTCCTTCTAAAACAACCAATCCTTTAAAATTCTGACCTTTTTTTAAGGGGTCTGAAAAGTTAATTAAGACTACCTGTCCGTCGCCAGTTTCAACACGAGCATCCAAAACAGTAAAATTATTTTTGCCCGGAATATTGAGAACGTTTTTACCTTCACTCTCAATATCAAATTTTCGCCCATCCCAAGAAACGGCTAACTTAGAATCTTCTTCGAAACGCTGAATACTATCTATCTTGAATTGAAATTGCGTTCCTTTGTTTACTGCATCATCAAACTTTACTTTCAATGATTTTCCTTTTTGGCTGACCTTAATGAGTTGTTTTGCTGTTTCTAACGTAAGTATATCAGCAGCTCGTAGTTGTCCATTGATATATTGTTTTTCTTTAGAATAGGACTGTATCGCTTCCGTATACACATTGAACTGTTGTTGCAATGTTTTTACCCTAAAAGTCATTGTTTTTAATTCGTTCGGAAGATCACTAATAATTTCTGATAAGGCCAGCTCAAAAGCGTATTCTGTATCTTGTTTAAATCCGTTTTGTGGTATAAACGCTATGGTTCTAGAATCTAAGGCTACTACTTTCCCTGCGGTATTGGGAGAAACTTCTAATAAGTCAGCAGCTAACTCATCGCCATTATTCCATGATCCAATTGGGGTATTGAAAACTACGCGAACATCACTTTGTGCTGAGATAATTCCGTGAGAAACCTCAGTAATGTATTCTTGATACTTATTTAAATTTTCAAATTCTTCTGCTGGAGAGGGTTTTTCTTGCTCTGTTTTGCATCCCGTGAAAGCAATTAATAAGATTGCGATAGCAAGAATAGACTTTTTGTACATGGAGATTATTTTTGTTAAAAATAATTGAGCTTATAACAAAAAACATCCCAATATACGGTGAATATAAAGCCCCAAATATCACCATATTCAGTTAGAACGAATACCGTTCCTTATTTATTACTTTGTATCAACCGAATTCTACTAATGTTAAAAATGTACGTTTTGACTTACAAAAGTCTATGTAGAGTATGTTATTCATCGAAAAAAATGATTTTTTCAAAGATCAAGACTCTATTTTACGTATCATTACCATCGCTAAAGACCCCAGTTAGCCATAGAACACGAGAATTCCCCTTTCTTCTCTACCTACCTATCTTTTTTAGAACACCTACTTACAAATAGAACTTTGTATGAAAATGAGAACGCAATTTATTGCCCTCGTTTTATTTGTATGTACGTTGGCTTCTTGTTCAAAAGAGTCATTAGAACCAGCAAATATTATCGAGGCCGAAAACGCTAAAGAGGTTGAGGAAGAACTATTAGGTGTAGTTAATAACCACCGTATTTCAATCGGTCAGAATGTTTTAGAATTCAGTGCGGTAGCATACGAATTTGCAAATGAGCACAATGATTATATGATTTCGATAGGGTCAATTAATCACGATAATTTTAGTTCACGTGCTTCAAAAATTTCTTCTCAAATTGGTGCTGAACTAGTTGCGGAAAATGTAGCGAAAGATTACGACAACGCCGTAGAAGCATTCCAAGGATGGTATAATAGTTCAAGTCATAAAAAAACGATGGAAGGTAATTTTACACATACCGCTGTCAGTGTAAAAATAAATGAAAGCGGTAACTACTATTTTACACAGATATTCTTTAGACAATAATAACTTCTATTTATACGCCTAACATTTAAAGAAAAGGCTTTTTTAGGCCTTTTTTTAGTATCAAAGCTTAGCTTTTTTTAACTTTCCGGTAAAACTCCTAAATGGGCATTCAGAAACCGTTTAATCTAAACACTTGGATTGAAGAAAACCGAGAAATATTAAAACCCCCTGTAGGTAACAAAAACCTTTACAAAGATGCTGGGGACTATATCGTTATGGTGGTTGCTGGCCCCAATGCTCGCAAAGATTATCATTATAATGAAACTGAAGAACTTTTTTACCAATTAGAGGGTAGTATTGAAATTCATATTCAAGAGGACGGGCAAAAGAAAACTTTCGAACTTGGGGCAGGTGATATGTACTTACACCCTGCAAAAGTACCTCATTCGCCGGTTCGTCATAAGGGAAGCATCGGCTTGGTAATTGAACGTAAACGGGCCGAAATGAATGTTGATGACGGCTTACTTTGGTTCTGCGATAATTGCAATCATAAACTATACGAAGCTTATTTTACATTAAACGATATTGAAAAAGACTTTCTAGGGCATTTCAAACACTTCTATGGTTCAGAAGAATTACGCACCTGTGATAAATGCAATATGGTGATGCCAGTAGATGAACGCTTTGTAACACAAGACTAATCTATGGATATGCTTATTAAAATTCTAATAGGATTAGTCGCGTTTCTTCATCTCTATTTTCTGTACTTTGAAATGTTCGCTTGGACAACCAAAGGGCCAAAAATCTTCAGAAACTTTTCTAAGGAATTATTTCAGCCAACGAAGGCAATGGCAGCGAATCAAGGCTTATATAATGGTTTTTTAGCAGCCGGATTGATTTGGACTTATTTCATTACGGATGATCGTTGGGCAGAAAATATTGCCTTATTCTTCTTAGGGTGTGTTGCGACTGCAGGAATTTATGGTGCGCTAACAGTTACCAAGAAAATATTCTTTATTCAAGCGTTACCTGCCATTATTGCTATTGTTTTAATCTTAATTAAAAACTTTTTCTTACATTTCAATTAGATTTTATTTATAAAATCTCTAAAACTATCATAAAGTGTAGTTCATCGATACTATTCGGCTAGACAAGGCGTTCTAGCCTTTTACGATGGAATTATGAAAACTACCCCATTAGCCAAATATTGGATGATTGCCACCTTGGGAATTGCAATCTCATTTTTCTTATTTTATTTGATAAACGAAATTAAAGTGCAAAAAAGCGCTTTGACAATTGATGGCGCCGTTGCCAAAACAGAACTAAAAATTACTGAGGAAATTCATAAAATTGACTTAGTAATAGAATCAATGTCATTTTTCTTTGAAAATACCCCGCATATTTCTCAAGAACTATTTGAACGTTTTACAAATCCATTTAGGCAAGATTTAAAGGGAATTGGGGCACTCATGTGGGCTCCTAAAGTTGTTCATGATGAAAATGATTTATATCATCAGAAAATGCCAACTATAAAAAAAGCAAACGCTTCTAACGAGCTAGTAGCTTCTCAACCACAAGCTATTCATTATCCTTTAGCACTAATTAATCCTTTAAAAAATCTAAAAGACGCTTTAGGTTTCGATAACTATTCAGAACCAAAAAGGAAAAATACTGTCGATGAAGCAAATAAATCGAAAACTATGGCAATTAGCGCGCCTATAAAATTAGTCAAACGAGATAATGGCGTACCAGGAGTACTCGCAATGAAAACGGTTTTTGAACCTAACCAAAGCGATGTTAAAGGAATTGTAGAAGTTGCTTATCGTATGGATGACTTTTTCAATAGCACACTTGACGCTGAAATGAATGTGCTCGATATAGTCATTACAGATGCCGCTGCAAACAACCAACTATTATTTACCAGCTTTGATAAAGGCAGCACATCAACAAAAGCGAAAAAATTGATTAAAATTAAGGTAGCCAACAGGACATGGAACATAAATATTTATCCTAAGATTGCTTATACGAAGTTTCCACATACCGCAGAATCTTATTTCATATTAGCTTTTGGGTTGATCACGACAGTATTGATTGTATTAAACTTAAAGGGTAGAGACGAGCGAAGTTATAAACTTGAAACCGTGGTTGCTCAGCGAACTAAGGCCTTAGAAGTATCAAACAAACAAAAAGAAAATCTTCTTAGAGAAATACACCACAGAGTCATGAACAACCTGCAAATTACCTCAAGTTTAATGAATCTTCAAAAAAGAAAGTTACAAGATGAAGAAGCTATATATGCCCTTTCAAGTAGTCAAGATAGAATAAATGCTATAGCTTTAATTCATCAAAAAATTTACCAACATGATGGTGTCGATGCAGTAGATCTGAAAGGTTATCTAGAAAATCTGATTAAAAGTCACAAACGTATTTCTCCATCTGTACAGTATGAAATTGATTGCCCAGAAGTGTTTATTGATTTAGATTCAGCTGTTCCACTGGCAATAATCACTTCAGAAATTGTGGTCAATGCTTTAAAACATGCATTTACTGCGGACAGTCAAACAAACATGCTTTATATTTTAGTGACTGTGAAGAAAAATGATGTTCTTAACCTCGTTATTTCTGACAATGGAAAGGGACTCAATAAAAACCTAGACTCCTCAAAAGACAGGGGGCTTGGTTATGACATCATTAAAAAATTATGCAGACAACTCGAGGCGGATTATGAATATACCTCATCCACATCGGGTACTGCATTCAGTCTGAGTTTCAAACAAAGAAAACTTCAAATTCCCGTTTTCGCTTAATTTATTGTGGTTTACAATACCATCTATAAGGCAGCATAAAGCTATTGCTTAAATCTTCTTACTATATTTAATAGATGTTAAAGAATCTATATTTATATCTAGTTGCGGGTTTGAGTTTATTAGTTTTACATTCTGTAGCAGCCCAAGAAATGAGCCCTGAAGAAGTAGTTCAAAAACAATTAGAAGCATACAACAATAGAGATATTGATGGTTTTATGTCTGTGATAGATCAAAAGATTACCATGTATGACTTTTCTAGCGGAGAAATAACACTGCAAGGGTACGAAGCGTGCAAAAAAGTATATCAAGCATTATTTGAAGCTTCCCCTAATTTGCACTCTCAAATACTTACGAGAACCGTTTTCGAAAACAAGGTGATAGATCATGAATATATCACCGGAAGAAAAGGTAGTACAACACCTATTGAATTGGTCTTAATTTATGAGGTAAACAATGAAAAAATTATAAAAATGACCGTTATTCGAAAGCAAAAATAATTCAGGACTTTATTCGTAGCTTTGTCAAATATTTAACAATACTCGCTTAAAAAGTTATAAAATGTCAAAAATAACAACAGAATTTGGTATCGATGAAGCCTTAAAAACATTAGGTCTGAATGAAATCAATGAAGGAACTTCAACTGGGTCTGATAATTTTTCTTCTGGAGGAATCATTGAGTCTTATTCGCCAGTGGATGGAACCTTAATAGGGAAAGTCAAGACAACTTCAAAAGATGATTATAACAAAGTAGTGATCTCTGCGACAGAGGCATTCAAAACTTGGCGTCAAAAACCGGCTCCTTTACGAGGAGAAGTTGTGCGTCAGTTTGGCGAAAAACTTAGAGAGAAAAAGGAGGCTTTAGGAAAATTAGTCTCTTATGAAATGGGAAAAAGTTACCAAGAAGGTTTAGGCGAAGTTCAAGAAATGATTGACATTTGTGATTTTGCAGTTGGGCTTTCAAGACAGCTTCATGGCCTAACCATGCACTCCGAACGCCCTGGTCACAGAATGTATGAACAGTATCACCCACTTGGCGTTGTGGGAATCATCTCCGCATTTAATTTTCCCGTTGCGGTTTGGGCTTGGAATACAGCACTTGCATGGATCTGCGGTGACGTTTGTGTTTGGAAACCGTCAGAAAAAACACCTTTGTGCGGAGTCGCCTGTCAAAATATTGCTGCTGAAGTATTTAAAGCAAACGACCTTCCTGAAGGGATTTCTTGTTTGATCAATGGAGATTACAAAGTTGGGGAAATGATGACCCAAGATGGTCGTATTCCTTTAGTTTCTGCGACGGGATCTATTAGAATGGGTAAGATCGTTGCTCAAGCTGTTGCAGCTAGATTGGGTAAATCATTGCTTGAATTGGGTGGAAACAATGCCATCATCGTTACTCCTGATGCGGATATTAAGATGACTGTTATTGGAGCTGTTTTCGGAGCGGTAGGTACCGCAGGCCAACGTTGTACTTCAACCAGAAGATTGATCATCCACGATTCTATTTATGATAAAGTTAAAGATGCTGTTGTTGCAGCATACAGTCAATTAAGAATTGGAAATCCTTTGGATGAAAATAATCATGTTGGACCATTAATCGATACTGATGCCGTTGATCATTATAACAAAGCACTTGAGCAAGTAGTTGCAGAAGGTGGAAAAGTTATAGTTGAAGGAGGTGTTTTAAAAGGTGAAGGATATGAAAGCGGCTGCTACGTAAAACCTGCGATCGCCGAAGCAAATAACGATTTTGAAATCGTACAACACGAAACTTTTGCCCCCGTACTTTATCTTTTGAAATATTCAGGTGAACTTGATAATGCAATCGCTATTCAAAATGGAGTTGTACAAGGACTTTCGTCAGCTATTATGACAAACAATTTACGCGAAGCAGAACATTTCTTGAGTCAAACAGGAAGTGATTGTGGTATCGCCAACGTAAATATTGGGACGTCTGGAGCAGAGATTGGTGGTGCCTTTGGAGGAGAGAAAGAAACTGGAGGCGGTCGTGAAAGCGGCTCAGATGCCTGGAAAGTATATATGCGTAGGCAAACTAATACCATCAATTACACCACAGAACTTCCATTAGCTCAGGGTATCAAATTTGATTTATAAAATTTTAATGTAAAAAAGCTTCCTAACATTATCGTTAGGAGGCTTTGTTTTTATCAAATGAAAACCCGCTACTACGCAGACATACCGTTCCCCCGATAGGTAGTTTCGTATTAATAGCGGGATTAACCAACTAACTCAAGTACTAATTTTATCTCATTGATTACCTCGAATGTGGTCGGCTTTCTTGAAGACTTTTTGCCTTCTCTACGTGCCAACTTCCTCTAAGCAATGCTTGTGTTCCTAGGACTAAGACCATACAAACAAAATGGACGGTTTTGATTATTTTGGTTTTCATAATTTTTATGTTCTAAATTCCAATTACACTCAAATATATGCTTCAACAATCAGAATCCAATTTAAGGATGTATCGTTGGTAATTATTTCTGTATAAATGGTAAACAATGATTGCAGGAAATTTATCCCACTAAAATAAAGAAGGCGATTGTAAGTTCTTTGAAGATTTCAAAGAAATAAAACCCTATCTCAATGCCGGAACTTTGTCGGGAGAGATGAGGTTTTATTTTGTTTTACTAAGAACGAAAATAGAATTAGAAATTAGAATCTAATTTTTACCAATGGTGTTGAAAACTGTATAAACAGCCTTAAAATCAAAATTTAAAACCATATTTCAAAGCTTAATCAACTGATTGCTAGTATAGAATTCACAAAAATTTAACATTTTAAGAAAATTTTTTAATACATTGTGCTTTAAACACTAAATGATTTTTAACAATGACAAAAACAACAACTAATCTGATCGGGATCTTGCTCACGATTCTGGCAGGTACTTATCTCTATTTTATGCTCTGTAGTTCGTGCGGAGTTACGGTAGCGGAAGAGCCAGTCAAAAAAGAAGTAGTTCCCGTTACTCCGAAAGCTACGTCATACCCCTTTGCCTTTAGCAATGGTGACTATGCGTACAACGAAAATGACAACTATAACTTTAATACTTCGTCATCAAACATTCTCACACCATTATCACAAAAAGTGACGAATGGTATTGCTAGTTTAAAAACGTTTTTGGCTGAAAATGCTGACAAGGTTATTAACATTACAGGCTATTACAAATCTGATGAGGTTAATGAAACTATGTTTTCAAATTTAGGTCTAGCCCGAGCGAACGCGGTTAAAAATGACTTAGTTAAAAATGGTATTTCATCTACTCAAATTAATACTATGGGCAAGCTAATGGATGAAATGATTGCCAAAGATAACGTCTACCTAGGTCCAATAGCTTACAGTTTAGCCGATAAATCAGCGGACGCCGACGATGCTTTGAAAGCACTCTATGAGAAAATAAAGGCCAATCCATTGGTCCTATATTTCGACACAGCACAAGCTTCCATAAATTTAACAGCTGAACAGCGCCAAAAAGTTTCGGATATTTCGAGATATTTGGATAAAGTTTCAGACGCAAAAGCTTTGGTGGTTGGTCATACCGATAATACCGGAAAAGCTTCTACGAACATGAGACTTGGTCAAAATAGAGCTGACTTTGCAAAAGAATACCTTATTAAGAATGGTATTGTTGCAACAAAAATTGACGCTAGTTCGAAAGGAGAAACACAACCTATTGAAAGCAACACCACCGAAGATGGTCGTGCTAAAAATAGAAGAACAGTAATTACTTTAAATTAACTAACTAATAAAACAATTAAACATGGATTTTTCAAATATTTGGTGCTGGTTAATACCACTTTTATGTACGCTATTAGGTGCTATTTTCGGGTATTTCTTAGGAAAAGGTAAAACAACTACTATAGATAATTCAGCTGATCTTAAACTTTGGCAAGATAAAAATGCTAAGCTACAAGCAGACTTAGATGCCTGTAACGGGAAATTAACAGCTGCTTCAACAGCCGCAGCCGCAGCTACGGTTGCTGCAGTCGCTCCCGTAGTTGAAAAAGATCTGCCTTTTGATGCGGCAGCGGCAAAAGCAGTTTTCGGCAAAACCATTAAACAAGATGATCTCAAAGTAATTGAGGGAATAGGACCTAAAATCGAAGGAATGTTTAAAGATGGTGGTATCAAAACTTGGAAAGCTCTTTCACAAGCTTCTGTTGCTCAATGTCAAGAAATTCTAGATGGTGGCGGAGATCGTTATAAAGTCCACAACCCAGCATCTTGGCCTATGCAAGCCAAAATGTGTTATGAAGGTCAATGGGCAGATCTTTTGAAATGGCAAGATGAACATGATCACGGAAAATTATAGACCCGTTTGTTTATAAAAAATAAAAGATCCGCCCATTGGCGGATCTTTTTGTAAATTCAAGTGATATTACTTTTTAAATCATTCCGTTTGCCTCTACCCATTTGAACCGATAGTCATCCTCAGGAAATTTCATACGCTCTTGAATACGCAATAATCTAGAAGGCAACTTCATTAAATAGTCTCTTGCTTTTTCGGCTTCATCAGATAAGCCTCTCATCGCATCTATCTCCCAGTATGTGTTCAGTTTGCTCAAAATATCAATATAATCTTGAGCTGTATAGACTCCCAGACGTTGCGCACAATTAGAAAAATTTTCAAAAGCCGTTCCTATACTTCCTCCTGATTCACGAAGAAAGTGAGCAGGCATTACAATTTTCTTCTTCATCATGTCAGTGAAAGCTAACATCATACCAGAAGGATCTTCTCCAAAAATAGTCTTAACAAATTCACGATATGCCAAATGATGCCGCATTTCATCACCTGCAATAATAGTACACATTTTTCCCAACAATGCATTTCCTTTTTTCTTAGCCATTTGACCAACTCTTTTGTGTGAAATGTTTGTGGCCAATTCTTGAAAAGAGGTATATACAAAGTTTTTATACGGATCTCTATCTGTACCAATATCAAATCCGTCTGAGATTAAATGCTGTGTAGTAATTTCTACCTCTCGCATATTCACTCTTCCTGATAGATATAAGTACTTATTCAAAACATCGCCGTGGCGATTTTCTTCACCTGTCCATTGTCTTACCCATTTTGACCAGCCATTTGCCTTTCCATCATGTTGATTGATCCCCTCAACATCCATTAACCAAGATTCGTAAGTAGGTAAGGCCTCTTCAGTAATTGTATCAGCAACCATAGTTACCCAAAAGTCGTAACCTAGTTCTTTTGATTCTCCTCTCAAGGTCTCAACCTCATCTAAAAAACTATCACTTTGAGAATCGGGCAAGAAATCAGTGGGTTGCCATATGTCCTCTATCGGAATTAGAAAAGAATCTATAAACCCTTCTACCTTATGCTCAATGGCTTGCATCACTTCTAACCTAATGTTCTTTTCTACCATTATTTAAATTTTTACAAAGTTCGGAAATAATACATAGTTATATGCCGATAATGAACATCTATTTTAATTTCGCCCGAGTTCATCTGGATATAGGCATTGTACCGTATCACTTTGCCAAACTTCTTTCGTATCGATATCCAT
Organism: uncultured Flavobacteriaceae bacterium; assembly: GCA_937936275.1. Lineage (GTDB taxonomy): Bacteria > Bacteroidota > Bacteroidia > Flavobacteriales > Flavobacteriaceae > Maribacter_C. Next base: position 17,650 of record CALHCJ010000112.1, read on the forward strand.
CATAGAAAGTGGTCCTTTGAAGGCAGCTCCGGTATCAAGGTTCCAAACGTTTGCTTCGTTCCCTGGAACTATCTCAGCCTCAGTTTTGGAAATTGGTGTATGACCAATATAAATTTCTTTATAATGTTTTAATCGTTTAGGATATCGAGAATCGTCAGGAGTTAGCTCTGGATTTAATGATTTGACCATTTCCCATAAGGTTCTATCCCAATAAAATGTTTTCTTAAAATATTCGTACTCAACACCTTTCAGATTCGTAAACCCTGCATGTAAAAAAAGTCGATTTGATTGATCAACATAGTAGTTCTTTAAGTTTTTATAAAACTTTAAATGTTCAGTTACGGTTTCTCTACTAGCCTTTGAATACGATGTTTTAGTAGCTCCTCCTCCGTGTTTATGCCACATCGGATTGTCTTTTCCTTTCGTCAACCAATCATAACACAACTCATCATGATTTCCACGAATAAAAATACATTGTTGAGTTTCGTTAAGCTTTAAAAGAAAATCAATGGTTTCAACTGCTGTACTCCATCCGTCGACATAATCGCCTAAAAAAATAAGTTGATCTTCAACTGAGACCTTCGCTCTTAATAGTAGTTGTTCTAAGGCTCTTACTCCCGAATGAATATCCCCAACAACTAGTGTTCTTTTTTTACTCATTGTGCAAAAATCGCAATTACCACAATGATGACAATGATGAACAGTACCAAAAAGAAAATTTTCCAAAAAGAATAAGGCCTTGCTCCGCTTAAAGTTCCTGTCTGTCCATTAATGTAGAAGTGATACTCTTTCCCGTTAAAACGATATGAACTGATGTAAACGGGCAGAAGAATGTGTTTGAAAGTCTCATTAGATAATTTGATATCAGAATGACTTATGCGTTGTGTGTCTCCACCAATATCTCGCCTTATCCAGCTATGGGCAATTTGCTTTGCTTCCTGAAAAGACTGATGATGCCCTTCTTTTAGTGACACGGTATATTTCTCGGTAACGAAGCCAGACAGATATTTAGAGTTGAAAACTACCAATTCTTTAGTGTTCCAATATGCAATTTTAGATGGAATATCTCTTCTTTTTTTCTGAGATGCATTAATTAAAATATCATCTACAAACCCCTTTACAGAACCTGAAGCAGAAGACCAGCGTGTTTTACGTACGCGTTGATTTCGCATTCCATTCTTAGTCTGAACGCGACGATTTTCATAATAATAATCTCCGCGTTGTCCTTGATAAGCTGCAAATAAATTCGCATCAAACGTCCAATAAGGAACGTACAGCCCATGAAGACCTTCAGGGTCTAAAGCTGCTCGTCTTAATTTGTTCGGCGCAAACCATAAACCATTAGCCCAATTCTTAAAAATGGATTTAGCTTTTTTTGCGTCCAGTTGAAACGGTACTAAAGCTCCAGGAAGAATCCATCCCTCTTTTTCAATATCCTCACGAATTAATGGTTCACCGCAATAGACACAACTTAACGATTTGTAATTTTCTTCTACATGTTGATTGGCTCCGCAATGCTTACAATTTAGTAAGTCAATCGTGTTGGTGTATGCGTTTTCTCCTACAACTTTTAAATAATGTTTTAGTTCTAATTCTTCAAAACTGCTTTTGGTTTGTTCAATAAATTCTTCATAACCGCAGTATTCACATTTTAACTGATGTGAGCCAGGTTTAAATTTAAGTTCTGCCCCGCAGTTAGCACAGTCCTTTTTATGTTCTGAATTTAAGGTCTCTTGGTTTTGCATTGATTAGGCAGTAGGCAATGGCGGAGGTGTATTTCCTCCTAAGAAAGGTTTTAATTCTTCTACATCTTTTAAAGCTGTCCAATTTTGCATGCCCTGTTTCCAAACTAACGAATCTTTATTTACGGTTCGGCTTGCAAACAACTCTTTCAATTTATCAACTGATACTGGCCCCAATTGCTGTCCATTTACAGCGTAGTGATATAGCGATTGGTTTGGCATTGGTGGAGGTGTAGTCTGTTGCTGTGTACCAAAAACTTGTTGAGGAGCTTGTGGGTTCATCATACTACCCATCTGTTGTGCGAGTACAAAACCCATTCCCATTCCCATCCCGGCACCTGCTGTTCCACCTTCATTTTTAGCAGCCGCTTCCATCGCCTTAGCCGCTTTGAATTGGGCTAGTTTCGTCATATCTAATTTATCTAAACGGCTATACTCGAAAATCTCCTTTTTGAGTTCTTCAGGCATGGATACGTTCTCGATATAGAATTTTTCTAGCTCAATACCGACTCTACCAAATTCTGGTTGCATTACCTCTTGACAAGTTTCCGAAAGTTCTGAAGTGTTAGCAGCATATAATTCAATAGGAAGATTGGCCTCGCCTACAGTATCTGTAAAACGGGTGACTATAAGACTTTTTAAGTGTTCGTTTACCTCATAACTCGTAAAATTTCCATCTGTACCAACAACATCAACCACAAATTTACCTGGATCATTTATTCGAAAACTATAGGTGCCAAATGCCCGAATTTCGACAAGTCCGAAACGCTCATCGCTCAACATAAAGGGGTTTTTGGTACCCCACTTCTCGTCTGTAAATAATTTCGTATTCACAAAGTATATTTCGGCCTTAAACGGGCTATCAAAACCATATTTCCATCCTTTTAGTGTGGTTAAAATTGGTAAGTTTTGAGTGTTTAAATCATAGGTGCCTGGTTTAAACACATCGGCAAGCGTTCCCTCATTAATAAAAACAGCAACCTGCCCCTCACGAACGATTAGTTTTGCATTGTTCTTAATCTCATTTTGATAGCGCTCAAAACGGTGAACTATGGTATCATTAGTATTGTCAAGCCATTCAACTATATCAATAAATTCATGACTCAGTTTCTTTTTAATTTCATCAAATAAGCCCATTGTAAGTGTCTTTAATTAGTTTTTGAAAAGTTAAGAATTTCTTTTAACCGTGCAAAGCTGTATTCTGAACTTTGTAGGCACGGTCATTTAATTACACGATTATTAAAGTTTTTAAAAACAACTATCCTTTTTTGGCTACTAACTGATTATATTGCATATCTATATTAAAATATTTCCATGAGAAGCGTTTATTGTATTGGAGAACTTCTAATTGATTTCGTTGCAGAAAAGCAACGAAGCAATCTATCAAAAGCTCACGAGTTTACTAAGAAGGCTGGAGGAGCTCCGGCAAACGTGGCATGTGCTATCTCTAGATTAGGAGGAACTAGTAAATTTATTGGGTGTGTCGGTAATGATCCTTTTGGAGATTTTCTAATGGATACCTTAGAAAAAAATAATGTAGACATTTCTTTGGCACAACGCTCAAAAACCTTTACAACCCTTGCTTTCGTTTCTCTTTCTGAAGAGGGCGAAAGGGATTTTGTTTTTAGTCGAGGGGCAGATAAACGGCTTGAGTACAATCCTACAATTCGTAAAGATTTTAAAGATAATATTCTTCATTTAGGTGCCGCAACAGCACTACTGGGTGGTAACTTAGAAAAGGCATACAGCCGTTACTTTTTTGATGCTTTAACAGAGAATGCGTTTATTAGTTTTGATCCTAATTTTAGGGGAGATCTTTGGCGAGATGATGAGGAAAGTTTCATTAAAAAATGTATCCCCTTCATTCAAAAATCACATTTATGCAAGTTTAGTCTAGAGGAGGCTCAGTTGCTTTCTGGCAAGAGTGATATAAGCGAATGTTGCAATCATTTGCATGATATGGGCGCCCAAATTATTACGGTTACATTAGGTAGTGACGGAACATTGGTGAGCAGCTCTAAAGTAAAAGAAACAATTCCAAGCATTAAAGTTAGTCCGGTAGATACAACAGGGGCAGGCGATGCCTTTATTGGTTGTCTGCTGCAGCAAATTTCAACACTTCAGAATCCTCATGACATCTTAAATGACACCCACTTATTGTTAAAAATGGTGCAAAATGCAAATAAAGCTGGGGCTATTACAACTACAAATTTTGGCGCAATTCCTTCACTTCCCACACGGGAAATGGTTTTTGACTCCTCTGAACCGCATCTTTAGTTATATTTTACTTTGCGTAAAATACGTTGTGCTTCTTTGAGTTTTTGATAGCTCGATTTATCATATCCTTTTAAGAGTCTTTGTGCTCTTTCCATACTTTGTTTTACTTCTTCAAATTCATTGAGATAACATATTAAGTACGTATCTGGCAGATATTTTAAGTCGATTTTTTCTGAAGGGCTCAGACTGATTTTGTTCTCTATTTTCTGTAAAAGGGAATTGTTTGCGTTTAAGATATGGTATAAAGTTTTTTTATCATACTGTGGCGGTTCGAAAATCAGATTACTCTGCATTTGGTAGGTTCCGTTCTCTGAAAATGTAATAACTACCTTTTCTAAAGGAAAGTACTTTTGTTTTTTACCTAAGCCAAGTTTTACATATTCAATAGTAGTGAATGAGTGGTCATTGTAGGCTATCATTACCTCATCCAAAGTGGAATAAAATAATTTAACTTGCTCATTTATGAGCTCAATGTCTACCCGTGAATAGTACAACTCATCTTTAACAATTTTGGTATTCCCAGCCCAACAAACTACGAACTGTTCTTTAAAAACTTTGTAGTGACTTTCTAAATCTTTGTGTCGGTTATTGATAAAATCGATAACTCCATCTAAGGTAAGTTCAATATTATTTCGCGCATGCAATTCAATATTTGATACTGCTTCAGCATTAATATCTTTCAGCTCAATGTCAAATGCCTTTGGCATACTAATACTTCCTTCTCTAAAGAATACCATTCCCCCATAGTATTTCCAAATATTCTTTCGAAGCGCACAAACTTTTCCATTCGATTTGATGGTTACTAAACCCACAACCTTTCCTTCAGGCAGATTTGGAAATGGAATATTTTCATAAGAAATTAAAGGAGGATTTTCTAAATAGGCATTTACAAAATTTTGAATTTTGCTGTCGTCAAAAAAGTCTACACCCACAATTTTATTATCCTCATCTTCAACACCAATTACAATAAATGAATTGTTCATGGGATTACTGTTTGCCAGTGCACAAACATGCTTCAAAAACTTTGCTTTCCCTTCTTTTTCACCGATAGCTATAAAGCGCTTTTTGTCATAAAAACTGTTCTCATCATTATGAGCGAGAAGGTTTTTTATCAATAAGCGTTTATTGATCATTATACTTTATTGATTATGGTTGAAGATGCCTGTGCCGTTGGCATAACGACCAAATCGGCAATATTAACGTGATAGGGTCTCGTAACCACGAAATGAATAATGTCAGCTATATCTTCAGCCTTTAATGCTTGAAAACCTCGATAGACTGTTTGAGCTCGAGCCTCATCTCCTTTAAAGCGAACATTACTAAACTCTGTTTCAACTAAACCTGGGTTAACTGCACCTACACGTATGCCATGGGCATTCAAATCTATACGCATGCCCTGATTAATTGCATCTACTGCATGTTTGCTCGCACAATACACGTTTCCTTTAGGATAAACTTCTTTACCAGCAGTTGAACCAATATTAATGATGTGTCCGCTTTTTCTAGCTACCATTTGGGGTATTATAGCTTTAGATATATATAGTAACCCCTTTACATTAATATCTAACATCGCATCCCAATCATCAAGACTTCCTTTATCAATCGTATTTAATCCGTGAGCATTTCCTGCGTTATTCACAAGAATATCAATATTCGAAAACTCGTCAGGTAAGGTCTCCATAGTTTTAGCTATTGCAGATCGATCTCTAACATCAAAGTTTAATGTCAATACTTTAGTTAATGGCGAAAGATCTGTTTGCAGTTGATTCAGCCGCTCTTGCCTTCTTCCACACAGAATCAATTGAATTCCATTCGCAGCAAACAATTCAGCAGTAGCTTTTCCAATTCCGCTGGTAGCTCCTGTAATTAATGCAGTTTTTTTCATTTTACATTGTATAAGTTAAGCAACTTCGTGTCCATTACTAGCTTTTAATAAAAGAAACCAATCTTCTAGTTCTAGATCGATTTTTGTTGCTTCTAAAGATGTTTTTAAACGCTTCTCGGATGACGTGCCTACAACTGGATAAACCCTTGCTGGATGTTTCAAAATCCATGCTAAAAGCAGTTGATCTTCCGTAGCATCGTATTTAACAGTCAAAGCGTTCAATACTTTTCCAATACGTTCTGTTTGTTTGTTATTTTCTCTGAAATAGGACCCTAACGGACTCCAAGACATCATCATCCGCTTGTTCCGCAACCCCTCATTCAAAATGCCATTATTCATTACATCATTAGCGGTTAATGAAAACTCTACTTGATTCCCTTTAACAGGCACTTCTGTTTCTAATAAAGCGATCTGAGTTGGATTAAAGTTCGATACTCCAAATTCTTTTATTTTGCCCTGTTCTACTAATTTTGAAATAGCGGAGGCAATTTCTTCAGCTCGCATTAACGGACTCGGACGATGAAGTAAGAACAAATCAATATAATCTGTCTGAAGATTTTTTAAAGATTGCTCCGCAGACCAAACGATATATTCTTCTGAATAGTTGTAGTGCTTCACGATATTGAGTCTCGAATCATCGACCATTTGAATACCACATTTAGTAATCAACTGAATTGAATCTCGCTCTGCACCACTTTCAATTAGGGCTTTTCCGAAATCTGCTTCGGTAGAGTACCCTCCATAAATATCAGCATGATCAAAGGTTGAAATGCCATGTTTCAAGCAAAATTGAATCAAATTGCTCATTTCATTTTTTGAAAAATTTTTGCCCCATTTGCCCCAAGTCATGGCACCGGCAATAATCTTTGAATACTGTATTTTATTATTGTTCATAGATTGGTGAAATTAAAAAATTAAAATGGTAATTCTTACAGCGTGGTTTTTTTCTTAAACTTGCGGAATAATTTCTATAAAACCCACTATTAACTCATAAAACCGCTAATTGAAATTTCAATATCAAGAATACCTTAATATCTTCATAAAAATTAGGGGTTTAAACCATTTTTTAACCAATCATTAACAGGGTCTCAATGAATAAATTTTCATTTTGCACAACCATTAAATGACAAACTGATCAATACCAAAATTTTATAAAAATATATGGAAGAAAATACTAATGTTGACATTAGCGCCGTAAATGACAAAATTACTCAAGAAAGTGCTTTTATCGATTTGTTAATCATGGAGATGAATAAAGTGATTGTTGGTCAAAAACATATGATTGAACGATTACTCATTGGACTATTAGGTCAAGGTCATATCTTGCTCGAAGGGGTGCCAGGTCTCGCAAAAACTCTGGCGATAAATACGCTTTCAAAGGCTGTGAAGGGCGATTTCAGCCGAATTCAGTTTACTCCCGATCTTTTACCCGCTGATGTTGTTGGCACGATGATTTACAACATGAAAGTAAATGACTTTTCTATAAAAAAAGGACCAATTTTTGCCAATTTTGTTTTGGCGGATGAGATTAACCGTGCACCCGCAAAAGTACAATCAGCACTACTAGAGGCTATGCAAGAAAAACAAGTGACAATTGGTGACGAAACTTTTGTTTTAGACAAACCATTTTTGGTAATGGCGACTCAAAATCCGGTAGAACAGGAAGGTACCTATCCACTTCCTGAAGCACAGGTCGATCGTTTTATGTTAAAAACGGTTATAGATTACCCGAAGATGAATGAAGAGCAGATGATCATGCGTCAAAATTTAAAAGGCGCCTATGATCAAGTAAAACCCGTAGTTAGCTTAAAACAAATTTTAAGTGCACAGCAAGCAGTTCGTGAGGTTTACATGGATGAAAAAATAGAGAAATACATCCTAGACATTGTTTTCGCTACTCGATATCCTGAGAAATATAACCTTGAAAATTTAAAGCCTTTAATAAGTTTTGGTGCTTCCCCACGTGGTAGTATCAATTTAGGTACGGCTGCCAAATGTTATGCTTTTATCAAGAGGAGAGGGTATGTTGTGCCTGAAGATGTACGTGCGGTAGTGCATGATGTTCTGCGTCATAGAATTGGTATTACTTACGAGGCTGAAGCAGAAAATATAACTTCCGAAGAAATCATTAACAAAATAGTTAATGAGATTGAAGTGCCCTAAATGAGAGTTTGCAGTTGCGGTTGGTATAAAACGTCCCGTAACAAATTCCCTACTACTGAATACTGCTAACGAAACACATGGATACTAAAGAATTACTTAAAAAAGTACGCAAGATCGAGATAAAGACTCGTCGTCTTTCCGATCATATTTTTGGTGGGGAATATCACTCTACCTTCAAAGGCCGCGGTATGACTTTCAGCGAGGTTCGACAGTATCAATTTGGTGATGATGTTCGAAGTATTGATTGGAATGTTACTGCACGTTACAATGAACCGTATGTAAAGGTTTTTGAAGAAGAACGCGAATTAACGATGATGCTCATGGTGGATGTGAGTGGTTCTGAACTCTTTGGAACAACCAATCAATTTAAAAAAGATGTTATAACTGAAATCTCAGCGACCCTAGCTTTTTCAGCATTGCAAAATAATGACAAGGCGGGCTTAATACTCTTCTCCGACGAGGTTGAACTTTTCATACCTCCTAAAAAAGGTAAGAGCCATGTACTTCGCATTATTCGCGAGCTATTAGAATTTAAACCTCAAAGTAATAAGACCGATATTGCCGGAGCCATGAAATATTTGACCAATGTAATGAAGAAAAAAGCTATTGTTTTTGTGCTATCTGATTTCATTGCAGAAGATTATGAGCGAACGATGAAAATAGTGGGCAACAAACATGATGTTACTGGTATTCGAATTTATGATGAGCGAGAGGAATCTATTCCTAATTTAGGAATGGTACAAATGCAAGATGCCGAAACAGGTGCGATACAGCTGATAAACACCCAATCTAAAAGTGTACGTAATTCTTATGGGAAATATCATATCGACAGGGTTGATTATTTTAAGAATACATTTACAAAGTCTGGCTGTGGTGTAATTGATTGTAGAGTTGATGAAAGCTACGTGAAAAAATTACTAGGTTACTTTAAGCGAAGAGGTTAATGGAAAGTAGCAAGTACGTTATACGAAATAAGAAGTCAGTGCGTGATTTTATGTCTAATGCCTGTCTATGCTTGTTTCTTGCGTTTTCTTTTTTTGGATATGCCCAAGTGGATTCAAAAATCAGTTCAAAAGTAGACACTACTTTTATTAAGATTGGAGAACAAATCATTTGGACGGTTTCCGTGGATGTGGATTCAACCGCTAATGTCGTTTTCCCCGAAGGACAAACCTTTTCGCCTTTAGAAACCGTAGAAGCATACAAAACAGATACTACGCGTAAAAAAGATAGAGTCATACTTGAGAAATCGTATGCGCTCACTCAATTTGACTCAGGCTCTTATAAATTACCCTCGCAATTTATTGATATTAATGGCAAAGGCTTCTACACTGATTCGCTACGCATTAATGTTGCTACCGTACCCGTGGATACCTTGAACCAAAAAATGTACGATATCAAAGATTTGATAGTGGTTGAAAAAAGCATTTCAGATTGGTGGAAATGGGTTTTAGGTATTTTATTGGCGCTGGCTGTGCTAGGTGGTTTATTATACTGGTTTGTTTTTCGAAAAAAGCCATTGACTGAAGAAGAACAAGTTGCGTTGTTACCGCCCTATGACCGCGCCCTATTAGAGTTAAAAAAGCTAGAAAATTCTAAATACTTAATTCAAGACGAGTATAAAAAATACTATTCAGAGTTAACAGATATCGTTCGTTCTTATTTGGAAGAAGATGTGCAAGTATCAGCGCTGGAAAGTACTACAGATCAACTCATCGATAAGTTAGAAATGATGACTGATGCCGGAGAGTTAGAGTTAGATAAAGATACTATTCAACAGTTCAAACGAATTTTGCAAACCGCAGATTTAGTGAAATTCGCCAAATCAAAACCAGAGACTTCGGTTGCGGAACAAGATCGAAAATCTATTGAACAAATAGTGGTTAAAACACATGATGCATTACCTGAGCCTACAGAAGAAGAATTAATGCAACAGGCCGAATATCAAGAAGAATTAGAGCGTAAGCAACAACGCCAAAAAGTTCGTCTAGCAGTCGGCATAGTTGCGGGATTTATTGTTGCGGTCGCCGCTTTTACAATTTCCTACTTTGGTCCGAAATACGTTTGGGATACAGTTAGTGGCCACCCTACCAAACAATTGTTGGAGGGCGAATGGATTACGAGCACCTATGGATATCCCGGTGTGAATCTTGAAGCTCCAGAAGTACTAGTACGACAAGAGATGAAGTTACCACCCGAACTTCAGGGCACAATCAAAGAGCTTCAGGTGTTTATGTATCGAAACTCCGAGGGACTGTTGACCATTGGAACTACCTCAACATCATTAGCAAACCCCGAAGAGGAACCCGATTACGATAAAGCCGTTGAAGGTTTTATAAAACAAATGGAAAGTAAAGGCGCTAAAAATATTATCACGAAACAAGAGGAGTTCGTAACAGTCTCTGGTGCTAAGGGCGTTAAAGTCTATGGTAGTGGTAAATTTTCAGTTCCAGAGTCAGATGACTTAGTACGTGGAAAATATAATATTATTCTATTCGGTGGAAAAGGATTTCAAATTCAAGTCATGTTAACTTGGTTAGAAGATGACCCATACGCGCAACAAATTATAGATCGTATTTTGGCAACGTTAGAAGTAAAATTAGAAGCTTAATGTTTAAAGATATAGAATTCGCTAACCCAGATTTGTTTTGGTTGCTGTTAATGCTTCCTCTGGCTGCGCTTTGGTATTTTTTTAAACGTAAAGAGCAAACTGCATCCTTGAAAATTTCAACTATAAAAGGTTTTTCTTCGCATAGTTTTCTTCCCAAGCTAAAGCCTTTTTTATTCATTTTAAGATTATTTGCATTGGCTGCGATTATTGTTGCCATGGCACGTCCACAAACAAAAGATGTTTCTACAAAAACAAAAACCACCGAAGGTATCGACATTGTGATGGCAATTGATGTCTCATCGAGTATGTTGGCACGCGATTTGAAACCAAATAGATTGGCAGCTTTAAAGAAAGTGGCTGCAGATTTTATTGGAAAACGACCTAATGACCGCATTGGTCTTGTAGTCTATGCTGGTGAAGGCTATACGAAAACACCTATTACCACCGATAAATCCATTGTCCAGAGTGCTTTAAGAGAAATTACTTATGGTCAATTAAATGATGGTACTGCTATCGGAATGGGATTAGCAACCTCAGTAAATAGACTGAAAGAAAGTAAAGCCATTAGTAAAATCATCATCCTTTTGACGGATGGCGTGAATAATTCAGGATTCATTGAGCCGCAAACTGCAGCCGATCTTGCCGTGGAATTTGGTATTAAAACATATACCATAGGCTTAGGCACCAACGGAAACGCACTAACGCCAATGGCTTACAATGCAGATGGCTCATTCAAGTATGGCATGCGGCAAGTTGAAATTGACGAAGGTCTGTTAAAGGATATCGCTAACACTACAGGTGGAAAATACTTTCGAGCTACAAACAATGAAAAGTTGGAAGAGATTTACGATGAAATAAACAAACTTGAAAAAACTGAAATTGAAGAGTTTAAATATACCAGATATGATGAAAAGTTTCGTCCTTGGGTTTTTTTAGCAGGTGGCTTGCTTTTATTAGAATGGCTATTGAGAAATACACTATTTAGAAGTTTTATTTAGCAGATGAGGTTAGACGAAAAAATATACTTTTACTTCTTAGCTATCATTCCAGTAATGGTTGTGCTCTTTGTATTGCTTCAAATTTGGAAAAGAAATACGCAAAAAAAGTTTGCGCACTCTCCTTTGTTAAAAAGATTAACTCCAGATAAATCTGACTTTAAATCAAGTTTAAAGTTGATCTTATTGGTACTGGCAATTTCGTTGTTAACAGTGGCTTTAGTGAATCCTAAAATCGGAACAAAACTGGAAACCGTTAAACGTGAGGGTGTTGATATTGTTTTTGCCGTTGATGTATCTAAGAGTATGTTGGCAGAAGACATTGCTCCTAATCGATTGGAAAAAGCTAAGCGATTGGTTTCTGAAATAATTAATCAGTTAAATAGTGATAGAATAGGCATCATTGCTTACGCAGGGCAAGCGTTTCCGCAATTGCCGATTACTACTGATTACGGTGCAGCAAAAATGTTCTTGCAAAGTATGAATACAGATATGCTTACCTCACAGGGTACAGCAATTGATCAAGCTATTCAATTGGCTACTACTTTTTACGACGACGAAGAGCAAACGAATAGGGTTTTATTCATTATTTCAGATGGCGAAGATCACTCAGAAGGAACTACTTTAAAGGCAGTGGAGGAAGCTCGAGAAGAGGGTATTCGCATCTTTACTGTAGGAGTAGGAAAAACTAAAGGAGCGCCAATACCTATTAAAAGAAAAGGAGTTGTTGAAAGTTTGAAAAAGGATAATAAAGGTGAAGTCGTCATCACTAAATTAAATGAAGTGGTTTTGGCAAGTATTGCCGACGATGGTGATGGCGTATATATTGATGGCTCAAATACTGAAAGTGCTGTAGAATTAATCAAAGAACAGCTCAACCAAATGGATAAAACGGAATTTGAGGCAAAACAGCTTGCGGAATTCAAAGATCAATTTCAATGGTTTCTAGGTGCAGCCTTATTACTTTTATTTTTAGACATCTTTGTTTTAGATAGAAAGACAAAGTGGCTACGTAAATTAAATTTATTTAACGAAAAAAGAGGATAGTATCATGAATAAGATGATTTTACTTTTTGTTTTACTACTTGGTTATTTTTCTTTTGCCCAAGACGAGGAGAAAGAAAAAGCAAAAGCCTTAAGTGCCTCTACTGATCTTACTTGGGAGGCTAATAAAGAACTTTCTGAAGAAAACTTTATAGAAGCAGAAGTCAACTATAGGAAGGCAATATCTAAAAGTGATGAAAACGTTGCTGCACCATTCAATTTAGGTAACGCTTATTACAATAAGGAAACATATGGCGAAGCTTTTGGTCGTTTCAAAAAAGCTGGTGAATTAGCAACAGATAAAAAAAGTAAGCATAAGGCGTATCATAATATGGGTAACGTATTCATGAAACGTAAAGAATATGCGAAAGCTGTGGAAGGTTATAAAGAGGCATTACGCAATGATCCTACAGATGAAGAAACAAGATATAATTTGGCCTTAGCTAAAGAGATGCTTAAAAAGCAACAAGACGAACAAAAAGACGACAAAAACGACGAGAATAAAGACAAAGACGAACAAAAAGATAAAGACAAAAACAAGGATCAAAAGGAAGGCGACGACGGTGACAAAGACAAAGACGATAAGAAAGACGAAGGAGATAAAGGAGACAAAGAGAAAGATGAAAATAAAGAGGGTGATGGCGATAAAAAAGAGAAAGAAAATAAAAAACCTGAGGAAGGTGATCAAAAAGAAAAGCCTCAGCAACCAAGACCCAATCAGCTGTCAAAACAACAAATTCAAAATTTGTTAGACGCGATGCAAAATGAAGAGAAAAAAGTACAAGAGAAAATAGACGCCCAAAAAGTAAAAGGGGTTAAAGTCAAAAATGAAAAAGACTGGTAATTTCCATGAAGTTTAAAAAATATCTCATACTAGTTTCGGCACTTTTTCTTTCGATTTCTTCGATGGCACAAGATACAGATGCTGTCACTTTTGAAATGTTGGTCAGTAAAGAAAAGCTCGGTATTAATGAGCGACTTCGTGTAGACTTTAAAATGAACAAAGATGGTGATAACTTCGTGCCACCTGATTTTTCTGGTTTTCGAGTTCTTATGGGTCCATCTCAATCTATAAGCTCCTCATGGATTAATGGTGTACGTAGTTATTCCAAGACATATTCATATACTTTAGCCCCTAACGCTCGCGGTAAGTTTCGAATTAAACAAGCGTCCATAGATATTGGTGGAAAAACCTATAAGTCACTAGCTAAAAATATTGAAGTGACAGCCGCCGTTGACAAACCCAATGGTCAAATGACGGTTGACGATGTTGCTGACGAGAGTCTACATTTAGTTGCTGAAGTTTCTAAAACGAGCCCATTTTTGAATGAGGCTATTACTGTTGTCTATAAACTATATTTTAGTGCTAATGTGGGTATCTCTAACTACCGTGCCTTAGACAATCCGAAGTATAATAATTTTTGGAGTCAAGACATTCCGGTTTCGAGGTTAAGTGCTCAAAATGGAACCTTTAAAGGAAAACCTTTTCGCTATGTTGTTTTAAAGCGAGTTGTCTTATATCCTCAAAAATCTGGGGAGCTTGAAATTGAACCCCTCTCGTTAGATGTGACGGTAGATGTTCTTACCAATAAGAGAGACTTTTTTGGAGGTCGCATCTATTCACAAACAAATAAAACAGTATCGGCAGGCAAACGTGCCATTAACGTAAAGGCACTTCCAACAAATGGAAAACCTGCTGATTTTGGTGGGGCCGTCGGAAGCTTTGATTTTTCGGTAACCACAAGTAAAACGAAGTTAAACGCTTCAGAATCACTTCAAGCCAAAGTAGAAATCACCGGTAAGGGAAACTTAAAACTGTTTCAACTGCCTGAACCCAATCTGCCAAGTGCATTGGAAGTATACGAGCCTGAGTTTGATGAAAAGGTAAGAACTACACTATCAGGAATGCAAGGCAAGGTGAGTAACAATTATACTATCGTACCTTCGTTTAAAGGTAAATATCCTATACCAAGTATTTCGTTTAGTTATTTTGATCCAAAGGCGGAGAAGTATAAAACGCTTTCTTCTGACGAAATTGTCATTGATGTCATTCAAGGACCATCAAACGGCGAAGTTGCCAATAAGGTGGGGGCAAATAACAAGCAATCGGTTCTCACAGCTGGTAACACTTTTAGCTTTATAAAGACCACTACAAATTTATCAGCCATAAACAATCCGTATTTCTTTGGATCTACTAGTTTTTATCTTTGGTTGCTTTTGCCCTTACTGTTGATTCCAATAGCTATTTTATTAGGCAAGAAACGCAAAGCTATGGCGGGTGATGTGGTCGGAAACAAAATAAGAAGAGCCAATAAGTTAGCTCGTAGATATTTGTCAGCTGCTAAAAAATCTTTGGGTAACAAAGAATCTTTTTATGTTGCTTTAGAAAAAGGTTTACATAATTACCTGAAAGCTAAACTTAAAATTGAAACCTCTGAATTTAGTAAAGACAAAATTACCGCCTTACTACGTGAGAAAGAAGTTGACCAAACCACTCAAAATGGTTTTATAAACCTGCTTAAGAATTGTGAAATGGCACGTTATAGTCCATTTTCAGATGTACAGATGCAGCAAGACTATGACAAAGCCAGTGAAGTAATTTCGTATTTAGATAAACAGTTGTAATTATGAGGAACATATTTACATTCATTCTAATTCTTTTTATGTTTTCTGTTAAAGCGCAGGGCGAAGCCTTATTTAATACCGCTACTGATGCTTATAACGCGGGTGATTACAATAAGGCAATTGAAAATTACTTAGAGATTATTGAAGATGGTCAACACTCAGCAGAACTATATTTTAATTTGGGTAATTCCTATTACAAATTGAACCAAGTGGCACCTAGTATTTATTATTATGAAAAGGCACTTTTGCTAAAGCCCAATGATTCTGAGATCAAGAATAATTTGTCCTATGCCCAAAATATGACCTTAGATGCTATCGAAGTTATGCCCGAAACAGGATTCTCCAAAATTTACGCTGATATCGTACAATTCTTATCTTTTGACCAGTGGGCATATACAGCAATAGTCTTTATACTATTGTTCGTACTCTTATATATTGGTTTCTATTACTTCAAATATGCTACCCAAAAACGAATTGCTTTTATTACAAGTATTGTTTCACTCTTTGTTGCCATTGTTTCAGTCGTTTTTGCTTTTCTACAATTTTCAGACTATAAAGAAGACCAACCTGCGATCGTATTCGACGACGAGGTCAAGGTTACGTCGGAGCCTAATAAAAGAGGTCAAGCCGTTTTTACCCTGCATGAAGGCACCAAATTGAATGTGCTTGAAGAATTAGAGGAGTATAAGAAAATACGTATAGCAGATGGTCAAACAGGTTGGCTTACTTCCGATAGTATAAGGTTATTGAAAGATTTTTAAAATTTATTAACAGAAAAATAATAGTATTACTCTTATATTAGTCTTCTATTATTTAGGTTTTTATGAAATCATCTGTTTTAGTCATATTGACAATGCTCTTAACCATGGCCATTTTAGCCCCATCGGTTATTATGTTGGTCAATATTGACGAGAAAGCGATCACTTTTGATTTCAATGAGGAGGATAAAAAGGAGGTAAACGATAAAGAATTTTTTCTCGATTCTAGTTTTCAAACGTTAAGACAACAACAAATAAAGGAAAATAACTCACTGATTAATTTCTATTTAGAACGCACCTATCAAACTTCTCTGTTTGTATTTCTTCCTCCTCCGCGAACCACTATCTAGCTCACTTGTTTATTCAATTAACTAACCTATCTTCATTTTCTTGAAAGTTTTAAAAAACTATACATATGTTTAAATATTTAAAAAACGACCTGCCTGCCAGTATCGTAGTATTTTTTGTGGCATTACCGCTTTGTTTAGGTATTGCTTTGGCTAGTGGTGCACCTTTATTTTCTGGTCTTATAGCTGGTATTATTGGTGGTATAATCGTAGGTGCCTTAAGTGGATCTCAAATTGGTGTAAGTGGTCCAGCAGCGGGGTTGGCAGCAATAGTGTTAACCGCAATAGGTGCTTTGGGGGGATTTGAGAACTTTCTTCTAGCAGTAGTTCTAGGAGGGGCGATTCAACTAGGTTTCGGTATTCTCAAGGCGGGTATTATCGGGTATTACTTTCCATCATCGGTAATTAAAGGAATGCTTACAGGTATAGGAATTATTATTATTTTAAAACAGATTCCTCATTTCTTTGGATATGACCCTGATCCAGAGGGTGATTTCGCTTTCTTTCAGGTAGATGGCGAAAATACTTTTTCAGAAATCTTAGAAACTTTTAATAATATAAGTCCTGGTGCCACTTTGATAGCGATAATAGGATTGGCTATTTTGCTACTTTGGAGCAATGTTTTATCCAAAAAGGGAAAGATTTTTCAGCTTGTGCAAGGACCGTTAGTGGCCGTGGTCTTAGGTATTGTTTTTTATAACCTAACCAAAGGTAGTGACATGTGGGGCATCTCGTCCGAACATCTGGTAAGTGTACCTGTTCCTAAAGATGCTTCCTCGTTCCTAGCTCAATTTAGTTTCCCTAATTTTGGTGCGATAACCAATCCACAAATATGGGTTACAGCCTTTACTATCGCGCTAGTAGCGAGCTTAGAAACACTTCTATGTGTTGAAGCAACCGACAAGCTAGATCCTGAAAAAAGGGTTACACCGACTAATCGTGAATTATTGGCTCAAGGCACCGGTAACATTATTTCAGGAATGATCGGTGGTCTGCCTATTACACAGGTCATTGTAAGAAGTTCAGCAAATATTCAATCAGGAGGAAAAAGTAAAATGTCAGCTATCATTCACGGGTTTTTTCTTTTAATTTCTGTTATGCTAATTCCGACCTTGTTAAATATGATTCCTCTTTCTGTATTGGCGGCAATATTATTTATAGTGGGATTCAAGCTTGCAAAACCATCCCTTTTCAAAACCATGTATAAGCTTGGCTGGAAACAATTTCTCCCATTTATTGTTACCGTTCTCGGAATTGTTTTCACTGATCTATTGATCGGTATCGGGCTGGGTCTGGCCGTAGGAATCGTTGTGATTTTGGTAAAAAGTTATCAAAATTCGTATTTCCTCCATATGGAAGGAGAAGATGTCGATGACGGAAAAATAAAAATGACTCTAGCGGAGGAGGTAACATTTTTTAATAAAGGAGCAATACTAAAGCAGTTAGATAGTTTACCTGAAAACTCCTATCTTGAACTCGATGTACGGAAGACGAGATATCTAGATAATGACATCATTGAAATTCTTGAAGATTTTGCCAGTAAGGCTAAAAATCGCAACATAGACATCAAGTTAATTTCTGAACGTGGAACGGTAGAAAACCCTCCAAGTTATATAGAGTTTTTCAAACTAAGACCTAAGACCACTTAGTTTAGGGTTATTACAATACTTTTAAAATAAAAAATAATGAAAGCACACACTAAAGAGACACAGGCTTCAATAACACCTGATGCCGCTATAACACTTTTAAAAGAAGGCAATCAAAGATTTGTTGCAAACAAAAAAGCCGATCGTAACCTTTTAGACCAAGTAAACGATACAGCATCGGGGCAATATCCTTTCGCGACGGTTTTAAGCTGTATTGATTCGAGAGTATCCGCAGAACTTATTTTCGATCAGGGAGTTGGCGATATTTTTAGCGCTAGAGTGGCAGGCAATATTGTCAATGAAGATCTCTTAGGTAGTATCGAATTTGCCTGTAAACTGGCGGGCACTAAGGTCGTGGTGATTTTAGGTCATACCGCTTGTGGTGCGGTCAAGGGCGCGTGTGATGATGCAAAATTAGGAAACCTTACGACCCTTTTACATAAGATTAAGCCTGCAGTAAAAGCTGTTTCAGAGCCTGCTGATTCAAGCCTAAGAAATTCTAAGAATATCGACTTTGTAAATGAGGTTGCAATGAAAAATATAGCTTTAACTATTGAAGATACCCGCAGTTTGAGTCCAGTTTTGAAGGATATGGAAGATAACGGAGAAATTAAAATAGTTGGTGCTATGTACGACATCAATAATGGTAAGGTAACCTTTCTATAAAAATGGTTTATGTCAAATAGTTCAAGAGCCGATTGTTTCAACAATCGGCTCTTTTATAAAGTATAATAGTTAATGTTTTATTTTCTTCCGTTTAAAAGCTAATTATAAAGTTTTAAATTTGCTGGCTTAGTGAACCGTCATGATTGATAAATTAAAAGAACATATTGCAGAAGTTGAACAATTTACAACAGATTCAAAGGAAGCTGTTGAAGCCTTCCGTATCAAATATTTAGGAAAGAAAGGTTTATTAAATGACTTCTTTGCTGAGTTCAAAAACGTAGCTAGCGATCAAAAAAAAGAATTTGGGCAAACTATAAATACGCTGAAGCAAGTCGCTACGGAAAAGGTAAATGCTCTAAAGGACAATTTAGAAAACCAATCTGATCATGTAGGGGAGTATAACGATCTTACGCGGCCAGGTGAGCCAATTGAAATTGGCGCCCGTCACCCCATTTCTATAGTAAAGAATCAAATTATTGAAATTTTTTCTAGAATAGGGTTTAACGTCTCTGAAGGTCCTGAAATTGAAGACGACTGGCATAATTTTACGGCATTAAATCTTCCTGAGTATCACCCCGCTCGTGATATGCAAGATACCTTCTTCGTACAAACAAATCCTGACGTTTTATTGCGTACGCATACTTCATCGGTTCAGGTGCGCTATATGGAAAATAATCAACCTCCTATTAGAACGATTTCACCAGGCAGGGTGTATCGTAACGAAGCGATTTCAGCACGTTCGCATTGTTTCTTTCATCAGGTGGAAGGCCTTTATATTGATAAGAATGTCTCTTTTGCAGATTTAAAACAAACATTACAATTTTTCACCACGGAGCTTTTTGGTAAATCGAAAATTCGATTAAGACCCTCTTATTTCCCTTTTACGGAGCCTAGTGCAGAAGTTGACGTTTATTGGGGCTTAGAAACAGAAACAGACTATCGAATGACCAAAGGTACAGGTTGGTTAGAAATCATGGGTTGTGGTATGGTTGACCCAAATGTACTTACTAATTGTGGTATTAATGCTGAAGAATATTCTGGTTTTGCTTTCGGTATGGGTATTGATCGAATAGCGTTGTTGCTTCATCAAATCTCTGATATTCGACTGCTAAGTGAAAATGACGTTCGTTTCTTAGAACAGTTTCGAGGTGCATTATAATTAGAAAAGTGACTTGATTATTATAGGAGGTAAGAATCAGCGAAGACAAGCTTAGTTTTACTCTTTCTTTTCTAATTCTACTGAACTATATTTATCCTTCACATAGTACCCCAAGATTTTTTAGTATCCGCATTATTAGATTTTAAAGAAATAGAGCTTATGTTCAAAAAGTTATTTGATTTCAGTAATATCAAAGGAGACCTTACAGGAGGTCTGGTCGCCGGAGTTGTAGCCCTTCCATTAGCACTTGCATTTGGAGTTCAATCAGGACTTGGTGCCATCGCCGGACTATACGGAGCAATTGTGGTCGGCATTCTGGCCGCACTTTTTGGAGGCACCTTAACCCAAGCAAGTGGACCAACAGGACCGATGACCGTTGTTTCGGCTGCTTTGGTAGCAAGTGCAATTGATATTGCAGGAAGCTTAGAAAGTGCTATGGGTATAATTATTATGGCATTTCTCCTTGGAGGTATCTTACAGATCTTATTCGGTCTTATTAATATAGCTAGTTACATCAAATATTTTCCATACCCTGTTGTTTCAGGCTTTATGAGTGGCGTAGGTTTAATCATTGTCATTTTACAGTTATTTCCTTTTGCTGGTTTAGATTCTGCGAAATCAACAGTAGCTGTGATGACAGATCTTCCAAGGCTTTTTACAGATTTTAATTGGCAGGCATTGGCCCTCGGGGGTTTGACCGTTCTTATATATTATGTTTTTCCCAAAATTACAAAGGCGGTTCCTAGTCCTTTAGTGGCTTTGATTGTAGCATCATTAGCGGCCTATTTTTTAAAGTGGGATGCGCCTGTTATCGGTGAGATTCCATCCGGTTTACCAAGTCTTCAACTTGATGGTATTTTAACTATCGATAGTTCTGCTTATTCACTTATTGCAGAGTATGCTCTCGTTCTTGCAGTACTCGGTTCTATTGATTCTTTGCTTACGTCAGTCATTGCAGATAATATGACAAAGACCAAACACAATAGTAATCGCGAATTAATAGGTCAAGGTATTGGTAACGCTGTTGCTGCGATATTTGGTGGTATTCCTGGTGCAGGAGCGACCAAAGGAACCGTAGTTAACATAAATTCTGGTGGAAGAACACGTTTATCAGGTATGTTTCATGGTCTATTTCTTTTAGCTGTCTTATTAGGACTTGGCTCTTTAGCGGCGCATATTCCACTTGCCGTTCTTGCAGGAATATTGATTCCTATTGGTTTCAAAATAATTGATACAAAAGGTTTAAAACACTTAAGAAGTGTACCAAAAGCAGACGCTCTAGTACTGATTGTGGTTTTGCTTTTCACCACCTTTGGAAGTTTAATACAAGCGGTTGGCATTGGTCTCATTTTAGCTTCATTATTATTTATGAAGAAAGCAAGTGACCTTGGAGAAGAAGGAATTCAAGTTGGTTCTTTGGCTGGTTTTGACGGTGAAAAACCTTGGAAAGATGAAGAGAAATTTTATGAAAAATACAAAGATAAGGTGATTATTAAGCACCTTTACGGACCTCTTTTCTTTGGTTTCACATCTCATTTTAAAGATCAGCTGCAAGAAATATCTGATGTAGATGCTCTGATCATACGTTTTGATGAGGTACCCTACATGGATCAATCTGGGTTGTATGCTTTAGAAGACGCTTTACAAGAACTCCAGAAAAAAGAAATTAAGGTCTTATTTACGGGTCTTAAAGATCAACCATTAGACTTGATGACTTCTATAGATATTATTCCCGATGTTATTCCTGAGGAACAACTATTCACGAATATCAATGAAAGTTTTGAATGGCTAAGAACACATTTAAAGAATTTTGAGTGATATACTTCAATCTCAAATCTCGCAATGAAAAAAGATATTGAAATCCCAATTGCTAAAGACGTTTATCTTGCCGCTGTTCATGAGTGGAATGAAGAGTTTTTAGCGAAAGATTGGAACGTGTATATAATCAACAATCGAACCACTCAAATCGATATGGTTTTGATTGTCTCAAAAGGTTATGATGAAGAGCGAAAGACCTCATTAATGCGCCATGCTATAGGAGTTGTGGCTGCCAAATCATTCGCAAAAGTAGAATTAATGCAAGAAGATGTTCTGGCATTAAATAATGAGTTCTTTGTTACATATTATGCAGACAATAAGATCTATGAAAAGCGCTTTTTATTTGAAAAGAACACGGTTAACGAGCATAGTCTTTCAGAAATCCCTTTAATTGAAAAAGAAGGAGTGTTTGCTAAATAATTCACGCTATTTTTTCCACTTCCGAAAAGGGTGTTTACTTAGTTGTGAATTATAATATTTCACCACCCCCGTGACCTCTTTACCCAACCAATCGGGCTTTTCGAAAGTTTCATTTTCATCGCCTAATTCTATTTCAGCCACCACTAGTCCTTTATTTTCTCCTTGAAACTCATCTACTTCATAAACATGTTTTCCTAAAGAAATTTCATGTCGAATTTTATCCAAAACACCTTTTTCACAAAGCTCTAGCAAAGCTTGTGCATCTGACAAATTGATTGATTTTTCCCATTCAAAACGAGAAGTTCCAGAGGTATTCGATTTTCCTTTTACAGTTAAAAATCCACTATCTCCTTTAATTCTAACTCTTACGGTTCGCTCTGGATCTGTATTTAAAAATCCTTGAACGATATGGGTTTTCGAAGAAGCCTGGTTTTTATACGCGTCAGATACTACTAGATATTTACGCTCAATTTCTATCATTTAACTTGAACTAGGGTTACAATCTCTTTTAAGTTATTATAAATTTACAATATGGAGACCGATTTTTCTTTACGTAAAATTATTCATGTTGATATGGATGCGTTTTATGCGTCTGTGGAGCAATTGGATAATCCTGAACTACGAGGTAAACCTATTGCCGTTGGGGGAAGCTCTGAAAGAGGAGTTGTATCAGCGGCAAGTTATGAAGCTCGAAAATTTGGAGTGCGTAGTGCAATGAGTAGTGTTATTGCAAAGCGCAATTGCCCAGAACTCATCTTTGTGAAAACACGTTTCGATCGGTACAAAGAAATTTCAAAAGCTATCCGTAAAATATTTTATGACTACACAGATTTAGTAGAACCACTTTCTTTAGATGAAGCGTATTTAGATGTAACCGTTAATAAAAAAGGAAATCCGTCAGCTACCCTAATAGCTCAAGAAATTAGACAACGCATTTTTGATGAATTAAAGCTAACTGCTTCTGCTGGCATTTCAATCAATAAATTTATTGCTAAAGTGGCAAGTGATTATCACAAGCCGAACGGACAAAAAACAGTTAACCCGGAGGAAGTTCTTCAATTTTTAGAAGATCTTGATATTCGTAAATTCTACGGCGTTGGTAAGGTTACAGCTGAAAAGATGTACAAACTAGGTATTTTCACTGGAAAGGATCTAAAAACTAAATCACTTGAATTTTTAGAAAATACCTTTGGAAAAAGCGGAAATTACTATTATCAAGTTGTCAGAGGCATTCATAATAGTTTGGTAAAACCTCACAGAACACCAAAATCGGTAGGTGCAGAAAGAACATTCAATGAAAATTTAAGTAGTGAAGTTTTCATGTTAGAACGATTACAACATATTTCTGAAGAATTGGAGAGACGCCTAAAAAAATCGAATATCGCTGGGAAAACAATTACCCTAAAAATTAAGTATAGTGATTTCACACTACAAACCAGAAGTAAAACACTCCCCTATTACGTGTCAGACAAAGATCTACTTCTAGAAACAGCCAAAAATTTACTTTATCAAGAAGAACTCAATAATTCCGTACGCTTATTAGGCATTTCTCTTGCAAATCTAAATACAGAAAAAAAGGAAAGAAAGAGTGAAAAACAAGAAGTGTTAGTACAGCTAAAATTTGATTTTTAGCAGACAATATGTGTGGTGAAGCAGTTAATCAAAAAAGATGTAGTTTGTCGAATTTTATACCTTTTTGCAATAATATTAACATTTGTCGGTTCTTAATGAAGATATTTTATAACCCAACAAAATCTTAAACCATGAAAATTTCATTAAGAAGTACCAAATTAATCGCATTATTCGCTGTTTCTTTATTCGCTGTTTCTTGTAGCGTAAAAGGAGAATTAGAAGATTTGGCAGAAGAGTTAGAAGAAACAAATGATGCTAAAGTTGAGCAAGTTGAAGCAAACTAAGAATTATTTCTTTACATAAAAAAAGCCTAAGCATAAGCTTAGGCTTTTCTATTTCAATAGTTTTCGCTTATTCAACAATCAACGTATTATCAGTGGCTGTTGGGTTCATTGGGCAAAAGTAAACGTACTCTCCCTTAGCCAATTTTGTAGGTTGAGAAGTTTGCGTTTTACCTGTGCCAACTACCTCAGTTACATAGGCCGTTTGAATATGATTTTCAGGTTTACTGATATCTTTTCCTTTAGGAACTAAAACGAAACCTACATCATGACCAACAGCGTTGTTGGCAATTTCAAAAACATAAGTCCCTTCAGAAACTGTAATTTGTTTTTGTACAAACTCACCAGGAGTTTGCTCTAAAGCAATCGTACTCACAGTTTCTTTCATCATTTTATCTTTTTTCATCATCTGATCTTGAGCATTCATTGAAAATGCTGCTCCGAATGCTAATACTACTAATGCTAATACTTTTTTCATAATTTCTTGTTTTTGTTTTACCCTCTAAATAGAGGAATTTTTGATTACTAATTATTTGTTTTTATACTTCTAGAACTTCTAAGGTTTGTGCTGCTGGAAAATCTACAGGTACGTTTGTAGTTTTATGTAAATAGTTTGAAATGGTCTTATCACCTACCAAAACTATAGTGTCAATCAAATTTTCTTTTGACCAGCCGGCAGCAAAAAAATTGTCTAACACTGGTGTGTCTGCGGCTCCTCGGTTTTCAGTAATGTTCTTTGATAAACGTGCAAGTGCATCCAACTTCGTATCGAAAGATGCTTCTCCTCGTCTTAATTCCAGAATTTGAGCATCATCGAATCCGTTCATTTTCCCAATTGCAGTATGGGCAGCTAAGCAATAGCTGCATTCGTTAACTTGACTTACAGCAAGGTTTACAACTTCTTTTTGCTTTGCACTCAATGAAGTTTTAGCATTGCTAAGACTTAGGTAATTTTCTAACGCATTTTCTGAATGCGCGTAGGTAGCATATAGATTAGGAACAAAACCCACTGCTTTTTCAAGCGAGTCAAAAATCGCTTGGTTCTTTTCACTTACTTCTTCTCTTTTAGGTACATTAAATGTGCTCATAATTAAATTGTTTTTTTGTTGTTAATAAATTAAATGGATATAAATGGCCATTCTGCATCACAATAAAAATCGTGATGATGGCTTTTTGCGCAATATGCTTTGGCATTGATTGTTTTGTCTTCAATCTTCTTCGATCGTCGAAAAATCTCAATTAAATTGAAAATGGATTTAATCTGTGCGTTCATTTTGCTTTGTTATTAATTACAAGGCAAAGATGCGTTAGAAAAGAAGGTAATTGTTATTATGAATTGCCCGAAGACTTGTAGATATTTCCCTTTATGCTCAAATCGCCTGCTTTTCGCGATATCGGGTTGGTGAAAAATCTGTTATTTTCTTAAAAAATCCGCTAAAATGAGCAGGATCATTAAAACCCAGCTCATACGCAATTTCTTGATTTTGTTTTTCAGTAAATTGTAGTAATCGCTTTGCTTCAAGTGCTAAACGGTCTAAGATAATTTGTTGAGGCGATTTCTGGTTATACAACGCAAATAAATTAGAAAGCGTTTTAGGGCTCTTAAAAAGTAGTTCGGCATAATCGCTAACTTTACGTTTGGTCTTATAGTGTATGTCAACTAAAACATTGAATTTACGAACTACGTCAATTTGATCATTATCAAGTTTTTTAATAATCAATTGTTCTTTCGCCAAACGGGTACAGATAATTATCAACCTCTTTAATAGCATTTGTAGCATGTCTCCCTGTATTTGATCTGGAGTAGCAAATTCATCTTCAAATACTTCGTATAAAGTATTGAACTTTCGTTCTTGCCCTTTTGGTATAGTTATGATCGGAAGATCTTGAGTTCCAAAGAACAAAATTCCATTACAAGAAACCTCGCTATCGTGATCTGAAATACAGTAGAATTCACGGTTAAATAAAAACGCAGTTAATGGTAAAACTGTTTTATCGTATGATATATATTGTAAATATGTAGTAGTCATTAGTTGATTTGGAAACAATTGAAATGCCATGTCGTCAACTTTAACTTCAACAGCTATTTTATTTCTATTCCATAAAATAGTTATGTTCCCAGCGTTCACAGAAAATCCAATTTTATTGCTTTTTATATCATCTGTAAATCCGAATAGAGAACCTATTTTTTGATTATAAAATTCGTGTGTCATATGTATGAAATACCGTTAGAAGTTGAGCTTACAGAGAATTAGTCCGTTTTTTTGTTTATCCTTAAGAGATCAAAACCACTTGAAAACCAACTATCTATTAAACAAGATTGTTAATCATCATTGAAAATTTTAACAACCTGTATGGTTTATCTAATTTTAACAAAAATGCTGTGAGAATGAAAGGAATAATTTTCTTCTTCTCTTGCCAATAATGAAAATATTTGACGCCCTAAAATTTAGAAGAAATCATGAGTGAAATCAAAAGTTACGATATAGCAGCAAACAGGTTTAATACTAATTTGAAAATAAATAGTCTTCCTATAAACTCTTGGGATTTGTTCGCTCCTTTTTTTGATAAAATTTGCATGGCGTACAGGGATATTACTATCCTTTCGGCTATTTCTAAAAAACAGCAATGGGAATATAATAAAGAATTTAATCAGGCACTGTTTGAAAAAGAGCATGTTATTGTTGTCACAGATGCACATTTAAACATAGTACATGCTACGCGAAATATCACAGATATGAACGGATATAAGCCCGAAGAAATAGTTGGTAAAAAACCAAAAATATTTCAGGGCGCTGAGACCTGTGAGAAAACAACCAAACAGATTGGGGCCGCAGTTAAAAATAAAAAACCTTTTGAAGCAATAGTACTTAACTATAGAAAAGACGGTTCGACATATAATTGTTGGATAAAAGGAGAACCTATTTTTAACGCCTCAGGAAAAGTAGTGAACTTTATAGCCTATGAAAAGGAAGTAGCTTAAGTGTTTTTTGCTCCTAACTGAAAAGTCCTAACTAATTAGCTTTAGTCAGGACTTTTTTATAAAAGTAAATGTAGATATTAGAAATTACATGATTCTATTTCAGTAACTCTTAGGGTATTCACCATTCCTTTTTCCTTTATTGGCATCGCAGCGAGACTGATAAGCATATCTCCAACATCTAAAAACCCTTTCTGACAAGCTATCTTATTTACATCTTCAATAGTTTCGTCAGTCGATACATATTTATCATAGTAAAATGCTTTAACACCCCATAACAAATTCAGTTGTGTCAAAATTCTTTTATTCGAAGTAAAGACTAAAATATGCGCACTTGGTCTCCACGCAGAAATTTGAAAAGCCGTATACCCACTATTGGTCAAAGTAGAAATAGCTTTAGCTTTTATTTCATTCGCCATAAAGGCAGCGTGATAACAAACTGATTTTGTTATATACCGATTTGTTCTAATGTGAGGTGGTTCATGTGGAACATTAATTAATTCTGAACCCTCCACACTCTGCAAAATACTAGACATCTTTTCAATAACCTGAACAGGATAGTTTCCAACAGAAGTTTCACCGGAAAGCATTACAGCATCAGCCCCATCCATCACAGAATTGGCAACATCGTTTACCTCTGCTCTTGTTGGCGTAAGACTTGTGATCATAGTCTCCATCATTTGAGTTGCAATAATCACAGGAATTCTAGCTTTTTTAGCTCTTAAAACCAATTGCTTTTGAATAAGTGGCACTTCTTGCGCTGGTACTTCTACACCTAAATCACCACGTGCAACCATCAAACCGTCACAATAAGCAACAATTTTATCAATATTTTCAACAGCTTCTGGCTTTTCAATTTTTGCAATGATCGGAATTTTTTCGTCGGAGTGTTCATTGATGATTTTTCGCAAGTCAATTAAATCTTGGCTAAACCTAACAAATGAGAGCGCTATCCAATCTACATCTAACGAAATAGCAAAAATTGCATCCTTTACATCCTTTTCAGTTAAGGCTGGTAACGAGATATTTGTGTTTGGTAGGTTGACTCCTTTTTTTGATTTCAAAGGACCGCCTTGAATTACCTTAGCTTTAACTTCGTCCTTGCCATTTGTAGCAATAACTTCAAACATTAGTTTTCCATCATCCAATAAAATACGTTCTCCAGCTTTTACATCTTTTGGAAAGTTGGTATAGTTCATATACACTTTCTCAGCCGTACCTTCAAATGGAGTCCCGGTTACAAAAGTTATTTCATCTCCTGGAGCCACTACAACTTCACCCGCCATCACACCCACACGTAATTTTGGCCCCTGTAAATCTGCTAAAATCGAAGTGTAAATTTGCATCTCTTCATTCAACTCTCGAATCATACTGATTCGTGCTTTCACATCGTCATAATCAGCATGCGAAAAATTGATTCGGAAGACATCAACGCCTGCCTTTATCATATCTCGAAGTACTTCTTTTCTACTTGTAGCAGGCCCTAAGGTGGCAACGATCTTGGTTTTTTTCTTGTTTGGCATTCTCAAAAAATTAGGTTGTTCTTAGATTTTAAATGATCTGTATTTAAAATGTAAGCAGTTATTATCTTGGGTATTGTAAGTAATGATTTCAGCACATCTTCATCAAAAGCAAAGTCATCGGACTCAATCTTTAGAATATAATCTACTTCTCTATATTCTGGCAGTAGATATTGTTTGCTAAACGACGGTTCATTTTCGAAAAGATCATTTCCCGTAGATTTTTCCTGAAATTGGCTCTTGTTGCTAATAAGGGTCCAATAACTTTCGGTGCTATCATCTTTCCATTCAAAAATTGGAAATGAGACCTTTTCTGATAAATCCAAATCTTCCGAAGCCCGTTTGAACTTCGATTTCAAATAAGAATTTATTGTATATACTATAGAAAAATCTTCTAGACTACTGTGCAAAGCCACGAGCGCAAAAGAATCTTCGTAAAAATCATCTGTGATTTTATGTACTGCCATTATGTATTAGCGAACTTCAAATATAAAGCTAAAAAAGAAAATAGCCTAAAGCACTGTGTTCGAAAACACTTTTAGGAGAAATTTTAACGATTTGGTAACTATAAATTTCTTTTCAAGATTTCTCCATCTTGTCTTGCAATGCGAAATAAGCCCTTTTCGAAGCTCTTTCCTCAGCCTTTTTTTTAGAAGTTGCTCTTGCTTTAGCAATAACATGATTTCCAATGGAAAGTTTGACAGCGAAATGTTTTAAACTGTCATTTCCTGTGTCTTCGTAAACATTAAAATTAAAAGACTTTTTTTGCTTTTGACACCATTCAATAACAAGACTTTTGTAACTGATTACTTTGCCTTCTAATTGCTCGATATCTACATATGGCGCAATCACTCTCTCATTAATAAATTTTTCACAGTACTTATATCCCCTGTCTAAATATATTGCACCTACTAAGGCTTCAAAAACATTACCGTGTATATTGTCACCGAAATGAGATTTTGGTATTCTGCTTTCAACATAGTGAATTAGGTTTAAATCTTTTCCCAACTCATTAAGATGTTCGCGACTTACTATCTTAGATCGCATCTTTGTTAGATATCCTTCATCTCCTAAGGGCACTTCGTTGTAAAGATGTCTTGAAATTATGGTGCCTAGCATGGAATCTCCCAAAAATTCCAAGCGCTCATAATTCATTGGATTGCCTTCTTTATCTTTCTTATTTGCAGACCGATGTAGAAAGGCTTTTTTATATACTTTAAGTCGTTTAGGTTTGAATCCTAAAATGTTCACCATTCCCAAAAAAAAATTCCCATCTTCTTTAGAATGGGAATTAAATAAATTAGATGGAAAGTTCATTTTTGGGCTTAGTCGATTTTCTTAAAAACTACACAAGCGTTATGACCCCCAAATCCAAACGTGTTACTTAGCGCCACGTTTACTTCTCTTTTTTGAGCCTTATTAAGCGTTAAGTTCAATTTCGGATCTATATTTTCATCAACTGTGGTATGATTTATCGTTGGTGGTACAATGCCGTGTTTCATTGCTAAGATTGAAGCAATAGCTTCAATAGCACCAGCAGCACCTAATAAGTGCCCCGTCATTGATTTCGTAGAATTAATATTTATGTTGGGCGCATGATCTCCAAAAACTTCAGAAATTGCTTTCAGTTCTGCAACATCTCCTAACGGAGTAGAAGTGCCATGTGTGTTAATAGCATCTACGTCTTCAGGTTTTAAACCTGCATCTTTCAGGCAGTTTTTCATTACTTGAACTACACCTATTCCATCAGGGTGCGGTGCGGTCATATGATAGGCATCGCTTGACAACCCGCCGCCAACTACTTCAGCATATATTTTTGCTCCACGTGCTTTGGCATGCTCATATTCTTCTAAAATCAAGGCTCCTGCTCCCTCTCCCAATACAAATCCATCACGGGTTCCATCAAAGGGTCTTGAAGCTGTTTCAGGACTGTCATTTCTGGTTGAAAGTGCGTGCATAGCACCAAATCCTCCCATCCCTGCTATAGTTACTGCTGCTTCACTTCCCCCGGAAACAATAACGTCACAATAACCTAATCGAATATAGTTTAAAGCATCAATCAAGGCATTTGCAGAAGATGCACAAGCCGAAACTGTTGTATAATTCGGCCCCATAAAACCATGTTTGATAGAGATATTACCTGGAGCAATATCGGCGATCATTTTTGGAATAAAAAAAGGATTAAATCTCGGTGTTCCATCTCCGGCTGCGAAGTTTAATACTTCATTTTGAAAAGTTTCGAGTCCACCAATACCAGCACCCCAAATAACTCCAACTCTAAATTTATCGATAGCTTCAAGGTCTAAACCTGAATCAATTATGGCCTCATCAGAAGCTACAAGTGCGTACTGCGCAAATTTATCTAATTTACGACCCTCTTTTCGATCGAAAAAATCAGCGGAATTATAGTTTTTTAATTCACATGCGAATTTTACTTTAAATTTCTCAGTATCATAGTACGTTACAGGAGCTGAACCGCTCTTGCCATTTACTAATCCTTCCCAATATTCATCAATGTTGTTTCCTATGGGGGTAAGGGCTCCCATTCCGGTAACTACAACTCGCTTTATCTGCATTGAACTAAATTTTACACGCTTATTAGGCAAATTAAAAAAAATATCCATGCGATATTGTTACCGCATGGATAATTTCAAATCTTGTTCAAGAAATCATTTTAAGATTACTTCGCTTCTTCTATATAACTTATGGCTTGGCCAACTGTTGCAATATTTTCAGCTTGATCGTCTGGAATCTGAATATCGAATTCTTTTTCGAACTCCATAATCAACTCAACAGTATCTAGAGAATCTGCCCCTAAATCGTTCGTAAAGCTAGCTTCAGTAACCACTTCGTTTTCATCAACTCCTAATTTATCAACGATGATAGCTTTAACTCTTGATGCAATGTCTGACATAATAATATTTGGTTTTAAAAATTTAAATTGATGGCAAAAATAAAAAACTTTAGATTAATAACACGTTTTGCCGTTAAAATGTCTCGTAATTTAAGAAATTTAAATGCAAGAGTACTAATTTAGCTTCAAATTATTCTTCTTTAGTAACGCTGTTTCTTTTCATGAAAAATATTGTATTATTTGCCTCTGGTTCTGGTTCAAATGTTGAAAACATCATACATCATTTTCATGACAAGCCTAACGTTACTATAGCCGGTGTGCTAACCAACAAAAGAGATGCCAAAGTTTTAGACAGATGTAATAAATTGAAAATCAATGGTTTATATTTTAATAGAACCGCCTTTTATGAGACAGATTGTGTCGTAAATATTCTTAAAAGTCTACAGCCAAATTTAATAGTTTTGGCAGGTTTTCTTTGGAAGATACCTTCTGGTCTTATAGAACATTTTCCCAATCAAATTGTAAATATTCATCCTGCTTTGCTTCCCAAATATGGTGGGAAAGGTATGTATGGAAACCATGTACATCAGGCGGTAAAAGACAATCACGAAATAGAAACTGGAATCACAATTCACTATGTGAACGAAAACTACGACGATGGAGCTATTATTCATCAGTCAAAAACAGTACTATCTCCAAAAGATGGCGTGTTAGAGATCGCTCAAAAAGTGCATGCTCTAGAATACGAGCATTTTCCAAAAGTAATTGAACAATTATTGTCGGAAATGTAATGGCAAAAAAAGTAAAATTCTATACCGTCTGGAAAGGCAAACGACCTGGTGTTTATAATACTTGGAAAGAGTGCAAAGCTGCCATAGAGGGATATAAGGGGGCAGAATATAAGTCGTTTGCTACTTACGAATTGGCTAAAAATGCCTACAACGGAAGTTATGAAGAATATAAGGGAAAGAAAAAAGGAGTGGTCTCCCTTTCCCAAGAACAATTGCTAAAAATAGGACAACCCAATTATCATTCCATTTCCGTTGATGCCGCCTCTAGCGGAAACCCTGGCATAATGGAATATCAAGGGGTCGACACGAAAACAAAAAAGAAACTATTCAAACAAGGCCCATTCGCACAAGGCACTAACAATATCGGAGAGTTTCTAGCACTAGTTCATGGGCTGGCCTATTTAAAAGAGCGTAAAAGCGACCGCATAATTTATACTGATTCACGTACTGCCATGAGTTGGGTTCGCAAAAAATCGTGCAATACTAAGCTTGTAGAAACAGCAAAAAACAAGACACTTTTTGATTTGATTAGACGTGCAATTGATTGGCTCAAAAAGAATTCTTATGACACCCCTATTGTGAAATGGGAGACTAAGGCTTGGGGGGAGATTCCAGCAGACTTTGGTAGAAAATAACCTTTGTAATCAAATTTTATAATTTGATATAAACACTGCTATATTTTACTTTGACAAAACCCTATATTTGCAGCTTAATTTTTACTCCACAAATTGACTATGGGAAAATTAGTAATTGTAGGTACAGTTGCTTTCGATGAAATTGAAACTCCCTTTGGGAAAACTGAAAAAATTCTCGGTGGGGCTGCTACATTTATTGGTCTTGCCGCTTCTCAATTCAATGTTGATTCTGCTATTGTATCTATCGTTGGAGATGATTTACCACAAACATATTTAGACCTTCTTTCTTCAAAAGGAATTGATATTTCAGGAATTGAAATCGTCGAAGGTGGTAAAACCTTTTATTGGAAAGGGAAATATCATAATGATCTTAATTCAAGAGATACGATAACAACAGAATTGAACACTCTCGCAGATTTTAATCCCGTGGTGCCAGAAAATTATAAAGATGCTGAAGTAGTGATGTTGGGTAATTTACATCCAATGGTACAATTGAGTGTAATAAATCAAATGACAAAACGACCAAAACTAATCGTATTAGACACGATGAATTTTTGGATGGATAACGCCTTGAACGATTTAATAAAGGTGATCAAACATATTGATGTCATCACTATTAACGATGAGGAAGCTCGACAGCTAACTGGGGAGTATTCTTTAGTAAAAGCGGCCGCCAAAATTCAAACCATGGGGCCGAAATATGTGGTTATTAAGAAAGGTGAGCATGGAGCACTGTTGTTTCATGATGGCAATATATTCTTTGCTCCCGCCCTGCCATTGAAAGAAGTGTTTGACCCCACTGGGGCAGGTGATACTTTTGCAGGAGGATTTTCAGGCTATTTGGCAGCCACCGATAATATTTCTTTTGAAAATATGAAAAATGCCGTAATTCATGGATCTAATCTTGCATCGTTCTCGGTTGAACGATTTGGTACTGAGCGTATGGAAACTTTAGAAAGGGATGAAGTCAATAAGCGCCTGCATCAATTTAAAACATTAACGCAATTCGACATTGAACTAAAATAAATACACGCCCTGACATTCGGGGCTTTTTTAATTTATATAACTAATGAGTGACGCTATCAAACACGAATGTGGTATATCGGTAATACGATTGTTGAAACCATTGGAGTACTATAAAGATAAATACGGTACCGCCTTTTACGGAGTTAACAAAATGTATTTGATGATGGAAAAGCAGCACAATCGCGGTCAAGACGGGGCTGGTTTTGCAAGTATTAAATTAGACATGAATGCTGGTGAACGATATATGAGTCGTGTTCGCTCAAATGAGCAGCAACCTATTCAAGATATTTTTGCACAAATTAATGATCGCATTAATAGTGAGATTGAGCAAAATCCTGAATATGCTGAGAATGTTGCTTTACAGAAAAAGTATATTCCGTACATCGGCGAGCTGTTGCTTGGTCATGTGCGTTATGGAACGTTTGGGAAAAATAGTATAGAAAGCGTACACCCCTTCTTGCGTCAAAACAATTGGATGCACAGAAACCTCATCATGGCGGGTAATTTCAATATGACCAATGTTCATGAGCTTTTTGACAACTTAGTACAATTAGGTCAGCACCCTAAGGAAATGGCTGATACGGTCACAGTAATGGAGAAAATAGGCCATTTTCTAGATGATGCCGTTGCCAAATTATATAAGCAAATAAAAAAAGAAGGCTACAACAAACGAGAAGCTTCTGCTATTATAGCAGAACGGCTAAAAGTATCTAAGATATTACGAAGAGCGGCTAAAAATTTTGATGGTGGTTATGCAATGGCCGGACTTATTGGTCACGGCGATGCGTTTGTTTTAAGAGACCCTGCTGGTATTCGACCCGCATATTATTATCAAGATGATGAAGTAGCAGTGGTGGCATCAGAGCGACCTGCAATTCAAACAGTTTTTAATGTTTCGTACGATGATGTTCATGAACTAGATCCTGGTCATGCCTTTATTATAAAGAAAAATGGAACAACTGCGGTAAAGCAAGTTCTCGAACCTACCGAAAGAAAAGCCTGTTCTTTCGAGCGTATTTATTTTTCTCGGGGAAGCGATAAAGAAATCTATCAAGAGCGTAAAGAATTGGGGAAACTTATTTTTCCTAAAATCTTAACCGCCATAAATCATGACATCAAGAAAACCGTATTCTCTTACATTCCGAATACTGCCGAAACTTCTTTTTTCGGCATGGTTAAAGAAGCACAGAACTATCTGAATAAGAAGAAAGAAGAACAGATTCTTTCTATCGGATCAAAAATTACGAGTGAAGAGCTTCATGAAATTTTAGAGGTTCGTCCTAGAATTGAAAAAGTAGCTATCAAGGATGCAAAGCTAAGAACATTCATCACTCAAGACAGTAGTCGAGATGATCTTGTAGCGCATGTTTATGATATTTCCTATGGCTCTGTAGACAGAGGCGATAATTTAGTAATTATTGATGATAGTATCGTAAGGGGAACTACGCTAAAGAAAAGTATACTTCGTATTCTTGATCGTCTATCTCCAAAAAAGATCATTGTTGTCTCTTCTGCACCCCAAATTCGCTATCCTGATTGTTATGGTATTGACATGGCTAAGCTTGAAGATTTTATTGCCTTTAAGGCTGCTCTAGCATTGCATGAAGATAAAGGCACCATGGACATTGTAGAAGGTATCTACAAAAAATGCCTTACCCAAATCAATCGTAAAGATGCTGATGTTATCAACTATGTAAAGGAGTTTTATGCTCCTTTTACAGCAGATGAAATTTCAAAGAAAAGTGGCGAGCTATTAAGTCCAAAAGACATTAAGGCGGAAGTCGAAATAATCTATCAAACTATTAGTAACCTTCATCTGGCATGTCCGAAAAATTTGGGGGACTGGTATTTCACTGGAAACTATCCAACTGCAGGAGGAAACAGAGTAGTCAATAGAGCTTTTATCAACTTCTATGAAGGTAAAAATGAACGGGCCTATTAATACGATTATCGACGAAATGCACAAATTCTTGTACTTCATCGATAATATGTGCCATTCAGCGTGTTTTTAGCCGCTTTGAAAGCCTGCCGCTTACTTTAGACTTGCCATAGCATAAGTAGGTTAAGTTCATGGTAAGATTTGGGGCAAAAAAGGTGGAGACTTCTCCACCTTTTTTATTTTCTGGTCTTTCACTTTTTCATTTTCCCAAACTACACTTCAACCGAATAATAGACGCTTCAACAAAGAATTTTTAACTCTCATCAGCCTTCATTTATCTTTGGAGAACCATAGCATAAGTAGGTTAAGTTCATGGTAAGATTTGGGGAAAAGGCGGGGCAATGCTCCGCCTTTTTATTTTACTTTTGATCCAGACTTCGACCCTACCTCATGATTATTTTAACTTGTGTATTACATTATATGTACCTTTAATTACACTGTTTTCAATACTTGAAACCTCAGTAAAATCTCAATTTTAAGTACTGCTTTTTGAGGTAATCACCCAAGTTATTTACATATAGAAAGCCTTTCAACCAGATAAAAAGGCATTCATCCAAAACCTTTTTTTAAAGACTATCAATACGATACTTTTAGAGAACCATAGCATAAGTAGGTTAAGTTCATGGTAAGATTTGGGGCAAAAAAGGTGGAGACTTCTCCACCTTTTTTATTTGAAAACCTTAGTATTTTCCACAGCTCACCCATTTTTTAAGTAAAATCTTACTTTTTTCAAAAAAAGTCAAGCTCTTAAAAAATACCAAAATTCCTTTTTTATTTAACACAATACCAGTAATTTAGTATTGCCATAGCATAAGTAGGTTAAGTTTATGGTAAGATTTGGGACGAAAAGGGTGGAGACTTCTCCGCCCTTTTCTATTTTTAAACTAGACAAAAAAGCATCCTATCAAAATTGATAGGATGCTTTTTAATTATGCAATTTATGTAAAGAGACGGCTCTATTTATGAGATGCGTACAACTCAGACACTTTGTCCCAGTTAATCACATTGAAAAAGGCACTAACATAATCTGGTCTTCTGTTTTGATAATTTAGGTAGTAAGCATGTTCCCAAACATCAAGACCCAAAATAGGATAACCGCCACAACCAACATTTGGCATTAGTGGATTATCTTGATTTGGTGTCGAGCAAACTTCAACCTTACCTCCTGGGTGCACGCAAAGCCAAGCCCATCCTGACCCGAATCTTGTTCCTGCGGCTGCACTAAATTTCTCTTTAAAAGAATCAAATGACCCGAAAGCGGTGTTGATTGCATCAGCTAATTCGCCTGAAGGCGCTCCACCTCCGTCAGGAGACATTACACTCCAGAAAAGCGAATGATTAAAAAACCCACCTCCATTATTTCTAACGGCTCCGTTAGACATATCGAGATTTGATAAAATATCTTCAATTGATTTTTCTGCTAAATCGCTTCCTTCGATAGCCGTATTTAATTTAGTAGTATATCCATTGTGATGTTTAGTGTGGTGTATCTCCATCGTTCTGGCATCAATATGTGGTTCCAATGCGTCATAGGCATAGGGTAATTTTGGTAATTCAAAAGCCATAATTATCGTATTTGTATGTTATTAATGTATTTTCAAATTTACAAATATTAACATTCAAAAACCTATAATTATTTGTTAAGTACGGTAATAGAAATTGGTCAGTTCTGTGTAATTTGCAACAAAAATTAAGTGCGCGAAACGTCATTCAAAATATATAATGCTTCTGCTGGATCGGGTAAGACCTACACTTTGGCAAAAGAGTATTTGCGTATACTTTTATCCTCTAAAGAAGGCTATCGTCAAATTTTAGCGATCACTTTTACGAACAAGGCGGTCAACGAAATGAAGGACAGAATTTTAAATAGTCTTTTCGAATTCAGTCAAACACAAGCTCTCGAAGACCCTTCCCCTATGTTTACTGCGCTCATTAGCGAACTACACATTAGCGCTAAAGAACTTCAAGAGCGGTCTAAACATGCATTAAAAAAAATATTACATAACTATGCTTTTTTTGATATTTCTACCATAGATAAATTCACACATCGCCTTATAAGAACTTTTGCCAAAGACCTTAAGTTGCCACAGAATTTTGAAGTTGTATTAGACACCGCATTGTTGCTTGATGAAGCTGTGGGTAGACTGATTAGCAAAGCAGGTGTTGATCAGCAATTGACCAAAGTGCTTCTAGATT
This sequence comes from uncultured Flavobacteriaceae bacterium, assembly GCA_937936275.1. Lineage (GTDB taxonomy): Bacteria > Bacteroidota > Bacteroidia > Flavobacteriales > Flavobacteriaceae > Maribacter_C. The sequence goes on from CALHCJ010000112.1 coordinate 55,660, forward strand.
TTGCTTTAGAAAAAATAGATGATGATAAAAGCTGGGATATCGCTTTAGATCTAAACAAAGTTGGAGCCCTTATCTTCAATGAGGCCAACAACAATCATCTTAAACAATTTGAAGATAAAAAAATTGAAGATTTTTTAGACCTTCAAGACGCAATTAGGGCAAGTATTAAGAGTATATCAGCACAAATTCGTGCCGATGCCGCTCAAATACTTCTAATTATCAATGAGAACGAACTGGAATATTCAGATTTTAAATCAAGCTGGTTTCCCAAGTTTATTCTTAAAATTGAGCAAGGCGACTTCAATATTGACTTCAAAGCTGGGTGGAAACAAAATTTTGATTCATCACCGTTATATTCAGGAAAATGCGAGCCAGCAAAAAAAATAATCTTAGATGGTTTACACCCTCAATTTATAGTACTTTTCAATACCATCAAAGAGAATACCTTTTCTTTTCAACTTTTTAATAACATCTATAAAAATATCGTTCCGCTCACAGTCTTGAATGCCATTCAACAAGAAATAAAACACATACAGGTCGAGCGCGATCAATTACCCATTTATGAGTTTAATAGTATTATCTCAAACGAGATAAAAGACCAACCTGCTCCATTTATTTATGAACGCTTAGGTGAAAAATACAGTCATTATTTTATCGATGAGTTTCAAGACACTTCTGAAATGCAATGGCAGAATCTCGTACCATTAATTGACAACGCTCTATCTACCGAAAATGGATCTCTTTTCCTAGTTGGTGATGCAAAACAGGCCATATATAGATGGCGAGGAGGTAGAGCCGAACAGTTTCTGAATTTGGTTAATGGTAAAGCAAACCCCTTTGTAATAGCTCCTCGAGTCGAAAATCTTCCCAGTAATTACCGCAGCCTCCCAGAAATTGTAAGATTTAACAATGATTTTTTTACCAATACTAGTTCTTACTTCAACAGCGAAATATATCAAAGCCTTTTTGAAAAAGGAAACAAGCAAACGAGCAATACCAAAGAAGGTGGTCTTGTGCGACTAACTTTTTTAGAGGAGAATGAAACTCAAACAATTGACGAATTATATGGTCAAGAAGTACTCAAAACCATTCATGAGGTCATTAATAAATCATATGTCTACAAGGACATTTGCATTTTAGTAAGGGGCAATAAAGAGGGAATTGCACTGGCAAATTTTCTTGCTCAAGAGAACGTTCCGATCATATCTTCAGAAAGTTTACTACTTCAAAGTAGTTCTAAAATTCGATTTCTGATTAACTTATTACGCTTGCAAAATCAACCTGACGATAAAGCCATAGTTTTTGAAATTCTTTCTTATTTATCCGTAGAAAAAGAAAATCGACATGACTATATTGCCTCAAACTTAGAAAAGGTTAAACTTCTTTTAGAACATGATTTTAGCTTTAAACTAAGTCGTCTTAGACAAGCTTCTGTTTATGACGGAATGGAATATGCGATCAAACAATTTAATCTCGCGCCTAAACCAGATGCATATATCAATTTCTTTATGGATACGGTACTTGATGTTGAGCAAAAAGAAGGCGTGGGCATTCCAATTTATTTATCCTATTGGGAAAAGAAAAAAGATAGGCTGAGTATTACCGCTCCATCTACTATGAATGCTGTACAAATCATGACTGTTCATAAAGCAAAGGGGTTAGAATTTGATATTACAATTTTCCCTTATGCACATACTAAAATCTACAAGGAACAAGAACCTAAATTGTGGCTTCCAGTTGATAAAGAAAATTTTAACGGATTTTCAGAGGTGTTAATCAACAAAAAACAAGAAGTTACTGAATATAATGAATTGGCCGCTCATCTATTTAATGAAGAGAATAACAGATTAGAATTAGATGCTTTTAATGTTCTCTATGTTGCACTTACCAGAGCTGTCAAAGCATTGTACATTATAACAAGTCTAAAAGTAACTTCTAGTGACACTCCAAAAACTTATACTGATTTATTCACTTCATACCTGATTAAGAAAGGACTATGGGAGGAGAATAATTTCATATACACCTTTGGTTCATTGACTAATTTTGTTGGTGAGATGACCATTAAAGACCAAGAAGATATTCCATTTCAGTATTCTTATAAAGATCGCTCTGCTTTCAGAATCTTAACAACTTCAGGAATGCTATGGGATACCGACCGCGAAGACGCTATATCTCAAGGAAATCTCATACACCATGTTATGAGTCTTGTTGAAACTGAAAAAGATATTGATATCGCACTAGATACCTTAGCTCAAACAGGAGCTATTGCTTCAGTTGACAGGAGCAAGCTCCGAAATAAAATAGCTATGATTATTAATCACAAAGAGTTATCAGCATATTATGATTTTGGTAAAGGAAATGTCATTAAGAACGAAAAAGATATAATCACCAAAACCGGAAGTATTTTACGACCAGATCGTGTTGTTCTAAAAAATAATAAAGCAACTGTTATTGATTATAAAACTGGCAAACGTGATTCAAGATATCAAGAACAAGTTTACGCTTATGCTGATGCGTTGCAAGAGATGGGGTATCAAATAGAAAACAAAATCATTATATATATTAACGAAGAAGTAACACCAGAATTTATTTAAGAATTATTATGTACGGAAAAATAAAAGAACATCTACAAACCGAAATCGATCAAATAAAAGAAGACGGTCTCTACAAAACGGAACGGATTATTACATCTGCTCAAGACGCTGTTATCAAGATCTCAACAGGCCAAGAGGTCATAAATTTTTGTGCCAATAACTACTTAGGGCTTTCATCTCACCCAGAAGTTATTCAAGCAGCAAAAGATGCTATGGACACTCATGGTTTTGGTATGTCATCTGTTCGTTTTATATGTGGTACACAGAATATTCACAAAGAGTTAGAGCAAAAAATTGCAGATTTCTATGGTACTGAAGATACTATATTGTATGCTGCTGCCTTTGACGCAAACGGTGGAGTTTTCGAACCTTTACTTACAGCAGAAGATGCAATCATATCTGATTCTTTAAACCATGCTTCCATTATCGACGGTGTTCGCTTGTGCAAAGCAAAACGTTTTCGATACGCCAATAACAATATGGCTGATCTTGAAAAACAACTACAACAGGCCAATGCGGACAATGCTCGCTTCAAAATAATAGTTACGGATGGTGTTTTTTCTATGGATGGTTTAGTGGCGCCTTTAGATAAGATCTGCGACTTAGCTGATAAATACGATGCTTTAGTTATGATTGACGAATGCCATGCAACAGGGTTTATTGGTAAGACCGGCCGTGGCACCCTAGAAGAAAAAGGCGTGATGGATAGAATTGATATCATCACAGGTACTTTAGGAAAAGCTCTCGGAGGTGCGATGGGAGGTTACACCACCGGTAAAAAAGAAATTATTGAAATCCTGCGTCAGCGCTCGAGACCATACCTCTTTTCAAATTCTTTAGCACCAGCTATTGTAGGAGCATCTATAAAAGTCTTTGAGATGCTTCAAAATGACACCTCTTTACGCGATAAACTTGAACAGAATACAAACTATTTTAAAAAAGGGATGAAAGCTGCAGGTTTCGACATCATCGATGGCGATTCTGCTATTGTTCCCGTAATGCTTTATGATGCCAAGCTTTCTCAGCAAATGGCCAATATGCTACTAGAGAAAGGAATTTACGTCATCGGATTCTTTTTTCCTGTTGTTCCTAGAGATAAAGCAAGAATTCGTGTTCAACTTTCTGCCGCCCATGAATTAGAACATTTAGACCAAGCGATAACGGCATTTGTAGAGGTTGGGAAAGCATTAAAAATCGTTTAAATACCCGTTTTTATCTATCAAATGCGTTAAAAAAAATAAGAAATGTATTTTGTTAATAATATTTAACAAGTTACATTTGCAGCTAATAAACACTTAAACTTAAAATTTTAAACATGAAACATCTTAGCAAATTAATGGCTTTGGCCCTATTATTAGTAGGTCTTCAAGGCATACAAGCGCAAGACGAGAATAATCCTTGGCAAGTGCAATTTGGTGTCAATGCTATTGACGTCTATCCTACTGGAGATGTAAGTTCTTTTGGTAATGAATTGTTCAATGTGAACGATCACTGGAACATACTTCCTTCCGTATCTTATATCGGCGTATCTAAATCGGTAGGTGACGGTTTCGCAGTTGGAGTAAGAGGATCTCTTAACAAAATAAGCAAATTAGGAGATGTAAGAGTAGATGATTTATCTCATTATGCTTTAGATGGTACGATAAAGTACAGCTTTCTTAAAAACACCGTTATCGATCCTTTCTTGGAAATAGGCGGTGGTTATACTTGGGTTGATGAAATTGGTGCTGGTACTGTTAATGGTGGTATTGGCGCAAACATCTGGTTTTCTGACAATCTTGCATTGACTCTTCAAACTGGATATAAGCATGCTTTTGAAGATTATGGAGTAAAGCACTGGCAACATTTAGCTGGTATTTCAGTTAAATTTGGTGGTACTGATACTGACGGTGATGGTATTTATGACAAAGATGATGCTTGTCCAGAAGTTGCTGGTCTTGAAGCATTCAATGGTTGTCCAGATGCTGACGGTGATGGCATTGAGGACAGTAAAGATGCTTGTCCTAATGAAGCTGGTTCAAAAGAAATG